>NZ_JAFBCT010000001.1:1835875-2141854 GCF_016907835.1 Agromyces cerinus | reverse complement strand
CCCGCCGTGCGCTCGTCGTTCACACGCTGTTGCGCCCGGCGATCATCCGGATGAGCCAGGCGATCACCGCGATGGCGAGCAGGACGAGTCCGACCCACAGCAGGAAGTTGAGCGACTGCACGAGGCCGCCCGTGATCGCCAGGATGACGGCGACGACGACGACGATGATCAGCAGGATGTTCATGACGGTTCCCTTCGTCTCTCCGGGGACGTCGAGGTCACCGGGATATCCACGTGATCGAACGTTATGGCTGCGTGGAGGTTCAGGGGAGGGGGTTGACATCTCGCGCTCGCTGATCTGTCATCTCCGCCTCGCGCCGGGCGTCGTGGCCCGGACTCCGACCGCCCGAAAAGTCAATCCCTTTCAGGTCGGATCGGACACGCGTACGTTCGAATCGGCGGCCCCGATGGTGAGGCCGCATGAACGAGGAGCACGAGAATGAGAGATCCAGATCCCGCTGAATCGAGCGGTTCGGACCAACTCGACGAGGCCGTCGAAGCGGCCGAGCAGCATCAACAGGCCGATGAGGATGCCGACCCGAACGAGCACGTCGTCGTCCGCGACCCCGAGACCGGTCGCCTTCGCGAGGAGCGGGCGCAATGAGTTCCGTCCTCGATGGCGTACCGCACGACGAACGCGTCGCCAATGCGAACGGCCTTCCCCCGATCGGGCTGTGGTGGCCCATGCTCGAACGACCGCTGCGGCGAGAGGTGCTGGAGAACGTCCACGCGCCACTTCGAGCCGTCGTCGTTCGTCGCATCTACGAACTCTGCGAACTCGACCCGGGCCACGCGCCGCAGCTCGGTATGCGGCTCGGCGAGAACGAGCGCGCCTACATAGCGGGTTGGATGCACTCCGTCGACTGGAACTGACGATCAGTAGTCGGCGTGCCTTTCGGTGTTCATGCCGCTGGGCTCAAACCGGGTGGCTGGTGATGAACGCCTCCGCATCACCCTCGGGCAGGATGATCATGCCGCGGTCACTCAGGGTCGTGAGCTCGAGGGCCTTCACCCAGGTTCGGTTGAGCTCCGGCGGCGAGTTGCCGTTGAAATGGAATTGCAGCGGGATGCTGTCGGACAGCCAGATGCTGACTCGACCCGACCCGTGGTCGGCGGGGATGATCCAACTCAGGAAGAAGGATTCGTGGCGGCGCAGCTTCGCGCCGACTGCGACCTTCACGTGCGACAGCGTTCGGTCCTCCATCTCATAGCGAGTACCGGTGCCGTAGATGAGCTGGCCCATGTCACTCGAGCCGGCGCCGTGCGTGATCGATCTCCGACATGGTCTTCACTCGCTTCCACTCTCGGCGTTGCGACTGAGGCCATCGCCTCGGTCGGGGGTCACGGCGATCTCCGTCGAGGCACGGTCGATCTCCTCGGACGGTACATCGAGCTGCGCGTCCGTGACTCGTTGAGCGAGAGCCGAACGGATCTGCTCCGCCCGGCGGCCCTCGAGATCGGCTCGAGTCTGGGCGATGATGCCCTCCCATTTCGACTGGTCGGAGGCGTTGTCCCCGTCCATCACCGGTCCATCCTGCTCGGGCTGCCGGTTGCGATCCACTGCGGTGTCGTCACCGGTGCCGGAATCAGGCGCGCCTGCACGCACGACGTCGCGAAACTCCTCTTCCTCGGCACGCACTCGTGCGTCGAGGTCCGCGTCCTTGTCATTCTTCATGGTGCCCACGCTGCTCTGCCGGTCGGCTGGAGGGAAGGGGCTTGACATTGCTGGCACCGTAGCTGAGGTCTTGCGGTCTGCTGCGGGTCGACCGTTGCGTCAACGGTCGGTCGGAGCCGGTCTGCGCCGGCGAGATGAGGGAGAGGGTCATGAGAACTTCGCGGTGATCACCGCGATCATCGCGAGACCGGCCATGACCAGGGCCATCGCGGAGTAGCCGCCGACGGCAACGGCGACGACGGGACCAAGGGCCGGCCCGAGTGCGGAGATCGCGGTGATCGGCGCGGCGAACACCCCGTTGATGCTGCCGTAGTTGCGGGTGCCCCATCGGTCGGCCACTGCGGACCCTTGCACCAGCGTCTGGGCGCCGCGAACGGCGCCCGCGATGATGCCGATGCCGATGAGGAGCCATGGCGGCCCGGGCACCAGGCCCATCAGTGCCAGGAGCACGACGGCGAGACCCGACGTGATGGCGAGCGGGATCCAAGGGGCGGTCCTGTGCGGGACCGCGACGTACAGCAGCCGGCCGATGACTTGACCCGCGCCGAGCAGGCCGAGCGCCCATGCGGCGAGCTCGTACGTCATGCCCTTCTCCATGTAGAGCGGGATGATGGCGAGGGTGACGCTGAACAGTGCGGCCGCAAGCGTGACCATCGACACCTCGAGCATCCAGAACCGGCGCGTCCGGATCACGGTTCCGACGTGATGCACCGCTTCTCCGGCGTGGGCCGGCGAAAGCGGAGCCCATGCGCGTTCGAGGAAGAACCAGTGCAACGGCACCGTGAGGACGAGCAACGCACCCGCGAGGATGAGGAACGTCGCGCGCCAGTCGAACGCGGTGAGGAGGCCGGCGACGACGGGAGCGAACACGGTCGAGGCGAGGCCGCCGGCCAGGGTCAGGATCGTCATCGCGCTGCGCCGCGAGTCGCCGTGGCGGCGGGCGATGACCGTGAACGCCGCCTGGTAGAGCACGGCCGACTGCGCGAGTCCGCACACCACCCAGCCGAGCGTGAAGACGACCAGATCGGATGCCGCGCTGACCACGACCAGGCCCAGGCTGCCGACGACGGCTCCCAATGTCATGACGAGGCGCGGGCCGCGATCGTCGAGCCACCTGCCGACGACGATGCCGGCCGCGGCAGAGACGATCAGCCCGCCCGAGAAGCACAGCGTGATCGTCGCAACGCTCCAGCCGGTCTCGTCCGCGATCGCCGGCGCCGCGACGATCAGGGCGTAGTACAGGATGCCCCAGCTGATGACCTGGCCGATGGAGAGCGCGGCCAGGCGCACACCGAGCGGACGATTCGACACGGACGGGCCGGGTGCTGGCCGTCAGCGGGAGGCGGTGACGTCGAGCAGCTGCGACAGCTGGCCGAGCGCCCCGGGCACGAGCTTGTAGTACGCCCAGGTGCCGCGCTTGCTGCGGGTGAGGAAGCCCGCCTCCATGAGGATCTTCAAATGATGCGACACGGTCGGCTGGCTGAGCCCGACCGGTTCGATGAGATCGCACACGCACGCCTCGCCACCCTCTGACGCGGCGACGATCGAGACCAGGCGAAGCCGGGTCGGGTCGGCGAGAGCCTTCAGCTTCTTCGCGAGGTCGTCCGCACGCTCCGCATCGATGGCCTCGCTGGTCAGCGGCGTGCAACACGCGACGGACTCCGGCTGGATCACAGGCAAGAGCGTGGTGGACATGTCGGTCATCCTATCCGAATATTGACAAACGTCGATGGAGTGCCCAAACTCAATATCGAAGTTCATCGATGCCTAGGAGGCGCACCACCATGACGCTGATCGATCTCACCGTCCCGAGCCTGCAGCAGCGCAGCCTCGACACCCTGCCCGTCGCGATCATCGGCGCCGGACCGGTCGGGCTCGCAGCCGCCGCGAACCTCGTCGAGCGCGGCATCGACTTCGTCATCTGCGAAGCGGGAGAGGAGATCGCATCGAGCATCCGCCAATGGGGGCACACCCGCCTCTTCTCGCCGTGGAAGCATGTGGTCGACCCGGCTTCACGCCGACTGCTCGAGGCTGCCGGGTGGCAGCTGCCCGCCCCCGAGAGCCTCCCGACGGGCACTGAACTCGTCGAGCAGTACCTCGAGCCGCTCGCCGCGCTCGACGTGATCGCCGACCGGATCCGCACGGGTGTCCGGGTCTCCGCCGTCACCAGGCAGGGCATGGACCGCACGCGCACCGCCCGTCGCGCCTCGACGCCGTTCCTGCTTCGCGCACTCACCCCCGACGGGGTCGAGGAGTTCACCGCGCGCGCCGTGATCGACACGTCCGGCACGTACGCGCACCCGAACAGCCTCGGCTCCTCGGGTCTGGAGCCCCTCGGGCTCGCCGAGGTCGCCGACCGCGTCAGCCACGCCCTGCCCGACGTGCTCGGGCGTGAGCGAGCACGGTTCGCCGGTCGACACACCACGGTCGTCGGTGCCGGGCACTCGGCGGCGAACACCCTGCTCGCGCTCGCCCAGCTCGCCGAGCAGGAGCCGGAGACGCGCATCACCTGGTTGATCCGCAACGCCAGTGCGGTCAGGGTCACGACATCCGACGACGACGGCCTCGCCGCCCGTGCGTCGATCGGTCGCCGCGTCGACGCGCTCGTGGCCGCCGGTCGAATCACCGTGGTCGACCGATTCGAGATCGTCGGCCTCGGCCGCGCCGGCGACGGTGTGCGCGTCTCCGGCGTTCGCCGCGGCGAGTTGGTCGAGCATGACACCGACCTCGTGGTCAGCGCCACCGGCTTCCGGCCCGACCTCGACATGCTCCGCGAGGTCCGCCTCGAGCTGGACGAGATCGTCGAGGCTCCGAAGCGCCTTGCGCCGCTGATCGACCCGAATGTGCACACCTGCGGAACGGTGGAGCCGCACGGATTCGCCGAGCTCACCCATCCCGAGCCAGGGTTCTTCCTCGCCGGAATGAAGAGCTACGGCCGCGCCCCGACGTTCCTCCTCGCGACCGGGTACGAGCAGGTCCGCTCGATCACCGCGTGGCTCGCCGGCGATGTCGCGGCGGCCAGCAACGTCGAACTCGTGCTGCCCGAGACCGGCGTGTGTTCGACCAGCCTCGCACCCGACGGCTCGTCGTGCTCGACGGACGACGCAGCCGGCGGGTCGCAGAGCAGCTGCTGCAGCTAGGCCTCCGCGCGGCCTCCGTGACATAGACTTCCGTCTATGAATGATGTTGCGGAGGCCGCGCGAGAGCTTCGGCTCGTGTCCGACCCGACGCGCGCCCGGATTCTTAAGAGGCTCCTCGGCTCCCCGGACGGACGCGTGCTCGTCGGGCGTCTCGCCGAGGAACTCGGCCTCAGGCAACCGACCGTGAGCCACCACGTGAAAGCGCTCCTCGACGAAGGCCTGCTGCAACGCGAGCCCGATGGGCGCCGGACCTGGTACTCGCTGGCACCGGCCCACGCGGATCGAATCGCAGAGATGCTCGGCAGGCCCGAAGGCGAGGTCGAGGTCGATCCCATCCTCGACCGGGTCGTGCAGGATCTCAGCGAACGATTCCGAGGGGTGTTCAGCGCAGAGACGGTTGAACGGTACGTCCGCGAGAGCTATGCGCTCCTTGCGGCGCGACCGACGCCCGGTCAGCGCGTTCCCTCGCTCGCCGCCCAGTTCGCGGCAGACCGCCTCGACGCGCTCGCCCGCCATGAGGCCGCGCCGAGCGATTCTGCGCCGGAAGTGCTGTTCGTCTGCGTGCAGAACGCCGGCCGGTCGCAGATGGCCTCGGCGATCCTCCGGCACCTCGCCGGTGACCGGGTCCATGTGCGGACCGCGGGCTCTGACCCGGTCGGCGAGGTGCGGAACTCCGTCCTGACCGCTCTCGACGAGATCGGCGTTCCGCTCGCCGGCGAGTACCCGAAGCCATTGACCGACGAGGTCGTGCGCGCCGCCGACGTCGTCATCACGATGGGCTGCGGCGATGCGTGCCCGATCTACCCCGGCCGGCGATACCTCGACTGGGATCTGCCCGATCCGGTTGGCAAGCCCCTCGCCGAAGTGCGTCAGATTCGAGATGACATCGAGCGCCGCATCCGCGAGCTGCTCACCACCCTCTGAGATCGACAGGACCGATGAGCGCCAACGAGTCACCCATGCCCAGCCCTGCCCCGCTCGCCCGCCGCCTCGTCGCCGAATTCATCGGCACCGGCCTGCTCGTCGCGATCGTCGTCGGATCCGGGATCGCCGCATCGAGGCTCTCCCCGGAGGACATCGGCCTGCAGCTGCTCGAGAACAGCACTGCCACCACCCTCGGCCTGGCGATGCTCATCGCCGTGCTCGCACCCCTATCAGGTGCCCATTTCAACCCGGTCGTCTCACTGGCCGACTGGTGGATGTCGCGCCGATCGAGTCAGCCCGGATTCGCCGCTCGCGCCATCGCGCCATACGCCGTCGCGCAAGTGCTCGGCGCGATCGGCGGTGCACTGCTGGCGAACGCCATGTTCAACATCCCTGCCGCGATCTCGGCGACCGAACGCGCGACGCCGGCGACATTCCTCGCCGAAATCGTGGCAACCGCGGGTCTGGTGCTGGTCATCTTCTCCCTCGTGCGCAGCGGCAACGCACGGATGATTCCTGCGGCGGTCGGCGCATACGTCGGAGCCGCGTACTGGTCCACCAGTTCCACGTCGTTCGCGAACCCCGCAGTGACGATCGGTCGCATCTTCACCGACACGTTCGCAGGCATCGCACTCGCCTCAGCCGTGCCATTCCTTGCCGCGCAGCTGCTCGGCGGAGTCATCGGCGTGCTCCTCGTGAGCTACCTCTACCCGGTGGTCGCCGCTGCTCCCGAAGTCGCCATCACGAAAGCGGCCACCGAAGTAGTCAAATGATAGATGAACGTCTATCATTTGATTATGAGCACTGAGAAGCCCTCCGTCCTGTTCGTGTGCGTCCACAACGCCGGCCGTTCCCAAATGGCCGCCGGCTACCTTCGCGCCCTCGGCGGCGACAATGTCGAAGTTCGTTCGGCCGGGTCCGAGCCGAAGGACCGGATCAACCCGGTCGCCATCGAGGCGATGGCCGAGGAAGGCATCGACATCACCGGCAACATGCCGAAGATCCTCACCGTCGATGCTGTCAAGGAATCCGACGTCGTGATCACCATGGGCTGCGGCGATGCCTGCCCGATCTTCCCCGGCAAGCGCTACGAGGACTGGGAACTGGTGGACCCGGCCGGCAAGGACATCGAGACCGTGCGCCGCGTTCGCGACGACATCCGGAGCCGCGTGGAAGCCCTCCTCGCCGAGATCGCTCCCGCCGCGTAGTCATGTCCGACTTCAACGCCGCCGGGCGACGCGGGTTGTCAGGCATCAGCTATCCGGAGCGATATCTGCACGATTTGTCGCTGCAGCTCGCTGAGAGATTCGACGGAACGTTCAACGCCGAGACGGTCGAGCGGTACGTATTGGAGTCGTACACGGCGCTGCTCCGCACTGCGACGGTCAAAGCGCACCTCGCGACCCGGGTCGCCCGCTTCGCCGCCGATCGGATGACCGCCCTCGCCCAGGCGAAGGGTGCGATCGCTCGCGACGTACCTGAGGTGCTCTTCGTCTGCGAGCAGAACGCTGGACGCTCGCAGATGGCGGCCGTGCTCACCCACAGCATCGCTGGCGACCGCATCCATGTGCGCTCAGCGGGGTCCGCGCCGACCGCGGAACTCAACCCCGCCGTCGTGCTCGCGCTCGAGGAGATCGGCCTCGATCCCAGCCGCGAGTTCCCGAAGCCCCTGACCGACGACGTCGTGCAGGCCGCCGATGTCGTCGTCACGATGGGCTGTGGCGATGCCTGCCCGATCTACCCGGGCAAGCGCTACCTGGACTGGCAGCTCGACGATCCCGAGCTCCTCGGTCTGGATGAGGTGCGCCGGGTCCGCGACGAGATCCGCGCCCACATCGAACAACTCCTGCAGACACTGGAAGGCGGGTCCGATGAGTGACCAGACCGTCGAGAACGTCGTCGTCATCGGCTCAGGCCCCGCGGGCTATACGGCCGCGGTCTACCTCGCACGTGCAGGACTCGCGCCGGTCGTGCTCGCGAGCTCGGTCGAGGCGGGCGGCGCCCTCGTCACGACGACCGAGGTCGAGAACTTCCCCGGCTTCGCCGAAGGCATCATGGGACCCGACCTGATGGAACAGATGCGGCAACAGGCCGAACGATTCGGCGCCCGCATCGTCTACGACGACGCCACCGAAGTCGAACTCACCGGCGACGTCAAGATCATTCGCACCATCAACGGCGTCGAATACCGGGCGCATGCCGTCGTCCTCGCGATGGGCTCCGCCTACCGCAAGCTCGGGATCGAGGGCGAGGAGCGGCTCACCGGCCGCGGTGTCTCGTGGTGCGCCACGTGCGACGGCTTCTTCTTCCGGGGCAAGGACATCGCGGTCGTCGGTGGCGGCGATTCGGCGCTCGAGGAGGCGATGTTCCTCACGCGCTTCGCCGACTCCGTCACCCTCGTGCACCGCCGTGACTCACTGCGCGCCTCCCGCATCATGCAGGAACGGGCACTGGCGAATCCGAAGATCCGCCCCTACTGGAACGCCGAGGTCATCGCGGCCGAGGGTGACGACGGGCTCGAGCGCCTCCGATTGCGAGACACCACGACCGGTGAGGATGCCGCGCTCGACGCGACCGGCCTGTTCATCGCGATCGGCCATGACCCGCGCAGTGCGCTCGTCGCCGGCCAGGTCGAACTCGACGCAGACGGCTACGTGAGGGTGCGGCATCCGTCGACTCATACGAACGTCGAGGGCGTCTTCGCGTGCGGCGACCTCGTCGACAAGCGGTACCGGCAGGCCATCACCGCTGCGGGCACCGGATGCGCAGCCGCACTCGACGCCGAGCACTACCTGGCGGCGCACGGCCTCGCCGACCCGGTTGCAGAGCAGGCGGCCATCATCTTGGAAACGCCGTTGTAGGGATGCTTCACGCTGCAGGCCCCTCTTCCGCGATCGCCTCGGGGCCATCATCCAGGGTGCAACGGCGACCGCCGCACGAAAGCCTTGACCGACGCAGCGTCATCGGCACGTTCACTTGCCACTGTCGCAGGGGGTGCGAGTCATGTTTGACTGGCGCGAAGGCGTTCCATCGAGCTCGGCGGAGAACTGGCGGTAGCGACATGTCGGAATCGGCAACCCATCTCGAAGACGGCCCGATCGTGGTGGGCATCAAGCCGGGTCTGCCGTCGCGGCTCATCCAGACGGCCGAACGCACTGCTCGTTCGTTCGACTGCGAGGTCATCTTCGCCTACGTCGAGCTCAACAGCGCGCTCGTCGAACTCGACTCCACCGAACCGCGCACGCGCGAGTCGCTCGATCCTGAGATGGACGAGGAGATGGCGGGCGTTGCAGCGGGGGTCAGCGACATGCTCAGCGCGGCACTCGCGGAAACCGACATCCGCTGGTCCTTCCGCGTGCTCGCGGGGGATCCGGCGAGCGCCTTGTCACGGCTTGCCGCGGACGTCGACTCGCGGATGCTCATCGTCGGCACGCGCCGGCACGGGACGCTCCACCGCGTGGAGGAGTTCTTCACCGGCTCACTGGCGAAGGCGCTCGCGATGGGGCAGGACCGCCCCGTGCTGCTCGTTCCGATCAATCGCGACGCCTGACCTCTGACGCCCCGTCGGCCGCACACGACGATGCCGGGCGTCGCCCGACGCCCGGCATCCCTCGTGTTCGAGTCCGCGTACTACGCGGACTGCAGCGCCTTGGACTTCAGCGCATCGAACTCGGCCTGGGTGATCGCGCCGCTGTCGAGGAGCTGCTTGCCCTTCTCGATCTCGGCTGCCGTCGACGATGAGCCGGAGGAGCCCGCGACGCTCCGGATGTAGTCGGCGCTCGCCGCCTGGGATTCCGCGACCCTCGCTGCGTTGCGTTCCGCCATGCCTCGACCGCGGGCGATCAGGTAGATGAACGCCGCCAGGAAGGGCACGAACACGAGGAACAGCACCCAGAGCGCCTTCATCCACCCGTTCAGCGAATGGTCCCTGAAGATGTCGACGATCACGGTGATGAAGATCCAGATGCACGCGATGACCACGTAGAACCAGAAGAGCCAGACGATGAAGTCCCAGAAGCTGTTCATATCGACGCCTTTCGTATCGTTGCGGGGTTCACCGCACCTGCCGCGAGAGTACGGCTCGGGAGTTTCGGGCGCATCATGCGATTCGGATGAAGTCCCGGGTGCCCGCGACATCCGACCTGGATTCGCGTTGGGGGCACACCACACCGGTTCGATCGCGACGCTCATCGGCCGAGCCTCGGATGCTGCACGGGAGGTGCACCCCCGCTGCATCACGCAGATCGAATGATTCGGACTGCCGCTGCGCTCGGTAGCGTCGTCGCGCACCGGAACGGGACCGGCGCCCGCGAATCGGCCGACCGGCGCGCATCGAGCCGGCCGTCGGCGCGACCGAGATCGGAGAACACCATGTGGTGGAACAGGAAGCGGACTGCGGAGCATTCGCCCGGTGACGAGACCGAGGATTCGACCGCACTGGCCGAGCCGACGAACCCTCACCGCAACGCGTTCATCATGATGGGGATCGGCGGGGCGACCATCGCGGCCTTCGGCCTCGCGGCGATCGCCGGCATCTTCGCCCCGTTCTTCCTCGGCGTCGTGCTGACGATCTGCGTGCATCCGCTCCGTGTGTGGCTCGAGAGGCGCGGTGTGCCTCGGGGCATCGCGACCGGGGCGGTGATCGTGACGGTCATCGGGCTGCTGCTCGCGCTGGGCTACGCGATGGTGGTCGCGTTCGGGCAGTTCGGTGCCCTGCTGGCGGAGTTCAGCGACCAGATCGCCGCGTTCGGGCAGGATGTCGCGGCCTGGCTGTCGTCGATCGGCGTCGCCTCCGGCGAGGTCGACAGCATCTTCGCGAGCTTCGACCCGGCCTCGCTGCTCAGTTTCCTCGGCGGCCTGATCGGCGGTCTCACGGGGTGGCTCTCGCTGCTCGTCATCATCTTCACGATGCTGCTGCTGATGGGCATGGACGCCGGCTTCGTGCCGACCCTGCTCAAGCAGCTGTACCCGGCACGGCCGCTGATCGTCGCCTCGCTCGTGACCTACGGGGCGAACGTGCGCCGGTACATGGTCGCGACCACGGTGCTCGGCCTCGCGCAGGGCATCGTCGACTGGATCGCGTTGCTGATCATCGGGGTGCCGGGCGCGTTCATCTGGGGTCTGCTCGCGTTCGTCTGCTCGTTCATCCCGAACATCGGCTACTTCATCGCGCTCATTCCGCCGATCATCTTCGCCGCGCTGGTCGGCGGGTGGCCGATGGTCATCGTGGTCGTCGTCGTGTACGCCATCATCAACGGCGTCATCCAGTCGGTGATCCAGCCGCGGGTCATCGGCAAGGCCGTGAACCTGAGCCAGACGATCACGTTCTTCTCGGTGCTGTTCTGGGCCGTCGTGATCGGCCCCATCGGAGCGATCCTCGCGATCCCGCTGACGCTCCTGGTGCGCCTCATCCTCGTCGACTCGAACCCGCAGATGAGCTGGATCCGGCCGATGCTCGGCGAACTCGACGAGACGCGGGAGGTCATGGCCGAGCTCGACGCCGCGGCGAAGGCCGAGCGCAAGGCGCGCAAGGCCGAGAAGGCGAGCGGTGCGCCACGAGGCATTCCGCCCGCTTCCGCCATGTGATCAGCGGGCGGTCGCGTCAGGACTGCTCGTCGTCGTCCTCGTCGAGGAGGGCGATCTCGAGATCGTCCAGCGCGATCTCGGTCGCGAGCGCCTTGACGATGTTCGCGGTGGCCGAAGCGACCCTGGCTGTGCCGACGATCGGCGCGATCGCGGTGAGGACGCCGCGCAGACTCTCGGCATCGATTCCGACCTCGCCGCCGACGTCGAGGTTGAGCGCGTAGGAGACGGGCGCCGCATCGACGGCGACGAGTGCGGCGATGCGCACGAGCATCAGCGTCTGGAGATCGAGGGTCGATGCCTCGAACGAGTCCGCGGTCATCCGCGTGAGCAGGTCGAGCACGGGGGCGTCGTCGTCGTTCATCTCATCGGACATGATGGGTCCTTTCCAAGGGGTTCGTGGCGGAGCACAGCGGCGCCCCAAGCGCCATTGGAGTCGGGACGCGAGGGCGCGGCATCACCGAGATCGAACGAAACGCCCGGAGCATGTGTCTCACCTCCTCATCGGCCACGCGTCGTAAGGTGATCGCATGGCGGGTGGAGGCGGTGATCAGCGGTCGGTCGCCCGCAAGGTCTTCGCGATCGCCGATGCCTTCAGCGGCCGGGAGCAGCTCTCGCTGAGCGAGATCGCCGGCCGTGCGAACCTGCCGCTGTCGACCGCGCACCGGCTCGTGGCCGAGTGGGTCGAGTGGGGCGGCCTCGAGCGCGGCGACGACGGCACCTATCGGATCGGCGTGCGGGTCTGGCGACTCGGGGTTCGGCAGCCGACCGCCATGCGGCTTCGACGAGTGGCGATGCCGTACCTCGAGGACCTGCTCGAGTCGACGCACGAGCACGTGCACCTGGCGATCCGCGACGGGCTCGGCGCCACCTACCTGGAGCGGCTCTCCGGCCCGGCGGCCGTGCCCGCCATCTCCGATATCGGTTCGCGGCTGCCGCTGCACGCCACGGGTGTCGGCCTCGTGCTGCTCACGTACGCGCCGCCCGAGGTGCTCGACGACCTGCTCGCCTCGGAGCCCCGCGCGTATCAGCCCCGCACGATCACCGACGAGCGGGGCCTGCGCCGGCGCATGGCCGAGATCCGCTCGACCGGCATCGCGACGACGGTCGAGGAGCTCACGCCCGGCGCGTTCTCGATCGCCGCCCCGGTGCGCGACGCCACCGGCGAGGTGCTCGCCGCCGTGTCGATCGTCGCGCACGTCGACCGGCTGGCCGAGCCGCAGATCTCGCTCGGCGTGCGCATGGCCGCGCGGGGCATCTCATCGGCCCTCGGATATCGCGCGCACGTCGACTGAGCCCTTCCGCTCAGCGGAAGCCATCGTCGACGGCGAGGTCGTTCGCGCCAAGCTCGTCACGACCATCCCGACGACGCGAGAGGCTCGTACGTGCCAGCATCCACCTCAGTGGCCATCATCGGCGCGGGCCCGGCGGGCCTCATGCTCGGCCACCTCCTCGCGCAGGCGGGGGTGCCCTTCGTCATCCTCGAGGCGCAGACGCGCGAGCACGTGCTCGGACGCATCCGCGCCGGCGTGCTCGAACAGGGCTCGGTCGACCTCCTCGCCCGGCACGGCCTCGATGCCGACCTCCGCGAGCGCGGGCTCACCCACCACGGCATCTACCTGCAGTACGAGGGCGAGCGCCACCACATCGACTTCCTCGATCTCGTCGGGCGCACTGTCACCGTCTACGGGCAGCAGACGCTCGTCGCCCACCTGCTCGCCGAGCACGACCGCATCGGATCGACGATCGTCTTCGAGGCGAAGGAGGTGCAGCCGGCCGGCGTCACCGGCCCGCGTCCCACGGTGGGCTACACGCACGACGGCGTCACCGTCGAGATCGAGTGCGACCTCGTCGTCGGCGCCGACGGCTACCACGGCGTCTGCCGCCGCTCGATCCCCGCCGGCGAGATCGAGGCCTTCGAGCGCAGCTATCCGTTCGGCTGGCTCGGCATCCTCGCCGACGTGCCGCCGTCGACCGACGACCTGATCTACGCCCTGCACCCCGACGGCTTCGGCATGCACTCGATGCGCTCGCTCGAGGTCTCGCGTCTCTACGTGCAGGTCGCGCCCGACGAGTCGATCGACGACTGGAGCGACGCGCGCATCTGGGATGGGCTGCACGAGCGGCTCGGCCTCGAGGGCTGGCGGCTGCAGGAGGGCCCGATCACCGAGAAGTCGGTGACGCCGATGCGCAGCTTCGTGACGTCGACCCTGCAGCACGGTCGCATGTTCCTCGTCGGCGACGCCGGTCACATCGTGCCGCCGACCGGCGCGAAGGGGCTGAACTCCGCGCTCGCCGACGTGGCGATGCTCGGGCGGGCGATCCTCGACCACCGCGCCGGCGACGACACCGGCCTCGCCCGGTACAGCGACCGCGCCCTCGCCCGCCAGTGGAAGGTGCAGCACTTCTCGCAGTGGATGACCGAGATGCTGCACGTGCACCACGAGGTTCCGGATGCCTCGGCGCGCGCCTTCCGCTATCGCAGCCAGGTGGGCCAGCTCGACCACCTCACCGGTTCCCTCGCCGCTCGCCGGAGCCTCGCCGAGCAGTACACCGGCCTTCCCTTCACGGAGTGACCATGCCACGACCAGCACCCCAACCCGGCGAGACCCAGCAGGTCATCAGCACCGAGATCGCCGCGCTCCACCGCGCCGCACACGACGCCGCGGCATCCGGCGCCCCGGTGCCCGCCCACCCGCCGCGGGACTTCCCGCCGTACCGCTCCACGCGGCTGCGGCATCCGACGCATGAGCTCGTGCGCGCCGACCCCGAGGAGATCGAGCTCGTCTCGCCCGCGTTCGGGCACACGGATGTCGCGGCCGAGGAGGCCGACCTGACGATCCAGCACACCGGCGAACCGCTCGGCGAGCGCATCATCCTCACCGGGCGGGTGCTCGACGGCGAGGGTCGGCCCGTGCGGAACCAGCTCGTGGAGATCTGGCAGGCCAACGCCTCGGGTCGATATGTGCACAAGCGCGACCAGCACCCGGCGCCGCTCGACCCGAACTTCACGGGCGTCGGGCGCATGATCACCGGCGACGACGGCTCGTATCGGCTCACGACGATCAAGCCGGGCGCCTACCCGTGGAAGAACCACCGCAACGCCTGGCGACCAGCGCACATCCACTTCTCGTTCTTCGGCTCGGAGTTCACGCAGCGACTGATCACGCAGATGTACTTCCCGGGCGACCCGCTCTTCGCGCTCGACCCGATCTACCAGTCGATCAGCGACCAGGGCGCGCGCGACCGGCTCGTCGCGACGTACGACCACGACGTGAGCGAGCCCGAGTGGGCGCTCGGCTACCGGTGGGACGTGGTGCTCACGGGCTCGAAGTCGACCCCGATGGAACCGGAGGACGCCGACCATGCCTGAGCAGCCCACTCATCAGCCACTCGCGCAGACTCCCGCCCAGACCGTCGGCCCGTTCTTCGGGTACGCGCTGCCCTATGCAGGCGGGTCAGACGTGCGCGCAGCGTGGCAGTCCGACGCCATCCGCCTGCACGGCACGGTCTTCGATGGCGCCGGCGATCCGATCCCCGACGCGATCGTCGAGATCTGGGGTGCGGATGCCGCGGGCCGCCCGCCCACGGAGCGAGGCGTGCTCGACCGCGACGCGCACGGGTTCTCGGGCTTCGGGCGAGCGGCCGTCGACCGTGGCGGACACTACGCGTTCACGACGATCAAGCCGGGTGCGACCCGCACGGGCCTCGCGCCGTACCTGCTCGTGACCGTCTTCGCGCGCGGCGTGCTGCACCACCTCTTCACGCGGGCCTACTTCGACGACGAGGCCGCGGCGAACGGCACTGATCCGCTCCTGTCGAGCGTCGACCCGGCGCGGCGGAACACCCTCGTCGCCGTGTCGGACGCACCGGGTTCCTACCGATTCGACATCCGGCTGCAGGGCGAGGGCGAGACGGTGTTCCTCGAATTCGCAGCCCTCGATTTCGGGCTCGACGGCCGACACGAGGAGATGCAGCGATGACCGACTGGGGACTCCTCGATCCGGGCGCGGCAGACCGCGCCGGCACCGACGACGACGCGGTGCTTTCGGCCATGGTCGAGGTCGAGCGGGCGCTCCTCCGAGCCTGGGGGAGCGTGCTGGGCGATCCGCTCGACGCGGCGGCCGACGTGCTCGACGCGGCGTCCCTCGACCGGGCCGCGCTGCAGCGCGGCGTCGCCCGCGACGGCGTGCCCGTCGTCGCCCTCGTGCCGGCGCTCCAGGCGCAGCTGTCGGCGGCGGGGTTCGACACGGCACCGCTCCACCTCGGCGCGACGAGCCAGGACGTCGTCGACACGGCCCTCATGCTCGTCGCGCGCGACGCACTGCACGATGCCCGCGCCCTCCTCGTCGAGGCGGGCAGTGGGCTCGTGGCGAGTGCGCAGCTCGAGCGGCACAGCCCGCGACTCGCCCGCTCCCTGGCGCGACAGGCCGAGGCGAGCACCCTCGGCGTGCTTGCCGCGGGCTGGCTCGACGGCCTGGCCTCGGCCGTCGACGCGATCGATGCGGTCGTCTTCCCGGTGCAGTTCGGCGGAGCCGTCGGCACGGGCACGGCAGCGGATGCCGCGGCCGCACGGCCGGGCGGCTCCGAGGAGGTGCGCGCCGAACTCGCGGCCCTGCTCGGGCTCGCCGATCCCGACCGTTCCTGGCACACCGAGCGCACCCCGGTGCTGGCCGTCGCGTCGGCCGCCGCCGCCGTGGTCGCCGTGCTCGGCCGCATCGCGGGCGACGTGACCTTCCTCTCCCGCGAGGAGATCGGCGAGGTTCGCCTCTCGGGCGGCGGCGGTTCGTCGGCGATGCCGCACAAGCGCAACCCCGTCGACGCCGTCGCGATCACGGCTGCCGCGACCGAGGCTCCCGGCCTGCTCCAGGTGATCGCCGCCGCCGCGATCGCCGGCGACGAGCGCTCCGCGGGCCGCTGGCACGCCGAGTGGGCATCGCTGCGGCGACTCGTGCGACTCGCGCGATCCGCCTCCGCCTCCGCAGCTCGCCTCCTCGGCAGCCTCGAGTTCGACCGCGACCGCGCCGTCGAGCTCCTCGAGCACGCCGGCCCGGCCGGCGAGCGCCCCTCGCGCGACGTGCTCGCCGCGGCATCCGATCGCGTCGTCGACCGTGCCGTCGCCCGCTTCACCCGAATCGCCGACCAGGAGCCGCACGCATGACCGTTCCCAGACTGCTCGGGGCGTTCGCACCGGGCACCGCGCCCGCAGCATCGAATCCGCTCCTCGTGCTGCTGCCCTCGCTCGGCACGACCGCCGCCCTCTGGGATGGCGTCGTCGACGCGATGCGGGCCGACGACCGCACCGCGGGGCTTCGCGTGCTCCGCATCGACCTGCCCGGGCACGGCGCGAGCCCGGCGGCGACCGAGCCGTTCACCATCGCCGAGCTGGCCGACGCCGTGCTCGCCGTCGTCGACGAGGCCGGCGGCGGGGCGTTCCACCTCGCCGGCGTCTCGCTCGGCGGCGCGGTCGCCCTCGAACTCGCGCTCGCCCGCCCCGAACGAGTGCGGAGCCTCGTATCGAGCTGCAGCGGCGCGCGCATCGGCACCGCAGACGGCTGGCTCGATCGTGCGGCCGCGGTGCGGGCGAGCGGCACCGCGTCCCTCGTCACCGGCAGTGCATCGCGCTGGTTCGCGCCCGGGTTCCTCGAACGGGACGCGTCGGGTGCGGGCGCACGGGCGCTCGCCGCACTCGTCGACGTCGACGACGTGTCGTATGCGCGCTGCACCGAGGCCCTTGCCGGCTTCGACCGCACGGGCGATCTCGCCGCGCTCGCCGTGCCGGTGCTGGCCATCAGCGGCGAGTACGACGCGGTCACCACCCCGGCATCGACGCAGGCCCTCGCCGATGCGATCCCCGGTGCCCGCCACGTGTCGCTCGACGACGCGTCGCACCTCGCCGTGCTCGAGCGACCGCGACAGGCCGCGGAGCTCATCGCCGACCACCTCGCCGTCGCGGAGCGGGCCGCCGCGGCTTCCATCGCCCACGACCGCGGCATGCGCGTGCGCCGCGAGGTGCTCGGCGACGCGCATGTCGACCGCGCCGTCGCGGGCACGACGCCCGAGACCGCCGTGTTCCAGGACTTCCTCACCCGCTACGCGTGGGGAGAGGTGTGGGAACGACCCGGACTCTCGCGCCGCGAACGCTCGATCACGACCCTCGCGAGCCTCACGACCGGCGGCCACCACGGCGAGATCGCGATGCACGTGCGCGCGGCGCTCCGCAACGGACTCACCCGCGACGAGATCGCCGAGGTGCTGCTGCACACTGCCCTCTACGCGGGACTGCCCGCGTCGAACGAGGCGTTCGCGATCGCGCGCGAGGTGTTCGCCGAGGCGGATGCCGCGACCCGCGATGCCGCATCCGGCGATGCGACCGCGGCATCCGACCCGAACGACTGACACAGAGGAATCACCCCATGGACAAGAGCTCCGAGAGCGCCGCCGCCGCGGTCGCCGACATCCCCGAGGGCGCCTCGCTCGCGGTCGGCGGCTTCGGGCTGTCGGGCGTGCCCATCACGATCATCCGGGCGCTGCTGGCGAGCGGCGTCGGCGGACTCGAGGTCGTCTCGAACAACTGCGGCGTCGACGGCTGGGGCCTGGGCGAGCTGCTTTCCGCGGGCCGCATCCGCCGCGTCATCGCGAGCTACATCGGCGAGAACAAGGAGTTCGGCCGCCAGTACCTGTCCGGCGAGATCGAGGTCGAGCTCACGCCGCAGGGCACGCTCGCCGAACGGCTCCGCGCCGGCGGCGTCGGCATCCCCGCGTTCTATACGGCGACGGGCGCCGGCACGGCGGTCTCCGACGGCGGCATGCCGCTGCGCTACGCGCCCGACGGCTCGGTCGCGATCACGAGCGACCCCAAGGAACTGCGGCCGTTCGACGTCTTCGGCGCGCCCCGGGAGTACGTGCTTGAGCGTGCCATCCGCACCGACTACGGCCTCGTGCGCGCGGCCGTCGGCGACCGGCACGGCAACCTCCGCTTCGAGAAGGCGGCCCGCAACTTCAACCCGCTCGCGGCCATGGCCGGCCGCATCACGATCGCCGAGGTCGACGAACTCGTCGAGCCGGGCGTGCTCGGCCCCGACGACATCCACCTGCCGGGCATCCACGTCGACCGGGTCGTCGTGCTCACGCCCGAGCAGTCCTCCGACCTGCCCATCGAGAAGGTGACCGTGCGGCCCCGCCCCGCGGGCGCCGGAACGGAACGCTGATGCCGCTCACCCGCGACGAGATGGCCGCCCGCGCCGCCCGCGAACTCGAGGACGGCACCTACGTCAACCTCGGCATCGGCCTGCCGACGCTGATTCCGAACCACCTGCCAGAGGGCGTCGAGGTCGTGCTGCACTCCGAGAACGGCGTGCTCGGCGTCGGGCCCTACCCGTGGGAGGGCGAGGAGGACCCGAAGCTCATCAACGCCGGCAAGGAGACCGTGACCGTGCTGCCCGGCGCGTCGTACTTCGACTCGGCGGCGAGCTTCGGCATGATCCGCGGCGGGCGCATCACGACCGCGGTGCTCGGGGCGATGCAGGTCTCGGCGCACGGCGACATCGCCAACTGGGCGGTGCCCGGCAAGATGGTCAAGGGCATGGGCGGGGCCATGGACCTCGTGAACGGCGCCGAACGCGTGATCGTCGTCATGGAGCACGTCGCGAAGGACGGCTCGCCGAAGATCGTCGAGCTCTGCACCCTGCCGCTGACCGGCAAGGCCTGCGTCGACCGCATCGTCACCGACCTCGCGGTCTTCGACGTCACCGGCGACGGGCTCGTGCTCGTCGAACTCGCCCCCGGCGCCACGATCGAGCAGGTGACGGATGCCACGGGCGCCCCGTTCGCCGTCGACGACGCCGTCGAGGCGGGGGCGTGATGACCGAACTGCGTGAGGTCGTCGTCTGCTCGCCGCTGCGCACCCCCGTCGGACGCATGGGCGGCGCGCTCGCCGCGGTGCCGGCCCTCGACCTCGCGACGACGGTGCTGACCGCGCTCGTCGAACGCAGCGGCGTCGACGTCGCGGCGATCGACGGGGTCATCGCCGCACAGGGCTACCCGACGATGGAGGCGCCGGCGATCGGCCGCGTCGCCGCCCTCGACGCCGGGTTCGGCGTCGAGACGACCGGCTACCAGCTCGACCGCCGCTGCGGCTCGGGCCTGCAGGCGGTGCTGAACGCCGCCATGGAGGTGCAGACCGACGTCGCCGATGCGGTGATCGCGCTCGGCGTCGAGTCCATGTCGAACGCGCCGCTGTACACGGTGGAAGGTCGCCGAGGCGTCACCGGTGCCGGGCTGCTGCTCCGCGACGCACTGTCGCGCGGCCGCGAGGCGGTCGGCGGCCGGCGATTCCCGACACCCGACGGCAATGTCGGCTCGGCCGAACTGCTGCGCGCCGAGTACGGCATCTCGCGCGAGGCGCAGGACGCGCTCGCCCTGCGCTCGCACCAACGGGCCGTCGCCGCCCAGGAGTCCGGCGCGTTCGACCCCGAACTCGTGCCCGTCGAGGTGCCCGGCCGTCGTCGGTCGGTGCTCGTCGATCGCGACGAGCATCCGCGCGCCGACACCTCGCTCGCCGCGCTCGGCGGCCTCCGGCCGATCCTCGGCCGCACGCACGCCGGAGCGACCGTGACCGCGGGCAACTCGAGCGGGCAGAACGACGCGGCCGCCGCGTGCATCGTCACCACGCCGCAGCGGGCCGCCGAGCTCGGGCTCGTGCCGATGCTGCGGCTCGTCTCGTGGGCCGTCGCCGGCAACGACCCGCTGCGCTTCGGCGTCGCGCCCGTGCCCGCGGCGAACCTCGCGCTCGCGCGCGCCGGAATCGGCTTCGACGATCTCGACCTGATCGAACTCAACGAGGCGTTCGCGGTGCAGGTGCTCGCGTGCCTCGCCGACTGGCGCGTCGACGCCGACGACCCGCGGGTGAACCCTCGGGGGAGCGGCATCTCGATCGGTCATCCGATCGGCGCCACCGGCATCCGCATGCTCGCGACGCTCGCGCACGAGCTGCCGGCCCTCGACGGCTCGCTCGCCCTCGAGACCATGTGCATCGGCGGCGGCCAGGCGCTCGCTGCGGTCTTCGAGCGGGCCTGATGCCGAGCGCGATCAGGCGCTCGTGAGGATCACGAGCCGCTGCGTCGCCCGCGTCATCGCGACGTAGCGGTCGACCGCCCCCTCGACGCCGGTGCCGAAGGACTCGGGGTCGATGAGCACGACGAGGTCGAACTCGAGGCCCTTCGCGAGCTCGGGCGTCAGCGACCTGACGCGCGGCGGCAGCCCGGATGCCGCGGTGCTGCCGCCGACGCCGACGCCGGTGCCGCCGCTGCCGATGCCTGCGTCGTCGCGTGCGATCACGCACGCGGTGCCCTCGGCGTGCTCGGCGAGCCAGGCCTCGAGGATTCCGTCGAGTTCGGCCACCGACCTGTGAGCGACCGGGACGCCGCTGCTGCGCACCGACGTCGGCACGTTGGCGTCGGGGATCGCGGCCCTGATGACGGGCTCCGCCTCGGCCATGACCTCTTCGGGCGTGCGGTAGTTGATGGTGAGGTGGGCGAGCGCGACGTGGTCGAGCCCGACGCGGGCGAGGCGCTGCTGCCACGACTCGGCGAACCCGTGCCTCGCCTGCGCACGGTCGCCGACGATCGTGAGGCTCCGCGAGGGGCAACGGGCGAGCACCATCCGCCACTCGGCATCCGTCAGCTCCTGGGCCTCGTCGACGACGATGTGCGCGAACGGGCCGGCGAGCTCGTCGGCATCGCGGCTCGGCAGTTCGGCCTCGTCGATGAGCGAGTACTGCACGTCCTGCCCGCGCAGCATCGTCATGACGCCTTCGCCGTCGTCGTGCACCTGCGACTCGAGCAGGTTGTCGATGACCCGCGCCATCTCCTCGCGCTGGGCGGCGGCTGCGGCCTCGCGCCGTCGACGGTCGAGGGATGCCTCGGGTTCGCCGATGCGCTGCCGTGCCGCGTCGAGGTACGGGAGGTCGGCGACGGTCCACGCACGCGGGTCGGGGCGCTGCAGCACCTGCACCTCGTCGTCCGAGAGCCAGGGTGCGCATCGCCGCAGGTACGCGGGCACCGACCACAGGTCGGCGACCACGCCGGCCGGGTCGAGCACCGGCCAGGCGCGGTTGAAGGTCACGCGCAGTTCACGGCTGTCGGCGAGCGCAGCGCGGAGCTCGTCGGGCTCCACGTCGTCGTCGCGTCGGTCGCTCAGGATGCTCAGCAGCTCCTCCCAGACCTGCAGGCGCCCCTCGTTATGCGGGGTGGCGGGTTCGGGTGCGTCGAACGCCTCCTGCCAGTCGTCGGGGTCGACCCAGACGTCGGCCCACGGCGTCTCGACCGTCATCCCCTCGCGCGGCGGGCGTTCGTAGTGGCCGACCGCGCGTTCGACGGCCCGCACGAGCTCACCCGACGCCTTCGCGCCGGCGACCGCGGGGTCGGCCTCGCTCACGGCGGCAGCACCCTCCGGGACGAGATCGCGGAGGGTGCACGTCGCCACGCCCTCCTCGCCGAGGCCGGGGAGGATGTCGGCGACGTAGTCGAGGTACGGCTGGTGCGGTCCGATGAACAGCACGCCGCCGCGGCGGTGCCCGAGTCGCGGGTCGGAGTACAGCAGGTAGGCGGTGCGGTGCAGGGCGACGACGGTCTTTCCGGTACCCGGCCCGCCGTCGACGACGAGGGCGCCGCGAGAGCCCGCGCGGATGATGGCGTCCTGGTCGGCCTGGATGGTGCCGAGCACGTCGTGCATCCTGGCCGAACGGGAGCCGCCGAGGCTCGCGATGAACGCCGACTGGTCGTCGAGCGCCGCGTGCCCGGCGAGCGCGTCGGGCGTGAACACCTCGTCCCAGTAGTCGGTGACGCGGCCACCGGTCCAGCGGTACCTGCGGCGGCTGGTCAGGCCCATCGGGTCGCCGTGCGTCGCACCGAAGAAGGGCTCGGCGGCGGGGGAGCGCCAGTCGAGGAGCAAGCGGCGACCATCGGCGCCGGTGAGGCCGAGGCGCCCGATGTACACGGGTTCGCCGCCGTCGGCGGCGACGATCCTGCCCAGGCACAGGTCGAGGCCGAAGCGGCGAAGCGTGCCCAGGCGCCCGGAGAGGCGGTGGATCTCGAGGTCGCGGTCGAGCGCCGCCTGGCCGCTCCCGCCGGGCGATCGCAGTTGGACCGCGAGACGGTCGGAGACCTCGGCGATGGAATGCCGGAGGGCGTCCGCGATGGCGGCGAAGTGCTCCTCGTCGCCGGCGATGAGCGCCGGGCCGGCCTTCGCGGCGAGGCTGTCGGGCAGGTCGAATACGTGCGAAGTCAGTGCGGCTCCTCTGGGTCGCGAGCGGAGGTCTCCGGCTCGGCCGATCAGTATGCGCCGTCGAGGGGCCCTTGCCGCAAGCCCCCCTCTCCGCGATATCCTGAGAGTGGAGAGCAGGCGTGCTCTCCTTTTTCATGCCCGCGAATCATTCGTTCGCAGGCGCGGATCATCCCCCTCACGCGCGAATCATCCCTTGTAGGTGATGCGGCCGGAGCCCTGACGGGGTTGCCTGTCACACGATGCAGGTCTCGGCGCGCGGAGGAGATGACGTCATGGACTACACCGATCGGCTTCGACGGCTCGCGATCAACGACGACCGTCTCGCCGAGGATCTCGATGAGGTCGTCGACGGTCCCGGTCGGCTGGACCCGAAGTCGTTGGCCCTCGCGCGGATCGCCGCGCTCGTCTCGATCGGCGGAGCGGAGCCCTCGTTCGGCGCGCAGGTCGATGCGGCCATCAGCGCCGGCAGCACAGCGGCGCAGATCGTGGACGTGCTGGTCGGGGTCATCCCCGTCGTCGGGCTCCCGCGCGTCGTCGCCGCCGCGCCGAAGATCGCGCTCGCGCTCGGCCACGACGTCGATGTCGACGTCTTCGGCGACCAACCGTCCCGGTGAACCGGCGGCTCAGAGCCCCGAGCCGAGCAGCCCGAGCTGCGTGGCACGCTCGACGGCCTCGCTCCGGGCGGAGACGCCGAGCTTGCGATAGATCGATCCGAGTTCCGAGCTCACGGTGTTGCGCGAGACGAAGAGCCGCTCTCCGATCTCCCGAACCGAGAGGTGGGTCTGCAGGTAGGGCAGGAGGCGAAGCTCCGCCGGCGTGAGGGGCGGGCCGCCCTGCTCGCCCTGCTGCTCGTTCGCGGCGACGAAGCGGCGGAAGTCGTCGACCTGGTCGACGAGCGTGCCGAGATCGGGGCGGATCAGCAGGATGTCGTCGATCTCCCGCAGCAGGTGATGCGCGGTCGAGTGATCGGCGATCGCCCAGTGGACCTTGGCGAGCTGCAAGCGCGTCCGCACAGCGAGGTACGGAACCGCATCGGTGCAGGCAGGGCGGGCTCGCATCGCACGGGTGAGCTCCCGCCGCACGGCGACGAGATCGCCCCGGTGGAGTGCGAGTCGTGCTGCCTGCGTGAACGCGAGCACCGCGGTCGCGTAGTCGTCCATGTGCAGTTCGTCGATCGCGCCGAGTGCCACCGTGAGGTGCGTGGTGGCATCGTCCCACCGCCCGTCATCCATCGACAGCAGGGCGAGCTCGGCCGTCGAGAGGATCAGGCCCTCGGCGTTGCCCGTCGTCGATGCGATGGTGGCGCTATCGCCGAATGCCGCAACAGCACCCGCGTTGTCGCCGATGAGCAGGCGCGCTTCGCCCAGCAGCAGGAGTGCCTGATCGCGCCAGGCACTCCAGCTCGGTTCGGCCGCGCAGGCGTACTCGGCGTCCGTCAGCGCCTGTGCGGGTCCGGCAGGGCACATCACCGAGCGGAGCATCGCGCGCGCGGACTCGAACGAGGCGGATCCGTCGTCGGGCCGGCCCTCGTAGGAGACGCGTTCGAGCACGGAGGCCCATCGCGCCGCCTCCGTGGCCTGCCCTGAGAGCGCCATGACCCACCCGGCGAGCACGGCCAGGGGCGGGTAGCCCTCGATCGCCGGATCGCCGATCGCCGTCATCCAGCGCTGCACGGTCGCGAACTGTCCGGCCTGGTAGCTCGGCAGCGCCGTCGCGGCGATCAGGCGAACGGTACGTGCGCGTTCGTCGGGCTGGTCGAGCAGGAGCTCGATCGCCATCGCGGGCGACCCATGCAGCTCGAACCAGCTCGCCGCGCGACTCTGGAGCTCGGGCAGCGCCTCGGGCTCGAGCCGCCGGAGTTCGCCGAGCAGGAACTCGCGGTAGAGCGCGTGATAGCGGTACCAGCCCCGGCTGCGGTCGAGCGGCACGATGAAGACGTTGGACGCGTCGAGTTCCTGCAGCATCGACTGCGCGTCGTGGGTCTCGAGGACCGCGTCGCAGAGGGGCGCCGAAATGGTGTCGAGCACCGCCGTGCGACGCAGGAACCGCTGCTGGTGCTCGGGAAGGGTGACGAGCGACTCGCGGTAGAGATAGTCGGCGACGTAGCGGTCGTCTCCCGAGACCGTCTTGGGTGCCTCGCCGATCTCCTCCGCGATCGCCGCCGCGAGCACGACGCCGACCGGCCACCCCTCGGTGCGTTCGACGAGTTCGACCGCGTCCTCGGGTGAGAGCGGCACCTGCGTGCCGGCGAAGATCGCACGGGCGCCGGCCTCGTCGAGCGCCAGGTCGTGCGCCGTGATGGCGAAGGCATCGCCGTCCGCGCGAGCACGCGGCAGGTGCTGCTGCTCGCCGCGGCTGGCCGCGACGAGTTGAGAACCGGTGGGGATCCCCGCGAAGACCACGCTCAACACGTCGTGACAGGCGGGGTCGCGCAGTTCCTGCAGATCGTCGAGCATCAGCACGAACGGGTGCGGCGCGTGACGCAGCGCGGCGGCGAGCAGCGGCGCCCCGCGGCCGAGCACTGCGGCGGCGTGGCCCGTCACCCGTTGCGGCAGCCGGGCGGCGCCGGGCTCGATGCGGGCGAAGGCTTCGGCGAGGAGCGCCAGCAGCGCTGCCGGGTCGTCGTCGTACCGATCGAGCGACACCCACGCCACCGGGCGGCTGTCGCGGCGCGCCCACTCGGCGAGCAGGCTCGACTTCCCGTATCCGGCGGGGGCGGTGACCCCGACGAATCGGCGCCCGCTCGAGCGGGCCGCCTCGATCTGCGGGGCGCGGCTGACGTAGCCCCGGGCCGGCGGCTCCGGGGCTGACAGCTTGGCGTCGAGCAGCTGTCGTTCGAGCTCGACTTCCGGCGTCTCCGCCGACAGGGCATCACCGCGCACGGTCGAAGCATATTGAGCGGGAGTGCCGGCAACAACGCCCCGATCAGGGTGTGTCGGGATACTGCTGGAGGCGCCGCGAACCGCGAACGCCCGCAGAACCGCGGAAACCGTCAATCATGCGATCTGAATGATGCCCTGCGGGCCGATCAGCGCCACGCTGACGAGTGTTCAACCGAATCGCCGGCCGACGCACTCGTCGACGGCGCCGAGCAGGAGGGCGTCACGATCATGAGCACTGCACCACAGCAGACCGGATGGATCGGATGGATCGGCTTCGCGGCCATCATCCTCATCCTGAACGGTGCGTTCAGCGCCCTTCAGGCGTTCATCGCACTGCTCGGCTCCAACACCTACTACGCGGCCACCGAAGAGGGACTCTTCCTCTTCGACATCACGGGCTGGGGATGGTGGAACCTCATCATCGGCCTGCTGCTCGTGCTCACGGGTGTCGCGCTCCTCTCGGGTGCGACCTGGGCGAGGGTCGTCGCGATCATCGTCGTCTCCCTGAGTGCTCTCGGGCAGCTGCTCCTCATTCCGGCGCAGCCGTGGTGGTCGGTCATCGTCATCGGCATCGACATCCTCGTCATCTACGCGATCACCGCCCACGGCCGGGAACTCGCGCAGGCGGACGGATAGTCACCGCCGAACTTCGAGACTGCCGCAGGCGCTGGGACCGGGGGGTCCAGTGCCTGCGGCCATGTCGTGCGACCGGTCACCCGCCGCAGAGCGCCATAGGCTGTGGGCATGCAGAGGGAGAGCGAGGGCTTCGGCATCGCCGTCGCGCAGTTCGCACCGAGTGACGACGCACCGCGCAATCGCGCCGAGATCGAGCGACTCGCCGCGCTCGCCGCAGCGCGTGGCGCGGGCCTCGTGGTCTTCCCCGAGTACTCGAGCCACTTCACCCCCGAACCCGGTGAGGGATGGCTCACCGCGGCGGAGTCCCTCGATGGCGCGTTCACGGCCCATCTCGCCGCGGTCGCCGATCGGCTCGGCGTGCACCTCGTCGCCGGCATGATCGAACGGCTCGACCGCGAGGGCGACGCCGCCGACGACCGACGCGTCGCGAACACCGTCGTCGCGGTCGCGCCCGGCGCGGGCATCGTCGCCACCTACCGCAAGCTGCACCTCTACGACGCATTCGGGCAGCAGGAGTCGGAATGGGTCGCCCCGGGGGCGATCGAGGAGCCCGAGACGTTCGAGGCCGGAGGCATCCGCTTCGGCCTGCAGACCTGCTACGACGCGCGGTTCCCCGAGGTCACCCGGCGCATCGTCGACGCCGGCGCCGACGTCGTGTGCATGCCCGCCGAGTGGGTGCGCGGCCCGTTGAAGGAGGCGCACTGGCGTGTACTCACGACCGCGCGGGCGCTCGAGAACACGATCTACGTCGCCGCGGCCGACCACGCGCCGCCGGTCGGCGCGGGCAACAGCATGATCGTCGACCCGATGGGCGTCGAACTCGCCACCATCGGCGAGACGACGGATGTCGCGGTCGCCTGGATCTCGAAGCAGCGCATCGACGCCGTGCGCGAGGTGAACCCCGCACTCGCGCTGCGGCGTTTCACCGTCACCCCGCGCTGAGCCGGGAGAGTCTGGCCGAGGCCTCCTCGAGCACCTCGCGCCGCTTGCAGAACGCGAAGCGCACGAGGCTCGCGTAGTCGCCCTGGCGATCGGGGTGCACGAACGCCGTGACGGGCACGCCGACGACGCCCGCGAGCCCCGGGAGGGCCCGGCACAGCTCGGCGCCGTCGGTGAACCCGAGCGGCGCGGCATCCGCGATGACGAAGTACCCCGCCTGCGGGAGCGAGAGCGCGAAGCCCGCGGCCTCGAGGCCGGCGGCGAGCACGTCGCGCTTGGCCGCGAGGGTTGTCGCGGCATCCGTGAAGAAGGCGTCGGGCAGGCCGAGCCCGGTCGCGATCGCCGGCTGGAAGGGAGCGCCGTTGACGTAGGTCAGGTACTGCTTCACCGCGAGCACGGCCGTCACGAGCGGTGCCGGCGCGGTGAGCCAGCCGATCTTCCACCCCGTGGTCGAGAAGGTCTTGCCGCCCGACGAGATCGAGATGGTGCGCTCGCGGGCGCCCGGGAGGGTCGCGATCGGGGTGTGAGCTGCGCCGAACACGAGGTGCTCGTAGACCTCGTCGGTCACGATCAGCACGTCGTGCCGTTCGGCGAGCTCGACGACGAGCGCGAGCGTCTCGGCGTCGAGCACCGCGCCCGTCGGGTTGTGGGGCGAGTTCACGAGGATCACACGGGTGCGGTCGGTCACGGCCGCGCGCAGCTCGTCGTGGTCGGGCCGCCAGCCGGAGCCGGTGCTCGAAGTTGTGCCCGGCTCGCCCGGCTCGCGCCTCCAGCGCAGCGGCACCGTGCGATGCACCCCGCCGGCGCGGGCGATGATCGCGGCGTAGGCGTCGTAGTACGGCTCGAACGTCACGACCTCGTCTCCGGCGTCGACGAAGGCGAGCAGGGTGGCCGCGAGTGCCTCCGTGGCGCCCGCCGTCACGAGCACTTCGGATGCCGCGTCGAGCTCGATGCCGTACCACCGGCGCTGATGGGCGGCGATGGCCTCGCGCAGCACCGGCAGGCCGAGTCCCGGCGGGTACTGGTTCACGCCGTCGGCGATCGCCTGCCGCGCGGCCTCGAGCACCTCGGCCGGGCCGTCCTCGTCAGGGAAGCCCTGCCCGAGGTTGATCGCACCAGTGCGGGCGGCCAGCGCGCTCATCTCGGCGAAGATCGTCGGGGCGATCGAGCCGTCGGCGGCGAGGAGACCGGCGCCGGCCGCGGTGCGCTGCCATGGCGCGAGGCCCGATGCGGGGGAGAAGTCGCTCACGGTCTCACCGTACGCGAGCGGCACTCGCTGATCACTCCCGTTCTCACCGAACGCGAGGGTGGGGCCGGTACGCTGGCGCAGGCAGCGGAGCTCCCCGACCGCATTCGGAGAAATCCCGGCGCGGGGATAGCAGAGTCATAGACTCCGCCGATCGGGCACACAGCTTGCTTCGGGATGCTGGCATCGCTTGGAAGGAGCACACCATGACCGACACCACGAACGGAGCCGCGGGGGAGCCCCGCGAGGACGACGTCACTCCGACGCCCGCGGCCGCCGAGAGCGCTGCGCCCGTCACCCCTGAGACTTCCGCCGCAGCGAACGAGACCGCGGCGCAGAGCGAGACTCCGGCCCCCGAGGCCCGGCCGACGGATGTCGCGGCGCCCGCCGCGCCCGAGACCCCGGCGGCACCCGCCGCCCCGGCACCGGCGGCCCCTGCGGCCGCCCCGGCCGCCGCACCGGCCCCCGCTGCACCTGCCGCACCGGCGCCCGCTGCGACCGGCACGGTCTACGAGCCCGGGCAGGAGCCCCAGCCCTACAGCGCCCCCCAGTACACGAAGCAGCCGGCCCAGCCCGTGGCCGCTGCACCCGCGCAGCCCGGCCAGGTGCCGCCCGCATTCGGCGGACCCGCAGCGCCGCAGCACCCGACGCAGCCGACCGTGCCGCTCACCGGCCTCCCGGCCGAGGGCGCCGCGCCCGCCGCGCCCAAGCAGCGCCGCGTCGGACTCGGCGTCGCCGCCGCGATCGTCGCCGCCGCCCTCATCGGCGGTGCGTCGGGCGCCGGCATCACCGCGCTGCTCACGAACGACAACGGCACGCCCTCGAGCGAATCCGCGAACTCCGCGCAGAACATCGTCGTCAACGACACCGACTCGGTGAACCAGATCACCGCCGTGGCCGCGAAGGCGAGCCCGAGCGTGGTCACGATCTCGGTCTCGGGCGGCGAGTCCGGCGGCACCGGTTCGGGCATCATCCTCTCCGAGGACGGCTACGTGCTGACGAACACCCACGTCGTGACGCTCGACGGCGCGACCGGCGACCCGGCCATCCAGGTCAAGACGAATGACGGTCACCTCTACTCGGCCGAGCTCGTCGGCACCGACCCGCTCTCCGACCTCGCGGTCATCAAGCTGGTCGACGCCTCGGGCCTCACGCCGCTCGACTTCGCCGACTCCGACAAGCTCAACGTCGGCGACACGGCGATCGCGATCGGTGCGCCGCTCGGCCTCTCGGGCACCGTCACCAACGGCATCGTGAGCGCGCTCAACCGCTCGATCGACGTGGCCTCATCGGCTGCGCCGACCACGCCCGACGACGCGCAGGGCGACAGCGGCGACCAGGGTGAGGAGCCCGCCCCCGGCGACGAGGGCAGCCCGTTCGACTTCTTCTTCGACCTGCCCGACCCCGAGGGCGGCGAATCGCCGCAGCAGCCGAGCGCTTCGTCCGGCCAGGTGTCGCTCCCGGTCATCCAGACGGATGCCGCGATCAACCCGGGCAACTCCGGTGGTGCGCTCGTCGACTCCGACGGCAAGCTCATCGGCGTGAACGTCGCGATCCTCTCCACGGGCGGATCCGCGCAGGGCGAGACGGCGGGCAACATCGGCGTCGGCTTCGCCGTGCCGTCGAACCTCGCCAAGCGCATCGCCGACGAGATCATCGAGAACGGTTCGGCCACGCACGGCCTGCTCGGTGCGACGGTGACGTCGGCCGAGGCCGAGGGGTCGAGCGACACCGTCGGTGCGCTGATCTCCGAGGTGCCCGCAGGCGGCGCTGCCGCAGATGCCGGCCTCAAGTCCGGCGATGTCGTCACCGAGTTCAACGGGGTGCCGATCACCGATCAGACCGACCTCACCGCGCAGGTGCGGGCGCTGCCCGGCGGCGCGAAGGCCGAGCTGACCTTCACGCGCGACGGCTCGTCGAAGACGGTCACCGTGACCCTCGGCACCTTCGAGGGCTGATCGACGAGACCGACCGGCGGGTCCGGGTCCGAAAGGACCCGGACCCGCTTTCGTGCGCCAGCAGTCGCTCGAAGGCGCTGCTGCTAGGCTCGATCGACCCGAGCGACGAGTGAGGAACATGCCCGAGAACCACCCTGAAGCGATGCCCGCATCGCTCCTCGGCGTCTCCTACGTCATGCCGGTGCTGAACGATGCGACGCACGTTCGTGCGGCCGTCGAGTCGATCCTCGCGCAGGACTACACGGGGCCCGTCGAGGTGCTCATCGCGCTCGGCCCGTCGATCGACGGAACGAATGAGCTGGTGGCAGACCTCGCGGCACGCGACGACCGAGTGCGCGTGCTCGAGAACGAGGTGGGCTCGACACCTGCCGGCCTCAACATCGGCATCCGCGCGGCGCGGTATCCCGTCGTCGTGCGGGTCGACTCGCACTCGATGCTGCCGCCCGACTACGCGCGCATCGCCGTCGACGAGCTCGAGCGCACCGGGGCCGACAACGTCGGAGGCATCATGGATGCCCGCGGCGAGACCCCGTTCGAGCATGCCGTCGCCCTCGCCTACACGACGAAGGTCGGCCTCGGCGGATCCGCATTCCACGTCGGCGGCTCGGCCGGCCCGGCCGACACGGTCTACCTCGGGGTGTTCCGCCGTGACGCGCTCCTGCGCGTCGGCCTCTTCGACGAGACCATCAAGCGCGGCCAGGACTGGGAGCTGAACCGGCGCCTTCGCGAGACAGGCGGCGTCGTCTGGTTCACGCCGCGGCTCGCGGTGACCTACCGGCCCCGTTCCACCTTCGACCGACTCGCCCGGCAGATGTTCTCCACCGGGCTCTGGCGCGGCGAACTCGCACGCCGGTTCCCGTCGGCGAACGGCATCCGCTACTTCGTGCCGCCCGCGATGGTGCTCGGCGTCGCGCTCGGCCTGATCGTCGGCATCGCCGGCCTCGTGCAGGCCGCGCTCGGCGCGACGCCCTGGCTGCTCCTCGGCTTCATCGTGCCGGTCGTGTACGTGCTCTTCGTGCTCGCGGCGACCCTCGTGTACGCGAGCGGGCGCGGTGCACGCGCCGCGGCGTGGTTTCTCGTAGTGTTGCCGTGCATACACGTCTCGTGGGGAGTGGGCTTCGTGCTCGGATACCTGTCGCTGACGAGCAACATCGCCAGGCACACGGGAAGGTGACACGGATGTCGCAGACCGGTCCGGTCACCACGAGACCAACCAGCATCGCCCAGCTCAGAGAGGTGACGCAGCCGCCCGAAGTGCGGGGCCGGCGCAACGCCGAGCACTGGACGGCGTCGCTGTATCTCCGCAAGCTCTCGCCGTACCTCACGTGGATGCTGCTGAAGACCTCGATCTCGGCGAACGGCGTGACCGGGCTCATGATCCTCGTGGGCTGGTCGACCGCCGCGGCGCTGCTGATCCCCGGCATCTGGGGCGCGCTGCTCGCAGTGGTGCTCGGCCAGTTGCAGATGCTCGTCGACTGCTGCGACGGCGAGGTCGCGCGTTGGCGACGCACGTCGTCGCCCGCCGGCGTCTTCCTCGACAAGGTCGGGCACTACACGACCGAGGCGCTCATCCCGCTCGCGCTCGGCATCCGCGCGGCCGCCTACCCGCTCGAGTTCCCGGCCGACTTCCTCTGGACCACGATCGCCGCGCTCCTCGCGCTCGTGATCGTGCTCAACAAGGCGCTCAACGACATGGTGCACGTCGCCCGTGCGAACGCCGGGCTCGCGAAGCTCGCCGACACCCACGGCGAGACGGCTCCCCGCGGCGGGCTCGTGGCAACGCTGCGCAAGGCCGCGCGCTTCCTGCCGTTCCACCGCCTGTACCACTCCGTCGAGCTCACGCTCATCGCGTTCGCCGCGGCGGTCGTCGGGCTCGTCGTCGGGCAGCCCGTCACCGACCGCGTGGTGCTCGCGGTGCTGCTGCCGCTCGCCGTGCTCTCCGTGATCGGGCACTTCGTCGCGATCATGTCCTCCCGTCGTGTCCGGTCCTGACGCCGACGCGGCCGGCGTCGTCCTCCCGCGTGTCGGCGTCGTCGTACTCACCATGGGCACGCGGCCCGACGACCTCGTACGCGGTATCCGCAGCATCCTCGACCAGCAGGGCGTCGTCACCGACGTCGTGTGCGTCGGCAACGGCTGGGATCCGGCGACCGCCGAGCCGGCGCTGCCGGCCGGCGTGACGACGCTGCACCTGCCCGAGAATCTCGGCATTCCGGCCGGACGCAACCGCGGGGTGCCGCTCGTGACGGGCGAGGCGCTCTTCTTCCTCGACGACGACGCGTTCCTGCCGAGTGAGACCTTCCTGGCCGACGGATGCCGCATGCTCGCCGATCGCCCCGAGATCGGCTTGATCCAGCCCCGCGTGGTCGACCCGACGGGCCGCGTCTCGCCGCGCCGCTGGATCCCGCGCATCCGCAAGGGCGACGCATCGCATTCGAGCAACGTCTTCTCGTGCTGGGAGGGCGCCGTACTCATGCCGCGCGCGGTGTTCGATGCGACCGGCGGCTGGGCCGACCCGTTCTTCTACGCGCACGAGGGCATCGAGCTGGCCTGGCGGGTCTGGGACACCGGGCACGTCGCGTGGTACGCCGGCGACCTCGAGGCGGGGCATCCGGTCATCGACCCGGCTCGTCACGCGTACTACTACCGACTGAACGCGAGGAACCGGGTCTGGCTCGCACGCCGCAACCTTCCCGCCGTGCTCGTGCCGTTCTACGTCGGCTCCTGGACCGCGATCCAGGTGCTGCGCTGGGCGCGGCAGCCGGCGGCACTGAAGGCGTGGTTCGGCGGATGGCGCGCCGGCTGGCGCGAGCATCCGGGGGAGCGGCGGCCGATGCGCTGGCGCACGATCTGGCGCATGACCCTCGCCGGGCGACCGCCCGTGGTGTGATCAGCAGCGAAGCGGGCGACCCGACAGCGGATACCGCGAACCGGTAACGATCGGCTCTCAGTGCCGCCGCCGCACCGGCTCCGGGGCATCCGCTCAGGCCGACCTCGCTACCCTTGGACGGTGGGATTGAGGAAAGACGCGCGACGCGCCGTCAAGCTGGCCAAGGACATCATGTGGTCCAGACGTGCGCAGCGTTCGCTCGGCGTGAAGCTGGCGGAGCAGGAGCCGCTGCCGCCGCACCGGTTCCGTGTCGGCGTCTACTTCGCCGACGGCAAGGTCAACCTCTACCAGCTGCGTCAGTGGTACGCCCCCCTCGCCGAACTGGCTGAGCGTCACCCCGTGCTGATCCTGAGCCGTGCGTCGGGCGCAGCGCTCACACTGCTCGACGAGTCGCCGGTGCCCGTCGCCTACGTGCGCCGAGTCGCCGACCTCGAGCGGGTGATCGCCGAGCAGGACCTGCACGTCGTCTTCTACGTCAACCAGAACGCCAAGAACTTCCAGATGATGCGCTACGGCCGCCGCTGGCACGTGTTCATCAACCACGGCGAGTCCGACAAGATGTACATGACCACGAACCAGTTCAAGGCCTACGACTACTCGCTGATCGCGGGCGACGCGGCACGGGCACGGCTCGAGAAGGTGCTCTGGGACTACGACTTCGACAAGCGCGCCATCCCCATCGGCCGCCCGCAGGCCGATCACTACCTCGACGGCGCGGCCCTGCCGTACACACCCGACGATCGTGAGGTCGTGCTCTACGCGCCCACCTGGGAGGGCGACCGCGGCGCCGCGGCCTACGGGTCGATCGCGACGCACGGCGTGACGCTCGTGAACGGGCTGCTCGCCACCGGACGCCACCGCGTCATCTACCGGCCGCACCCGCGATCGGGTGTCGTCGATCACGAGTACGGCGCCGCGAACCGCGCGATCATCGCCGCGATCGAGGCGGCGAACGCCGCCGATCCGACCGCGCAGCACATCTACGACGACGGCCCGAAGCTCGGCTGGCAGCTCGCCGCGGCGGATGTCGCGGTCGTCGACATCTCCGCGATGGTCTACGACCGCCTGGCAGCCGGCAAGCCCCTGCTGATCACGCGCCCGGCCAACCCCGATGCGCAGATCGACACGTCCGGCTACCTGCAGGCGTGCGAATGGCTCGAGGTGACCGATTCCGCGGCGATGGTCGCACGCGTCGACGTCGTCGCGCACGATGAGGCGGCGCTCGAGCGGCTCGGCTTCTGGGTCGAGCGCTATTTCGGCGACCCGACTCCGGGTGTCACCACGGCGCGGTTCCATGCGGCGGTCGACCACCTCATGGCCGAGTGGGAGCGGTTCGCCGCCCTGCACGCCGCAGACGGCGACATCGACGAGCGCGACGTGCGCGCCGGCGAGCAGGACGACGAGGAACTCGAGGCCTAGCCGCCCCGCCGGTCGACCGACGATGGCATCCGTGAGGGGTCAGCGCCGCGGATCGCCGTCCTCGACGCGATGGCGTCGCAGCATCTGGTCACCCGCGTCGACGTAGCCTTCGAAGAGGCCGACGACGGCCCGGAGGCGTTCGCGCGCGCGTGCACCCTCGGTGAGCGCCGCTCCGGAGTGCAGCGTGCGTATGAAGGTTCGCGTGCGTTCGTGACTCGCGGCGAGCAGCTGCTCGAATCCACCGACGGCCTCCACGAGGAGGCGGCGGCTGCCGGGCTGGGGGATCGTTCGCGCGAGCCCCCACGACACGAGCTCTCGGACCGCGGTGCTGACGCCGCCGCTGCTGAGGCTCAGTTCCGCCCCGATGGTGTCGAGGGTCTCGGGTTCGGTCCTGAGCAGCAGGAACCCGTAGACCCGCCCGGTCGCGCGGGAGAGGTGCCAGGACGCGAGGGCGTCGCCGACCGACTCGATGAACTCGGCCCGCTCGTCGTGCTCAGGCATGGGGCACCGACGCGAGCAGGTCGAGGAGCGCCGTCGTCGTGGCTTCGGGCGCATCGAGGGTCACCACGTGGCCGGCGCCCGCGACGATATGCTCGCCGACGCCTTCGACCCTCGCCCATTCCGGCATCGCCGTCGCGATGTTGCCCGTGCGATCCAGTTCGCCGCGGATGAGGCCGAGGGGGACGGGCACCCGGTAGTCGGGGTCGGGATCGACGAACGCGACGGTCGCACGCCAGACCTCGAGGAACGAGCGCTTCGGCATGCGCGCGAACATCGCCTCGGTGGTCGCGACGGCGCCGGGCGTCACCGCCGACGCGCGAGCGAGCATGCCGGGCAGTCGCGCGGCGGGGATGAGCGCGAGTGCGGGAGCAGCGAGTCGGAGTGCGATGCGCTCGCCGCGCGAGAGCGGGCCCGCGTTCCAGGTCGAGTCGGCCACGACGAGGGCGCCGGCGCGGCCCGGATCGCGGCGCACGAGCTCCTGCGCGACGTTGCCGCCGAGCGAGTGTCCCACGAGGGCGGGCCGATCGAGACCGAGGTGGTCGAGGAGCGCCGCGAGATCGTCGAGTGCGGCCTGCCCGGTGAAGCGGATGCCGGGGTCGAGACGCGAATTGCCGTGGCCGCGCTGATCGAAGGCGACGACCGGGTGGCCCGCTCGATGCAGGGCGAGCGCCTGCGCCGTGAACATGGAGTGATCCATGCCGGCGCCGTGGATGAGCACGACCGCTCGCCGGTCGCCGTCGAGCATCGTGAAGCGGACCGTCGCGTCCGGGCGCACGAGCGTCCGATTCAGATTCAGCATATTCTGAATATAACGAACTACTGGGTGCCGGGCGACTCTTCCGCGTGGTCGGCGGTCTCCGGGGCCGCCCCGTCGTCGGGCCGTCGAGTGATCGCACCTCGTGCGGCCCGCCCCGCGGCCCGCCCCGCGGCCTGCCCCGCCGACTGGATGCCGCGGCCCGCGGAGAGCACCACGCCACCGACGGCGGTGCCGGCGCGCGACAGTCGCGACGCGGCCGAAGTCAGCACGGAGTCGCCCTCACGCGGCTCGAGGTCGGGCGGAAGCACCTGAGGAGCCTGACCGAATGCCGATCGCGACTGCTTCAGCACCCGGCGGCCGAGCACGCTGTTGCCGATGCCGCCGATCGCGGCGCCGATGCCGAACGGGATCGCCTTGCCGATGATGCCGGCGCCGCCGCGCACGGCGAATTGCTTGATGAAGACGCTGCGGAGCTTGTCGACCACCGGTCCCATGATCGCCTTGGGCATGCTGTTCGTGATGAGCTCGCCCCAGTAGATGTTGCGAGTCGCGCCAGAGCCCGAGGCCTGACCGGCGAGCTGCCGCACCAGGTCGACGCCCTCGTTGCCGAGCATGAGGGTCATCACGAGGGCACGCGCACGGTCGGGGTTGTCGATGGCGATGCCGTGCACCTCCGCGACGGATTGGGCGAACAGGGCGGTCGCCTCGAGGAAGCCCGCCGTCTCGACGCCCGACAGTGCGAGCGTGACACCGGTGCCGATGCCCGGGATCACGGCCGTCGCGCCGACGGCGGCGCCTCCGGTCGTGACGGCGGCGAGATAGCGACGCTCGAGGATTCGCACGATCTGCTCAGGGCTCGCATCGGGTGAACGGCGACGGATGCTGCGGAGATGGGCGACCACGATCGGACGCTGGATCGCCAGCACGCGGTCGATGCCGCGCTCCATGCCGTGGGCGCGGCCCTCGTCGGCGGCGAAGCCCGGGTACGCGGTGCTCCCGGCGCGGTCGGATTCGGGGGCGCCCTCTCGCGGCGCTCCCGAGCCCATCGAGGTGATGGTGTGCACACGGTCCTGCATGAGGTGATTGTAGGTGGCGGAGACGGGAGGCGGCCGTGCGAGGCATCCGTGCTCGGCATTCGTGCACCCGAATCGGCCGAAGGAGCCTGCGTGCCGGGCGTCGAGGTCGTTTTTGCCCCCCAAAGTGAGGGTTTCTCTTGTCAGCGAAGTCTGCATCGGAGTAGAACGGGCATCGAGCGTGCGACGACCCGACGCGCGCTGGGGTGGCATCGACCCGGGGGGACAATCATGCGTGCCCAGAACGACTCGAACAACTCGTCGCGCTCGCTTGCGGTCGGACACCGACTGCACCGGCCGCGCGGCTGGCGACCCGGGCTCGCGGTCGTCGCCTCGGTCGGTGCCTGGGCGCTCGCCCTGACGGGTGCGCAGGTCGCGTACGCGGATCCGGTGACGGACTCCGCAGATGTCGCCGAGCTCCGACGCGGCATCGCCGCCCTCGCCGAGGTCGCCCTCGGCGACTACGAGAACGTCGGCCCGCTCGCGACGGCCCTGCCGCTCGCCGACACCGCACCGGGTGTCGCCGTCGTCCGCCCCGGCGCGGCCATGCAGCTCAAGAACACGTTCGACCTCGGTGTGAAGGGCGCACTGCTCACCCTCGCGCAGCAGGCGACGACCGCCGACTTCATGGCCGGCGTCGACGGACTCGACGCCGAGATCGCGGGCACGCAGGTCGAGCTGACGACGGCGAACCTCGTCGATTCCGGAGACACGCGCGGGTTCGACCTCACGATCCGGGCATCGCGCACCGTCGACTCGCCGCTTGCGATCGTCGACCCCGACGGACCCGGCGGAGAGCCGCTGCGCCTCGTGACCGCCGAGGCCGACCCGGCTCCGTACGAGCTCTCGTTCGAGTTCAGCGGAACGGTGCGCACCGACCCGCAGGGTGTGCGCTTCTGGCTCGACACCACCGCAGGCGAGCCCACCGTCGAGTTCGCCGCCGAGCTCGCCAGCGGCGACGCGTTCGCCTTCCCGGGCGGTGCGGCGGCGATCGGCGTCGGCGACGTCGAGATCCTCGACGACAGCACCGTGGATGTCTCGGCCGTGTGGTCGGGCACCATCGACGACGTCAACGGCGACGGCCGGCTCGCGATGTTCGAGCCGCCGGCATTCGAAGGCGGTGAGGAGACGCCCGGCGAGCTCACCGTGCCCGCCGACCAGCTCACGACCTTCGACCTCGCCGGCTCGGCGACCGCCGACATCCGCTTCGGCTCCGACCTGCTCGGCCTGTCGTCGAGCCCTGCGCCGTCGCTGACCATGGACGCCGACCTCGCGCAGGTGCCCGAACCGCTCGCCGAACTCGTCGCGAGCGACGGCGACCTCGCCGCGTTCGAGGCGTTCACCCGTCTAGGCCCGGTGGACCTCGTCTCCGGCATCGTCCAGTACGGCACCCTGCTTCGGGCACTGCAACGGCACGAGAACGTCGATGCCGCGCTGCCGCTGGCGAGCGGCACGCTGAGCGAGCTCTACGATCTCGGCGGCGAATTCGCGAAGCTCGCCGAAGACCTCATCGACGTACAGCCCGACCCCGACCCCGACCCCGCGGACCCGCAGCCTGTGATCGACGTCGGCATCTCGACGGTCGGCGACCTCGCCGACCGCATCGAGAGCGACATCCCGGGTGCGCCCGCCGTGATCACCCCGGTCTACGACCGCGACGACGCGGAGGTGCGGCTCGACTTCACGATCCACACCGCACTCGACGGCGACGCCGACGTGCCGCCGGTACTCGATGACCAGCCCGTCGACGACACGCCACCGCCCGGACAGACGGCGTTCGGCGACCAACTCCTCGACGACACCGGCCTGCGGGGCGTCGCGGCGAGCGGCGATCCGGTCGTGGTCGAGACGGATGTCGCGATCGACATCGACCTGCCCATGCTGATCGACCTCGGCGAGGCAGCGCCGGCGCCCGACAAGGGCGCCACCGCCGTCGTCGAGTTCGAGTCGCCGATGGTGTACGAGCGATTCGGCACCGAACTCATCGACGGAGCGGAGCTGCGCATCACCGAGGTGGCGTCGGCCGTCGTGCACGGCGAAGGCCAACTCGGGTTCGTGCCCGCGACGATCGGCGGCACGTGGAAGCTCCTCCAGGACGGCACGGAGCCGACGACCCGGGCCGACGTCGATCCCGCCGCCGGCAACGCGGCGACGCCTCGCATCGTCGACCTGCTCGCGGGGCTCTACGAACGCGACGGGCAGCCGCCCGCGTACCCCGTCGACGACGCCGACCGTCGTGCGGTGATCGACGCGGACTACACGGTCGACGGGCACGGTCACGATCTCGCCCAGCACCTCACCGTGGCGCCAGGCACCTTCACCGTCGACGGCGCAGTGTTCGCCGACACGGACCCCACGGTGGTGCTCGGCAACGACGAGATGACCCTGTTGCGGGCACTCAACATCGACACCGACGAACCCGACGTCCTGCTGGGCCGCGCGCTCGACGGAGTCGGCGCGGTGGTCGACCAGCTCGACGCGGTCGACAGCCTGGTCGGTGGCGAGACGGTGCCGTTCCTGAACCGCGGTGTCGAGAGCGTCCTGCGCGAGGCGACGGGGCTTCGCCAGCGCTACAACGACTTCCGGAGCGGCCTGCTGCCGACCGACCTCGGCAAGCTCGAGACCGGACTCGAGACCGCACTCGGGCTGGGCGTCACGTTCCGGCTGCGCGACCTCGACGGCAGCGGCAGCGTGGAACCCGCGCTGATCGCGGCGATCGACGGCACGCGAACCGAGGATGCCGACGTGCCGATGTCACTCATCGATGCGTCACTGCCCGCGATCGCCGGCACGGAGGGGGAAGGCAAGCTGCACGCCGCGCTCGAGGCGAAGCTCGACCTCGGTCTCGTCGTCGGTCTCGACCCCGATCCGGCTGCGGCACCGCCGCGCCTCCTCGACTCGAGTCGGGTGAGCGTGACGGCCGAGGTCACCGAGCAACCGGCCGGATCCGTGCAACTCGGCGTGCACCTCGGCCCGTTCTCGGCGCAGCTCGGCGATGCAACCAACCACACCGGCCGCATCGCGGTCGGCGTGCGATTCGCGCTCGCGCGCACGGGTGCGCCCCTGCCCGGGGACCCCGCCGAGACACCGCTCGCGCTCGACGACTTCTTCGACAGCGACTTCACGGCCGACGCGACCTCGCCCGCAGCGGGCGGAACGTACTCGTGCGCTGCGCCGGGTCAGGCCCCGGTTGAGGGCAAGTTCGCGTGCGCCGCGCTGCCGGTGCTCGTCGATGTCGGCTCGGGACCGGCGCTGCCGAGCGGTGCACCCGCGAACGCCCCGACGGCTGACGACTATCTCACCGTGTCGTACGACGACCTCTCCGCTGCACCGGATGTCTCCGCGCCGTCGGCGCTCGCGAGCATCCTCGACTCGGCGAGCTTCAGCTTCGACAGCTTCGGCGAGGGCTTGCAGTCGATCAGCAAGGTGCTCGGGCTCGCGATCGACGCGAGCAAGGCCGGCGGAGACCTGCCCGTCGTCGGCAAGGACCTCACCAAGCTCGCCAACGGTCTGGTCGAGGTGAAGGCGTTCCTCGACAACCCGCAGATCCCGGGGCTGCCCGACGCCGATGTGAATGCCGCGGTCTACGGCGCCGGCGGCATCCGAGAGGTGCTCGCGCAGAAGTTCATCGCCGCCGGCGTGCTGCGCGACAGCGAGTACCAGGCGGTCGGCACCATCCCGGGTGACGCCGACACCGTGCCGAGCGCAACCGACATCCGAGTCGTCGCGATCTGCAACGACGGCGGCGTCGAAGCCCTCTGCGACGGCACCGAACAGCTGACCTTCCTCGTCGACCTGCGATTCGAGCTCGAGCTCGGGCAGGGCGCGCGCGCGTTGACCGGCGGCTGCCCGGTCGGCGATGCCGCGGCGTGCCCGGGAGTCTCGACCATCCCGCTCGAGCTCGGACTGCCCGGCCTGCCCGTCTCGCTCACCGGCAGCGTGACCGCGAGTGCGGGATGGACCGTCGAGCTCGGCTTCGGCGTCTCGCGGAACGACGGGTTCTACCTCCTCGACAACCCGGTCCCGGGCACCGGCGTCGCCGACCCGGAGACGGGCGGTCTGGAGGAGATCCGGGTGAACGTCGGGGCGAACCTCACCGCCGGCGAGCCCATCGCCGGGCGGATCGGCTTCATCGGCATGGAGGCCGTCGACAACAGCACCGCTCCGAGCGCGCCGAGCGGCGCGCGGCTGAGCGCGCAACTCGGCCTCGAGACATCCGGATGCCAGAACCTCGACGTGACCACGTACGGGTCCGGCGTCGCGGGCACGCACTGCACGAGCGTGATCCCGATCAGTTCATTCCTCTCGGGCGACATCGGCGACCTGCTCACCGAGCCGCGCATCGAGGGCGGCATCAACCTCGACCTCCACATCGACACCGGCATCGCGACGGGCGGCAACGTCAACACGACCCTCCCGACCTTCGAGCTCGATTTCGGACTCGTCTGGGCGTTCGACGGCAGCGGGGCCGGGGATCTCGAGCTGGAGCTGCGCGACATCGGCGTCGCGCCCGGACAGATGTTCACGAAGCTGTTCGGCGAGGTCCTGCGCACGCTCGACCCGATCCTCGCGCCGACGAAGCCGGTTCGTGAGTTCCTCTTCTCGCCGATTCCGGTGATCAGCGACCTGTCGGAGTACTTCGGCGGCGACCCGGTCACGATGGTCACCCTCGCGAAGGCGCTCGGCGTCGTCGACGTCTCGCTGCTGGAGGACATCGACCAGCTCTTCGACTTCCTCGAGATGATCGAGGGGCTCGCCGACGGCTCGCCGTTCCCGCTCGTCGACAAGCTCGAGCTCTCGCCCGAGACGGCGCGCGGCGCCCCGCTCACGCAGGATCAGGCGCTCACCGCGGTGAAGGGCTCGGCCGCGATGACCGGCGACCCCGAAGCAGCCGTCGGCACCGCGCTGGGCGGGTCCTCCGACGACTTCGACAAGCTGCGGCAGAAGAGCGCGCCGAGCGAATCGGACTTCTCGTTCCCGATGTTCGACGACCCGACCTGCCTGGTCGGCCTGCTCCTCGGCAAGGACTGCGCGGTGGTCGAGTGGCGGCCGGATGCGCTCGCCGTGCACATGGAGTACACGCAGAGCTTCGGGCCGTTCTTCGGCGTGCTGTACATCACGATCGGCGGTGCCCTCGACGCGAAGGCCCAGGTCGGCGGAGGCGTCTCGACCCGCGGCATCCGGATGCTCGCCGAATCGATCATCGGCGGCGAGGTCGACAGTCCGCTCGACGCCGCAACCAAGGCGGGCAGCGCGTTCCTGCAGAGCCTCTATCTCACCGACCTCGACGCCGAGGGCAAGGACGTCGCCGAGTTCGAGATCTCGGGCACCATCACGGCCGGAGCGAAGCTCGACATCTTCATCGCGGAGGCCGGCGTGAAGGGCGGCATCACCGCCACCTTCGGGCTCAACCTGAACGACACGCCCGAGGCAGACGGCCGGATGCACATCGACGAGATCGTCGCGAAGTTCAAGACGCCGATCTGCCTCTTCGACATCGAGGGCAAGCTCATCGCCTTCCTCGAGGTCTACGCGGAGTTCGGGCCGTGCCCGTTCTGCTACTCCGACAGCTGGCGGCTCGCCGAGGTGACCCTCTTCGAGTTCTCGTCATCGTGCGCGAACCAGACCCCGGTGCTCGCGGCCGAGGAGGGCGGCTGGGTCGTGCTGAACGTCGGCTCACGCGCCGTCGACCGCGGTGCGTTCATGGACGTCGAGAACGAGTCGTTCACGGTGCATCAGTTGAGCGAGACGCCGCAGGCGGGCGTCTACGAGTTCAGCATCAGCGCGTTCGGGTACACGGAGACGAGGAAGGGCGCCGGCGTGCGCATCATCGATGCACTCGGCGGCAACGACTCGTTCCTGTTCAACGGGTCGGGCGCCGGCGCGAAGCCCGGTGACCTGAACCCCGAGTCATCCGACCCGCCCGACGACGGTGAGTGGGCCTTCAGCGCCCCCGTCGATGCGAAGACCCTCGGCATCGGCGACGACCGCATCATCACGGGTGCCGGCGACGACACGGTCAACGGCGGCGATGGTGCCGACACGATCAACGTGGGCGATGGAACCAACACCGCTTCCGGCGACGCCGACGACGGCACGGGCACCGGTCGCGACACCGTGACCGGCGGCGAGGGCGTCGACACCCTGCGCGGCGGCGGCGACAACGACACCGTCGACGGCGGACTCGGTGGCGACACGCTCCGCGGCGACGCCGGCAACGACACGCTCCGCGGCGGCAAGGACAAGCTCTCGGTGCCACCCGGCGTGACACCGCCGTCGGGCAAGCCGAACCAGTTCGACACTGCCGACCTCATCGTCGGTGGCCCGGGTGCCGACACCGTGCTCGGCGGTGCCGGCGGGGACCGGCTCTTCGGCGATGACACTCCCGACGCGACGCCGTGGGACGACCCCGTCGACGCCGAGGGTGCTGCGGCGCCCGGCACCGACGGCGTGGACCGCGTCGAAGGCGAGGCCGGTGCCGACGTGATCTTCGGCGGCGGAGCGGCTGACGAGCTGTTCGGCGGGTTCCGGCTCGTCGCATCGGGCGTCGACACCGACGCAGACCGGATCCAGGGCGGCGACGGCGCCGACCAGGTGTTCGGTTCGAGCGGCGCCGACCTGCTCTACGGCGGCCGCGGCGGCGATGCACTCGCGGGCGAGGCGGGCGCCGATGAGGTGCACGGCCAGTCCGACGACGACCCGGCGGTCGGCGGCGGCGCCGACGGAGACAAGCTGTGGGGTGGCCCCGGCGCCGACACGATCACCGGTGACGCCGGCGACGACGAACTCGTCGGCGACGGTGACGGTGCCGACGGCTCGACCATGGGCGGCGACACCGCCGCCGGCGGCGACGGCGCCGACCTCGTGCTCGGCGACAACGGCACGATCGACGGCGGGCCCGGGGCGCGGGTCGCGCACCCGAGCGAGACCGCGGGCGCCGGTGATCCGAGGCTCGCCGGCGACGGCGGCGCCGATCGGATCTACGGTGAAGGCGGTGCCGACTTCGCGTACGGCGGCGCAGGGCCCGACCTCGTGCACGGCAACGGCGGCGGCGACCAGCTGAACGGCGAGACCGACGACGACGAGGTCTGGGGCGACGCCGACGCCGACTTCGGCTTCGGCGGACCGGGCGACGACGTGGTCTTCGGCAACGCGGGCGGCGACCAGCTGCACGGCCAGGAGGGGATCGACCTCATCATCGGCGGCCACGACGACCTGACGGGCGCCGACGTCGGCGACACCATGTACGGCGGGCCCGACGACGACCGGGCGTTCGGCGACGACGTCGACATCGACATCGAGGGCACGCTCGACGCCCTCGACGACGTGACGATCACCCCCTCGGCGGACTCGAGCACCTACGGGCCCGACACGGGCGACGGCGGCACGGGCTCCGACGAGTTCCACGGCCAGGACGCGGTCGACACCCTGTACGGCGCCGAGGACTACGACCAGTTGTTCGGCGAGCTCGACGGCGACGTCCTGGTCGGCGGCGCCGGTCCCGACGACATCGTCGGCGACCGCGGCGTCATGTCGCCGGCCGCCCGGGCGGTCGAACCGCCCGACGGCGGATGGGACCCCCGCACCCCGAACGGCTCGCCCGACGTCGACATCGTGCTCGTCGCACCGGCGACCGGCGGAGGCGATCTCATCTGGGGCGACTTCGACACGGTGGATGCCCCGTGGTCGACGGGCGGCGACGACCGCGCCTTCGGCGGCAATGCCGCCGACACGCTGCGCGGCGGTGCGCACGACGACCATCTCGAGGGCAACGGGGGACAGGACCGGATCTTCGGCTTCAACGAGGACTCCGACCACCCGAGCGACGGTGCCGACGACCTCATCGGCGGCTCCTCGCCGGTGAACCCGCAGGCCGACCCCGACGGCGCGAACCTCGCGCCCGACGAGGGCGAGATCGAGATGCAGGGCAACGGCGAAGACGACGTCATGACCGGCGACAACGCCGTCCTGACGCGCGAGCCCGACCCCGACGACCCCGATGCCTGGCGCACCGACCCCGTGACGGGCGGCGTGTTCCGCGAGGTGGAGCTGCTCGACACCGAGAAGAGCGGCGCGAGCCTCGACACCGTCTCGGGCGGTGACTACATGCTCGGCAACGACGAGAACGACCGGATGTTCGGCGAGGGCGGCAACGACCTCGTGCAGGGCAACGCGCACGACGACCTCGTCGAGGGCGACCAGGACGGTGACTGGCTCGAAGGCAACGACGACGAGGACGACCTCATCGGCGGTTCCTCGTTCCCCGACCAGCCCGACTCGGGCGACGTGCTGTGGGGAGGCGGCGGCGCCGACGTGGCGACGGGCGACAACGCCTGCATCGTGCGCGACGTGCCCGGCGTCGAATTCGACCCGAGCTCGTGCCCGGCGCTCGACACCCCGGCACCCGCTGAATTCCACTACGTGACGAGTCAGCTCGGCGTGGAGACGCGACGGGGTCTGGTCATCCACGATCTCGACGGACCGGTCGCCAGCGAATTCGGGCGCGACATCGTCAACGGCGGCTCGGGCGTCGACGCCGAGTTCGGGCAGGACGGCAACGACTTCCTGTTCGGCGACGGCGGCGCCGACTTCCAGCACGGCAACGGCGGAGCCGACGTCGTCGTCGGCGACCGGCCATTCGACCTGTACGGCGGCATCACCCTGCCGCCGGAGGTCGGGGGCGTGCTGCCCGCGATCGTCTCGCCGCCGGCGGGCCTGCCCGGTACCCCGAGCGTCGGAGCCGACCTCGTCGGCCCGCCCGAGGCGGACGGCCAGGACGACCAGTTCGGCGGCTCGAACCTCTCGGGTCACCGGGATTCGGGCGACTGGCTCTTCGGCGACGGTGAAGCGGACTTCCAGCTCGGCGACAACGGCGAACTGAACCGCACCGTCGAAGGCGAGGGGTCGGATGCCGCGTACGCCGTGTACGAGGAGCGCTACCCCGACAACGAGCCGCCCGCCGACGGCTCGGCCGTCATCGAGCGCGACGTGACCCGGTACGACGTCGGGGCCCCCGCGGGGGCGGGCGTCTGGGGCGCCGACCTCATCTTCGGCGGCAACGGCACGAACCCGTTGATCTCCGCGGGAGCGGGCGACGGCGACGACAGCCAGTGGGGTCAGGACGGGGACGACCGGCTCTTCGGAGAGGACGGCGACGACGACCAGTTCGGCGAGCTCGGTGCCGACACGATGTGGGGCGGCGATGGCGAGGACGCCATGGTCGGCGACCGCGGCGGCGTGCAGACCCGCTTCGTCGAGGCCGACGGCGGCGACGCGGACGACCCGGACATCCTCACCCACACGAGCCAGGGCCCTCCCGGCATCAACCTCGGCGGGCCCGACTCGGGCGCGCAGGACGCGGTGCTGCACCCGTTCGAGGCGCACTCGCTCTACCGCGGCACCTCGCTCACGCACGACCGGGACGGTTCGGTGCTCGTCTCGAACGGGCACGAGGCCGGCGGTGCCGACCGCATGCGCGGTGGCCCCGGCCACGACTCGATGCACGGCGGCGAGGGTGCCGACCTCATGAACGGCGACTCCGGCGGCGACTACGCCTACGGCGACGACGGGGCCGACGTCATGTGGGGCGGGCGCGGCAACCCGGCGATCGCCACGCCCGATCTCCCGGGCCGGAACGCTCCCGGTGCGAACGGGGAGTGGATCGACGTGCTGTTCGGCGGCTTCGGCGCGAACGCGACCGAGGCCGGCGCCGACATCATCGACTACCAGCCGCGCCCGGGCGTCGACCCGGCGGTGTGGGGCACGATGGTGGCGGCCTACGCCGACACCGCACCCGAGAACACCGGTGCAGAGACCCGGCAGCACCACCACGGCACCGACTGGCAGTACGGCGGCTGGGATCGCGACGTGCTGCAGGCGGATGTCTCGGCCAACGGCCCGAACGACGGCGACAAGCTGCTCGACTGGGGCGGTGCGTACAACCTGTACACCGCGTGCAACTCGGCCTACGGCGGCTGGAACGACGTGCGCAAGATCGACCCGAACAACCTGCTCGGGCTCGAGAAGCTCGCCTACGTGACGGGCGCCCGCGCCGACTTCGACGGCGCCCCGACGCTCGGCGACGTGCAGGCCTCAGGCGGCTCCGCGTATCGGGAGGCGGCGATCGTCTACACGAAGGACCTGAAGAACAACACCGGCAAGGCGTTCTCGGGCACACCCGGCCACTTCGAGGACTTCATCTGCACGAGCGACTGACGGCGCCGCGGATGTCGCGGGGCCCCGAACCCGCGGCATCCGCCTATGCGCCGTGTTCGGCGTTGTAGCGCGCGAGCACCTCGTCGATGGGGGCGTCGAGCACGAGGGAGCCCTTGTCGAGGTAGAGGCCGCGCGTGCAGAACCGGCGGAGGTCGCGTTCGTTGTGCGAGACGAAGAAGAGCGTGCGACCGCCGGCGAGCAGTTCGTCGATGCGGCGGTAGCACTTCTCGCGGAACGCCTTGTCGCCCACGGCGAGCACTTCGTCGACGAGCATGATCGGCTCTTCGAGCTGGGAGATCACGGCGAAGGCGATGCGCACCTTCATGCCGCTCGAGAGATGCTTGTAGGGCGTTTCGAGGAAGTCGCCGATGTCGGCGAACTCGATGATCTCGTCGAACTTCGCATCGATCTGCGCGTTCGTCATGCCGTGCAGTCCGGCCGTCAGGTAGACGTTGTCGCGCACGGTGAGGTCGTCGACGAACCCGCCGGTGATCTCGATGAGGGGGGCGACGCCGCCGGTGATCTCGACGGTGCCCTCGTCGGCGATCATGACGCCCGCGACGAGCTTCAGCAGTGTCGACTTGCCCTGGCCGTTGCGGCCGACGACTCCGATCGCCTCGCCGGGTCGCACCTCGATGGAGACGTCGCGCAACGCCCAGAACTCCCCGGGACGCGTGCGACGGCGGCGGCCGGCGAGGAGGTCCTTGAACGAGCGCCGCCCGCGGCGGTTTCGCCGGAACCGGATGCCGAGTCCGGTGGTGCGGATGGCGAAGGGGGCCGAGGATGCGGCGGTCGAGGCATCCAAATCAGATCTCCTTCAGGACTTGGCGTTCGGCGGAACGGAACACCCACAGTCCCACCGCGAGGATCGCGAGCGACATGAGTGCGGAGATCGCGACGTTGAACCAGTCGAGCTCGTCGGGGTAGAACCCTGCCCGGTAGAGGCCGAAGATGCCCGAGAGCGGGTTGAACGCCGCCCAGAAGTGCAGCTGCGGCGGCAGGTCGGTGACGCCGTAGATGATGGGGGAGGCGTAGAACAGGAACCGCAGTGCGAGCTTGACCGCCCGCTCGAGGTCGCGGAAGAAGACGACGAGCGGTGCCACGATCAGGGCGACGCCCGCGGTCAGCACCGCCTGCAGCACGATGGCGAGCGGGAAGAGCACGAGCTCCCAGTGCAGCCGGAGCTCGTCGCGGAAGATCACGGCGAACAGCGCGAGCACCGGCAGGGCGAGCAGGAACTCGATGCCCTTCGACAGCACGATGCGGTTGACCCAGATCGTGCGGGGGATCATCGTCGAGCGCACGAGCTTGGCGTCCTTCAGGAACGCGCGCGTCGAGTCCGAGACCGAGCCGTTGAACCACATCCACGGCAGCAGGGCCGACAGCAGGAAGACGAGATAGGGCTCGGTGCCCACCGGCCGTTGGAAGACCTGGGTGAAGACGAACCAGTAGATGCCCGCCATCACGAGCGGATCGAGCACCGACCACACGTAGCCGAGGGCCGACGTCGAGTAGCGCACCTTCAGGTCGCGGGTCGTGAGCAGCCAGAGCGAATGACGGTACCTGTCCCACGGCGTCCGCTGCAGCGGATGGGCATCACCGTATGCGTTCGACACCGTGCTCATCACGCTCTCATCGTAGATGCCGAGCCGGGGTAGATTTGTCTCAGACGGGTGGCAAGTGCCGAGCCCAGTCGGAAGGAGCCTCGTGCACCGCACCAGCACCCGCGTGATTCTGAGCTGCGCCGCCATCGGTGTGGGCGGCGGCCTGTTCGCCGCCGGGGCGGGCTACGCCGCCGGACTCATCGCCGGCATCGCCCCGATGCTCTACGGCATCACGATCGGCTCGCACTTCCTGCCGAGCGCCGTGGCGCTCGCACTGCTGAAGCGCCCGGGCGTCGGCATCCTCACCGGATTCATCGCCGGCCTCGTCGGTGCGGCGTTCGCCCCCCACTGGATCCTGCGCTTCCTCGGCACCGGCCTCCTGGTCGGCGCGCTCCTCGAGCTGCCCTTCTTCATCACGCGGTACAAGAACTGGTCGCCGTGGCTGTACTACGTTGCGGCAGGGGCATCCGGTCTGATCCTCGCCGCAGGCACCTTCATCGCCCTCGGGCCCGAGCACTACGCGCCGTGGTTCTGGACCCTCTATCTCGCGATGTTCGCCCTCAGCCCCATCGCGTTCACCTGGCTGGGTCGGGTGATCGCCGCGTCACTCGCTCGAGCGGGCGTCGCCCGCACGCTGACCTCCTGAGGCGAGCGAGACGAAAGAGAGCACAAAGAAGAGCGGATGCCTCGTGGCATCCGCTCTTCTCTGCTTCAGTGCTGTTGCTGTGGTGCAGGTCACACGAAGTGGTTCGCGCGCTCCAGGTCTTCGGCGAAGTCGATCTCGACCGCGTAGAGGTCGGAGATGTCCATCGGCTCGACGAGGATGCCGTTCTGCTCGATCGCGAGCTCGAGGCCGCGCTCGAAGTAGTCCTGGTCGCCGACGCGCTGCAGGTGGGCGAGGAACGTCGCCTTGTCGCGGCTCGAGATGTAGTTGATGCCGACGGCCTCGCCGAGACCGCCCTTGACGGTCTTGGAGAGCTCCTTGATGTAGCCCTCGGCGCTCGTCGTGTACTTCACCTCTTCGTCGGACACCTTCGAGGTGTTGACCGTGACGAAGGACTGGTCGCGCGCGATGTAGGGCAGCGCACGGTCGAGGATGCTCGGGTCGAAGACGACGTCGCCGTTCATCCAGAGCACGCCGCCGGGCTGCGACGCCGCGAGGGCGCGCATGAGGCTCTTCGAGGTGTTCGTCTGGTCGTACTCCTCGTTGTAGACGAACGACGCCTGCGGGAACGCCTCGATGATGTGCTCGAGCTTGTAGCCGACGACGATGGTCACGCCGGCGTTGCTGCCGAACGCGTGCTCGACGTTGTCGAACTGCTGGCGCATGATGGTGCGGCCGTCGCTGAGCTCGGTGAGGGGCTTGGGGAGGGATCGCCCGAGCCGGCTCCCCATGCCGGCCGCGAGAATCACGATCTGGGTCACTGCATCTCCTTCGGTGGGTCGGATGCCCCGGGCCCCCCTCCTCGTCGCCGAGGATTGGCCCGGATTTCATCCGGAAGTTCACATATGGACACGCCGTTATGCCGTAAATCAGGATAACGGGGGCGCCTGCCGCCCACCATCCGGGGGACAAGGTCGTAGTGGGATCGTGATACGACGCTCAGCCGATACCCAGTCTCCCTCGGCATTCGCCGTGCGACAAGGCTCGCAACGGCGGCGCTGGTTGATAGGTTGTCTGGGTGACTTCCGTTTCGCGCTCCGAACACGACGACGAAACTGCCGAAGGCACCGGCGCGGGGGCGACCGAGACGACGGAGTCCCAGCCGGCGCGGTCGGCGGCGACGGCGAAGCGCCCCGCGCGCACGGCCGCTCCGAAGACGACTGCTGCGGCGGCGAAGACGACCGCTGCGAAGACGACGGCGGCGAAGACCGCCGCGGCGAAGACTGCCGCTGCGAAGACGGCTGCGGCGAAGACGGCCGCCGCGAAGAAGCAGGCGGCCGACGCCGCCGAGCCCGCAGAGGGCTCGCCGACCGAGAGCGGGCCGGCCTCCAAGCGCACGGCGGCATCGCGCTCCGCCTCGGCGAAGGCCGCCGCGACTCGCGGCGAAGCTGCGAAGACCACGAGAACGCCGCGCGCGTCGGCCGCCGAGACCACAGCAGACGGCGCGAGCCGTCGCACCGAGGCGGTTGCCACAGCAGCATCGCGGCGCCGATCGCAGCAGGTCGCCGCGGCACTCACCACCGAGACCACCGCGGCCGAGCGGCCCACGCGCAAGGCTCCCGACACCGCCGCCGCGACGGTGTCCGAGCCGCCGGTGGTGCCCGAGACACCCGCGGTCCGCTCCGAGATCGACGAGGAGACCGTCGAGCGCGCGCCGAGGCGCCCGGCTGCAGCCGCCGCGGCAGTCACGGTTGCGGCAGCCGCCGCCGAGGCCGCCGCCGCCGAGGCAGCCGCCGCTGAGGCCGTCGTGGCCCCGGCGCCAGTCGTCGCAGAAGCATCCAGCGCCGCCGCCCCGCCCGTCGAGGCCTCGCCGCCGGTCGAGGAGACGAGCGGCACCGCGGCATCCGGCAGTTCAGCTCAGGCCGTCGCCGTGATCCAGCCCGTGAAGAAGCCCGCTGCGCGGAAGAAGCGCTCGCTGCGCCCGGCCCGCAGCGCACCGCCGGCGAGCGCGCCGAAGGTGCTCGCGATCGAGGGGCTCGTGAAGAAGTTCGGCGAGAACACCGCCGTCGACGGCATCAGCCTCGATGTGCGCGCCGGTTCGTTCTTCGGCATCGTCGGTCCGAACGGCGCCGGCAAGACGACGACCCTCTCGATGGTCACGGGCCTCCTCCGCCCCGACGCGGGCACGGTGCGCATCCACGACATCGACGCCTGGGCGCACCCTCAGGCGGCCAAGCGCGCCACCGGCGTGCTGCCCGACCGGCTGCGGCTCTTCGACCGGTTGACCGGTGCGCAGCTCCTCTACTACTCGGGGGAGCTCCGCGGGCTCGACAGTCGCACCGTGCGTGAGCGCAGCGCCGACCTGATCGCGGCATTCGGCCTCGACGACGCCGTTGACCGGCTCGTCGCCGACTACTCCGCGGGCATGACGAAGAAGATCGCGCTCGCCTGCGCCATGATCCATTCGCCTCGCCTCCTCGTGCTCGACGAGCCGTTCGAGTCCGTCGACCCCGTCTCCGCCGCGAACCTCACCGAGATCCTCGAGCGCTACGTCGCGGGCGGTGGCACGGTCGTGCTCTCGAGCCACGGCATGGACCTCATCGAGCGCGTCTGCGACTCGGCGGCGATCGTGGTGGCCGGGCGCGTGCTCGCGGCGGGCACACTCGACGAGGTGCGTGCCGGGCAGACCCTCGAAGACCGATTCGTCGAGCTCGCCGGCGGACGCAAGGCTGCGGAAGGCATGGAATGGTTGCACAGTTTCTCCGACTGAAACTGCGACTGCTCGGCAACATCTTCCGGCGCAGCACCTGGCAGGTCGTCGGCATCGTCATCGGACTGATCTACGGACTCGGGCTGGCGGCACTGCTGTTCGCCGGACTCGTCGGGCTGCGCTTCAGCGATGACGTCGAGATCATCCGCAGCGCATTCGTCGTCGCCGGGTCGCTCACCGTGCTCGGATTCATCGTCGTTCCGTTGATCTTCGGCGTCGACGACACGATGGACCCGCGGCGCTTCGCACTCTTCGGGCTGCCCGACCGCACACTCGCGATCGGGCTCGCCGTCGCCGCCGTCATCGGCGTGCCCGCCCTCGTGCTCGCCCTCGTGCTGCTCGGAACGGTCGTCACGTGGTCGCGCGGCGTCGGCGAGACCCTGCTGGCGATCATCACCGCAGCGATCGCCTTCGCCACCTGCCTCCTGCTGGCCCGCGTCTCGACCGGCATCGCCTCCCTGCTGCTCGCCACCCGTCGGGCGCGCGAACTCAGCGGCGTGCTCGGGCTGCTCCTGATCGTCATGGCGTCGCCGATCATCGTCGTGCTCGTCTCGGTCGACTGGGCGAGCTCTGGCGTCTCGGTCATGGAGTCGATCGCCGCGGTGCTCTCGTGGACGCCGTTCGGCGCGGTCTTCGCGGTGCCCGGCGATGCCGCCGCCGGGCAGTGGGGCGCCGCGATCGTGAAGCTGCTCATCGCCGCCGCGACGCTCGCGGTCATCTGGTTCGCCTGGCAGGCCCTCGTGGCCAAGATGCTCGTGACCCCCGGCCGTGAGGCCTCCGCGAAGAGCTACCGTGGACTCGGCTGGTTCGACCGGATGCCGCAGGGCGCCGCCGGTGCCGTCGCCGCACGAAGCTTCACCTACTGGTTCCGCGACGCCCGCTACTGGGTCTCGCTCATCATGGTGCCGATCGTGCCGGTCATCGTCATGGTGCCGCTCAGTCTCGCCGGCGTGCCGACCGAGTACCTCTGGCTCATCCCGGTGCCGCTCATGTGCCTGTTCCTCGGCTGGAGCCTGCACAACGACACCGCCTACGACTCCACGGCCATCTGGCTGCACGTCGTCTCCGGCGTGCGCGGGGTCTCCGATCGACTCGGCCGCCTCGTGCCCGTGCTGATCGCGGGCGTGCTCGTCATCGGCCTCGGCAGCGCGGTCACGGTGTTCGTGCTGAACGACTGGAGACTGGTGCCGTCCCTCCTCGGAGTCAGCACGGCACTCCTCCTCGGCGGGCTCGGTGTCGGGTCGATCACGTCGGCCCGATTCCCCTACCCGGCCGTCAAGCCCGGTGACAGCCCGTTCCAGCAGCCGCAGGCGACCGGAACGATCACGGCGCTCGTGCAGACGGTCACGATGCTCGGTTCGCTGCTCGTCGCACTTCCGGCCGTGGCGTTCGCGGCGGCCGGCATCTTCGTCGACCCGGCGTGGCACGCGGCATCCCTCGCCTCGGGGGTCGCCCTCGGACTCGCCGTGCTCGCGATCGGCGTGATGGCGGGCGGCAGGGTGTTCGACCGTCGGGGCCCCGAGATCCTCGGTGCCGCGATCCGCGCGTAGAATCGATCGCATGATCTCCTCCGTGCGCGCGAGCATCGCCGACCCCGGTTCCCCCGGCGGCGGTACCGACGTTCTCGACCGCGAGCTCGAGAAGCTCCTGAACGAAGAGGCCATCGAGCCCGGCGATCACGAGCGCTTCTCGCACTACGTGCAGAAAGACAAGATCCTGCAGTCGGCCCTCACCGGCAAGCCCGTGAAGGCGCTGTGCGGCAAGAAGTGGACCCCGGGGCGCGACCCCGAGAAGTTCCCCGTCTGCCCGACCTGCAAGGCGATCTACGAGAAGATGAAGGCGGAGTAGCCGCAGCTCAGAGGTAGGTCGTCGGGATCACCGGTTCGCCGCGGCCCAGGCGGAACGCCTCAACCGGCAGTTCCTGCATGACCGTGGAGCGGTGGGCCCGTGCAGCCTCGGTGCCGGCCTTGCCGAGGAATGCCGGGTCGGCTTCGCCGCCGGTCATCAGCTGCACCATGAGCGGTCGCAGCTGGTCGTCGGCTTCGTACTCGGCCTCGCCGTCGGGGCCGTCGCCGACGAAGACGAGCTCTTCACGAGCGGTACGGGTCGAATCGAGGCGTCGTGCGGCGTTCTTGCGGCCGCCGACGCTCGCCTTCTGCGTCGATGCCTTCGCGACCGACACCCAGTCACCGGCGTCGTCGCGGCGTGCGACGAGCTTGAACACCATTCCGGCGGCCGGGAACCCCGAGCCGGTCACGACGGCGGTGCCGACGCCGTACGCGTCGACCGGTGCCCCCGAGAGGCCGGCGATCGTGAACTCGTCGAGGTCGCTCGTGACGGTGATGCGCGTGTCGACGGCGCCGAGGGTGTCGAGCTGCTCGCGCACGGCGGCGACGACGGTCGGCAGATCGCCCGAGTCGATGCGCACGGCGCCGAGCTCGGGGCCGGCGATCTTCACGGCGAGCTCGACGCCCTTCGTGATGTCGTAGGTGTCGACGAGCAGGGTGGTCTTCGGCCCGAAGGCCTCGACCTGAGCGCGGAACGCCCCCTCTTCGGTGTCGTGCAGCAGGGTGAAGGCGTGCGCGGCCGTGCCCATGGTCGGGATGCCCCAGGTGCGCCCGGCCTCGAGGTTCGAGGTGGCGTCGAAGCCCGCGATGTACGCGGCTCGGGCAGCGGCGACGGCCGCACGCTCGCTGGTTCGCCGCGAGCCCATCTCGGCGATCGGGCGGCCGAGGGCGACGGAGACCATGCGGGCGGCGGCGCTCGCGACCGAGGAGTCGTAGTTGAGGGTCGAGAGCACCACGGTCTCGAGCATCACGGCCTCGGCGAAGCTCGCCTGGATCGTGAGCAGGGGAGAGCCCGGGAAGTACGCCTCGCCCTCGCGGTAGCCCCAGATGTCGCCGGTGAACCGATAGTCGGCGAGCCAGTCGAGGGTCGCGGGTCGCACGACCTCGTGTTCGCGCAGCCACTCGAGCTCGGCCTCGTCGAAGCGGAAGCGCTGGATCAGCTCGAGCAGGCGGCCCGTGCCCGCGACGATGCCGTACCGCCGCCCGTCGGGCAGGCGCCTCGCGAATGCCTCGAACAGGCTCTCGCGATGCGCGGTGCCGTCGAGCAACGCGGCATCGACCATCGTCAGTTCGTATCGGTCGGTGAAGAGCGCTGCTGAGCCGGTCACCCGGACAGCCTATCGAGGAGGGCGCGTTCAGCGGGGAGCGCTACGCTTGCATGTCGTGACGGATGCACCGATCGGGATCTTCGACTCCGGGGTCGGCGGGCTCACCGTCGCCCGGGCCGTGAAAGACCAACTGCCCAACGAGTCGATCCTCTACATCGGCGACCTCGAGCACTCGCCGTACGGCCCGAAGAAGATCGCCGACGTGCGCGGCTACGCCCTCGCGGTGCTCGACGACCTCGTGGCACAGGGCGTGAAGATGCTCGTGATCGCGTGCAACACGGCCTCCGCCGCGATGCTGCGCGACGCCCGCGAGCGCTACGACGTCCCCGTCGTCGAGGTGATCCAGCCGGCCGTGCGCCGGGCCGTCGCGACGACGAAGACCGGCCGGGTCGGCGTCATCGGCACCGCCGGCACGATCTCCTCGCGCGCCTACGACGACGCGTTCGCCGCCGCTCCGCACCTGGAGCTCTTCTCGCAGGCGTGCCCGAGATTCGTCGAGTTCGTCGAGGCGGGTGTCACCACCGGCGATGAACTGCTCGCCATCACCGAGGAGTACCTCGCCCCGCTGAAGCGGGCGCGCATCGACACCCTCGTGCTCGGCTGCACGCACTACCCGTTCCTGAAGGGCGCGATCTCCTACGTCATGGGCGAGGAGGTCTCGCTCGTCTCGAGCGACGTCGAGACGGCGAACGACGTCTACCGCGTGCTCGTCGGCACGGGTGCCGAGCGCCGCGCCGCGACCCCGCCCAGCTACCGCTACGAGGCCACGGGCCGCTCCACGAGCGCGTTCCTCGACCTCGCCCACCGACTCATCGGCCCCGAGATCCCGAGCGTCGAGCTCGTGCAGACCGGTGCCGTCACGATCCCAGACCACGTACGGCTTCGACAGGAGAACGCATGACCGAGGCATCCGAGCCCACCACCATCATCCGCGCCGACGGGCGCACCGCCGACCAGTTGCGCGAGGTGACCATCGAGCGCGGCTGGAGCGAGCACGCGGAGGGCAGCGCCCTCGTCTCGTTCGGCAAGACCAAGGTGCTCTGCACGGCGTCGTTCACGAACGGCGTGCCCCGCTGGATGAACGGCAAGGGCAAGGGCTGGGTCACCGCCGAGTACTCGATGCTGCCCCGCGCCACGAACACGCGCAACGACCGCGAGGCCGTCAAGGGCCGCATCGGGGGGCCGTACCCACGAGATCAGCCGCCTCATCGGCCGGAGCCTGCGCGCCGTCGTCGACATGAAGGGTCTCGGCGAGAACACGATCCAGATCGACTGCGATGTGCTGCAGGCAGACGGCGGCACCCGCACGGCCGCGATCACGGGCGCCTACGTGGCGCTCGCCGATGCGATCGAGTGGGCACGTGACAAGAAGTTCGTCGGCCAGCGCGCCCAGCCGCTCATCGACACCGTCTCGGCCGTCTCGGTCGGCATCATCGACGGCACGCCGATGCTCGACCTGGCCTACGTCGAGGACGTGCGTGCGGAGACCGACATGAACGTCGTGGCGACCGGCCGCGGCCTCTTCGTGGAGGTGCAGGGCACCGCCGAGGGCGCGCCCTTCGACCGCCGCGAGCTCGACTCGCTGCTCGACCTCGCCCTCGCGGGCACCGCGGACCTCACGCGCATCCAGCAGCGCGTGCTCGCTGAAGCCGTCGCCGCAGCGGGGGAGTGACGCCGATGAGTCTCGAGGTCGTGCTCGCCACCCACAATCAGCACAAGGTCGACGAGTTCCAGAAGATCCTGGGCGAGCGGATGCCGGGGCTCACGGTGCTCGCCTACGACGGGCCCGAACCCGTCGAGGACGGCACGTCGTTCGAGGAGAACGCCTTCATCAAGGCGCGTGCCGCTGCGGCGCACACCGGACGCATCGCCCTCGCCGACGACTCCGGCATCGCCGTCGACGTCATGGGAGGTTCACCCGGCATCTTCTCGGCCCGTTGGGCGGGACCGGGCAGGGGGGCGCAGGCGAACCTCGACCTGCTGCTCGCGCAGCTCGGCGACATCCGAGATCCGAATCGCCGTGGTCACTTCCACTGCACCATCGCACTCGTGGTGCCCGAAGCCGCCGGCGGGCCGCACGAGTACGCCGCGGTCGGGCTGTGGCCCGGACGCATCGCGCTCGAGGAGTCGGGGGCGCACGGGTTCGGGTACGACCCGATCTTCGTGCCGGAGGGTTTCGAGGTCTCCGCAGCGGAGCTCGCGCCCGAGGTGAAGAACACGCACAGTCATCGGGCTCGGGCGTTCTCAGCGCTCATCCCCGAGCTCGAGCGGATCATCGCGGCTCGGTGAGTCGCGGGGTCGCCGAAGGTCGTGACGCGTCGGCGAACGGGCAGGGCCGTCAGCCGTGCGAAACGGTGAGCGGAAACGGCGGCCGGGTCGACCGGCCGCCGAGTCGCTAGGAGGCGCGGCGGGCGCGTGCGGCGCGGCGCTTGAGGGCGCGGCGCTCGTCTTCGCTGAGGCCACCCCACACGCCCGAGTCCTGGCCGGTCTCGAGGGCGTACTGCAGGCAGATCTCGGTGACGGTGCAGCGACCGCACACGGTCTTCGCCTTCTCGATCTGGTCGACGGCGGGACCGGTGTTGCCGACCGGGAAGAAGAGTTCCGGGTCTGCGGTGAGGCAGGCGGCCTTGTCGCGCCAATCCATATGGGGATGCTCCTTGCGGGGTGTACTTCGATTGCAGACGCGCACGATTGCGCTTGCCGAAACCGGCTGCTGCAGGGGGAAAGCCGAATCTCGGGAAGTAGGATCAGTGACTGATCGGCTCACGTCCCTGTGAGCATCAATTCGGCCTCATAAATGGTCGCATAGCGGAGAGATCGAATCAATAGCTGTGTATGGGATAACCCTGTGAATCGGCGCGACGACGCCTCCCTCGAGGCGCGAGACGGCTCGCCCGAGCGGCACGAAACTCCCGAGTCGGGTGTGCGGGTCGCGCTCATCGTCGTGAGCGTGCTGCTCCTGCTCGAGGCGGCGGCGATGATCGCCCTCGTGATCTGGCTCGTGATCGACCTGTTCTCGCTCGAACCGTCGTCGTACACGACGGCGATCGCACTGCTCGTGCTCGTCGCGATCGGCGCGATCTGGGTCGTGACGGTCGCCGTCGGTTCGATCCGTCAGGCGCCGTGGTCGCGCGCAGCGGCCATCGTCTGGCAGATCCTGCAGGTGTCGGTCGCGGTCGGCGCCTTCCAGGGCCTGTTCGCCCGGCCTGATGTGGGATGGGCGCTCCTGGTGCCTGCGATCACCGTCATCGGCCTGCTGCTGTGGACGCCGGTGCGCCTGGCGTACACCCGCCCCGAGGATCACGCCGCGGCGTGACCCCCGGAGTCGGGCTGGTGCATCTGCTGGTCGGGACCTGCTGGTCGGGGTCTGTGCCGACTCAGCCGTCGAGGCCGAGGTCGCGGCGCAGCCGCGCCACGTGGCCCGTCGCCTTGACGTTGTAGAAGGCACGCTCGATCGTGCCGTCTTCGGCGATCACGAAGGTCGACCGGATGGAGCCGACGACGATCTTGCCGTAGAGCGCCTTCTCGCCCCAGACGCCGTACGCCTGCTGCACGGCGAGGTCGGTGTCGGAGAGCAACGTGTAGGTCAGCCGGTCGCGAGCCGCGAACGCGGCGAGCTTGGCCACGTCGTCCTTCGAGACGCCGAGCACGCGGATGCCCGCGCTTCCGAACGAGTTCAGGTTGTCGCGGAAGTCGCACGCCTCGGTCGTGCAGCCGGGGGTCATCGCCTCGGGGTAGAAGTAGAGCACCACCTTCGAACCGCGAAGGGCCGAGAGGGTGACCGGTTCGCCGTTCTGGTCGAGCAGGGTGAAATCTGGAGCGAGGTCGCCGGGGGCGAGTCGTGCATCGGTCATGCCTCAATGGTAAGCACGTCGACGGATGCCCCGGGGCCGCAGAACGCCCGCAGGGGGCACGGCAGGCTCATCGCAGCCTCAGACCGCGGCGCCGCCCGCGAAGGTCGTCAGCAGGCGCTGGAGCGATTCGAGGCGGGCCGCACCGGTCTCGCCGAGCTCCCCGGCCTCAACGGCCTCGACGATGGCGCAGTCGGGGGCGTCGGGCAGGTGCGTGCACCCGCGGGGGCAACGCTCGGCGAGGCGGTCGAGGTCGGTGAAGGAGCGCAGGATGTTCGCACGGTCGACGTGGCCGAGGCCGAACGAGCGCACGCCGGGCGTGTCGATCACCCAACCGGTCCCGGTCGCCGCATCGGGCACGTCGGCAGCCGGCAGGTCTGCGGCATCGAAGCGCAGCCACACCGTCGACGAGGACGTGTGGCGGCCCCGGCCGGTGACGACGTTGACGTGCCCGGTGGCGCGCTTCGCGCTCGGCACGAGGGCGTTCACGAGCGTGGACTTGCCGACGCCCGAGTGGCCGACGAACACGGTTCGGTGGCCGACGAGCACGCGGGCGATCTCGTCGAGCGGCATCTCGTGCTCGCCGCTCAGGAAGACCGTCAGGTCGAGACCGGCGAAGTTGCGCAGGAACTCGGCGGGGTCGGCGAGGTCGGTCTTGGTGATGACGAGGAGCGGGCGGATGCCGGCATCGAACGCCGCGACGAGATATCGATCGAGCAGGCGGATGCGCGGTTCGGGATTCGCCGCCGCGACGACGATGAGCATCTGGTCGGCGTTGGCGACGATGACGCGCTCGACCTCGTCGGTGTCGTCGGCGCTGCGTCGCAGCAGGGTGGTGCGCTCGCCGACCCGCACGATGCGCGAGAGGGTGCCCGGCTCGCCGGAGGTGTCGCCGACGAGGTCGACGTGATCACCGGTGACGACCGACTTGCGGCGAAGCTCGCTCGCGCGGGCCGCCGTGATCACGCGTTCGTCGGGACCGTTCTCGTCGATCAGCACGCTGTAGCGACCGCGGTCGACGCCGATCACCATGCCGGCGACCGCATCGGCGTGCTCAGGTCGCTGCTTCGTGCGCGGCCGGCTGCCGCGCCGGCTCGGCCGCACGCGCACATCCGACTCGTCGAACTCGGGCTCGTCGTCCTCGTCGTCGTCGGTGCTCCACCAGGTCATGCCAGCATCTGCTCCCAGAGCGCGGTGAACTGCGGGAGGGTCTTGCCGGTCGACGCGATGTCGTCGACGACGACGCCGGGCACGGCGAGGCCGATGATCGCCCCGCTCGTGGCCATGCGGTGATCGGCGTAGGCGCGCCACGGTCCGCCGTGGAGCGGGGCGGGGTCGATGCGCAGGCCGTCGTCGAGCTCGGTGACCCGGCCTCCGAGACCGTTGATCTCGGCGGTGAGGGCGGCGAGACGGTCGGTCTCGTGGTGACGGATGTGGCCGATGCCGGTGATCGTCGACGGTTCGTCGGCGAGGGCCGCGAGCGCGACGAGGTTGGGCGCGAGTTCCCCAGCCTCGGAGAGGTCGAGGTCGACACCGCGGATGCCTCGGCGGCTGCCCTCGCCCGGCTCGGGCGCGTGCACCGTGAGCCGGTCGCCCTCGACCACGACGCGAGCGCCGAACTTCGGCAGGATCTGTGCGAGCTGCGCCCCCACCTGCGTGGTCTCGGCGGGCCAGCCCGTGATGGTGACGGAGCCGCCGGCGACGAGTGCAGCGACGAGGAACGGCGCGGCGTTCGAGAGGTCGGGCTCGATGTCGACGTCGATCGCGCGGATGGCGCCGGGTGCGACGACCCAGCGACCGGGCTCGGGGCTCGTCACCTCCACGCCGCGGGTGCGGAGGGTCTCGACGGTCATCTCGATGTGGGGCAGGCTCGGCAGCCGCTCGCCCGAGTGGCGCAGGTCGAGTCCGTGCTCGAATCGCGGGGCCGACAGCAGCAGTGCCGACACGAACTGGCTCGACGCCGATGCGTCGATCTCGAGTGCGCCGCCGCCGATCGCCCCGGTGCCGTGCACCGTGAACGGCAGCGTGCCGCGCCGGTCGTCGTCGAGGTCGACGCCGAGGGCGTGCAGCCCGTCGATCACGCCGGACATCGGGCGACGTCGGGCGTGCTCGTCGCCGTCGAACATCGTGGGGCCGAGTGCGAGTGCGGCGACGGGCGGCAGGAACCGCATGACCGTACCGGCGAGCCCGCAGTCGATCGTGGTCGAGCCGAGCAGTTCCTCGGCGGGGGTGACGCGGAGGTCGTCGCCGAATCCGCCGTGCCCCGGCACTCGCTCGAACCCGGTGCCGAGCGAGCGCAGACCCTCGATCATGAGTTCGCTGTCGCGCGACCACAGCGGCGCGCGCAAGGTCGACGGCCCGTCGGCGAGTGCCGCCAGCACGAGCTCGCGATTCGTGAGCGATTTCGAACCGGGCAGACCCATGATCGCGGAGAGCGGGGCCACGGCGACCGGAGCGCGCCAGCCTTCATCCGTCTCGGTCTCTCTGGCGTCGCCGTACGGATCGAACTCAGGCTCGGAATACTTCGAAATCAGCATCGGTTATCAACAGTAGCGTCCGGAAACGCGGAAGGAGTCGGTGTTGCGCATGTCGACAGGAGTGCTCGAACGCCCCGCAGTGGTCGGGGTCGACGATCTAGGATTGCGGGTGATGACTGCCGATCAGATCGACGCGACGCCGAACGACCCCGTGGCCGCCGACTCCGGGGGCGAGACCCCCGAAGTCGAGGAGGCGGCACGGCCGCTGAGCGAGCTCTTCGAAGAACAGGCGCTGCCGTTCATCGACCAGCTCTACGCCGCCGCCCTGCGCATGACGAAGAACCCGGCCGATGCGCAGGACCTCGTGCAGGAGACGTTCGTCAAGGCGTTCGCCGCGTTCGGGCAGTTCACCCAGGGCACCAACCTGAAGGCGTGGCTGTACCGCATCCTCACGAACACCTTCATCAACAGCTACCGCAAGAAGCAGCGCGAGCCCTATCAGGGCACGATCGACGATCTCGAGGACTGGCAGCTCGGCGGTGCCGAGTCGACCACGGCGCGGGCGAGCCGCTCGGCCGAGGCCGAGGCCATCGACCACCTGCCCGACAGCGCCGTGAAAGACGCACTGCAGGCGCTGCCCGAGGACTTCCGGCTCGCGGTGTACTTCGCCGACGTCGAGGGCTTCTCCTACCAGGAGATCGCCGACATGATGAACACCCCCATCGGGACCGTGATGAGCCGTCTGCACCGTGGCAGGCGCCTGCTCCGCGAGTCCCTCGCCGACTACGCCCGCGAACAGGGATTCGCAGCGGGCGAGAAGGCGGCCAAACCCACCAGGAGCAAGAAATGACCGACTGCGGCTGCGACAAGGCCAGGGCCGAACTCGAGGAGTACCTGCACAACGAGCTGCGGGCGGCGGATGCATCCGACATCCGCGAGCACGTCGCGAACTGCGCCGACTGCCAGGCGGAGCTGCGCGTCGGCGTTGCGATCACCGAGGTCGTGCAGCGTGCATGCCGCGAGAGCGCACCCGAGCAGCTGCGGGTGCAGGTGCTCACGCAGATCCGGCTGTACCAGTCGACGCACACCGTCGCCTGACGGGTTCGTGCGGCGCACTCTCAATCGTTCGTTCGATGCGGGCGATGACGTTCGAGCCATAGCGTCGAGGATGTGATCGACAACTCCGACCGAACGCCGAAGCAGCGCGTGCCCACGTGGCTGCGCGTCACCATTCCCGCCGCCCTCATCCTGATCTGGTTCGCACTGTTCGGTGCCGGAGGTGCCGCGTTCGGTTCGCTGAGCGACGTCTCGACGAACGACCAGGCCCAGTTCCTTCCCGCGTCGGCCGAGGCCACCGAGGTGACCGAGCTGCAGGAGGGGTTCCGAGACTCCGACGACATCCCGGCGATCGTCGTGATCTCCGGCGACGAGGAGCTCGACGACGACCAGCTCGCGGCGATCGACGACCTCAGGGACGAACTGCTCGCGGTCGACGGCGTGAACGCCGAGGGCGCGTCCCCCGTGCTGCCGTCGGACGACGGCGTCGCCGTGCAGATGATCCTGCCGATCGAGAAGGTGGAGGGCGGCGAGAAGCCGGCCGAGATCGTCGCGGAGGTGCGCGCCGTGCTGACGGAGAACCCCGTCGACGGCACGACGTCGGCCGTCACCGGTCCCGCGGGCTTCACCGCCGACCTCTCCGCCGCGTTCAGCGGAATCGACGGCCTCCTGCTCGCCGTCGCCCTCGCCGCGGTCTTCCTCATCCTCATCGTGGTGTACCGCTCGCCCCTGCTCCCGTTCATCGTGCTCTTCACGAGCCTGACGGCGCTGTGCGCCTCGGTCTTCACGGTCGTGGCACTCGCACGCGCCGACATCCTCCTGCTCTCGGGGCAGACCCAGGGCATCCTGTTCATCCTCGTGATCGGTGCCGCCACCGACTACGCGCTGCTCTACATCTCGCGCTATCGCGAGGCACTCGCACAGCACGAGCGCAAGTGGGACGCCACCTGGGCGGCACTGAAGGGCTCGTGGGAGCCGATCGTGGCCTCGGGTGGCACCGTCATCGTCGGGCTCCTGATCCTGCTCGTGAGCGAGTTGACCTCGAACAAGGTGCTCGGGCCGGTCGCGGCGATCGGCATCGTCTTCGCCGTGCTCGCTGCGCTGACGCTCCTGCCCGCGCTGCTCCTCTGGGCGGGTCGCGCGGCCTTCTGGCCGAGGAAGGTCGCCCACGTCGGCGACGCGACCGAGGTGCACGCCCGCCATGCCGCAGGCGTCATCGACGCGTCGGCACCCGACGAGGCGGACCTGCCCGATCGCGGTATCTGGGCGGGCGTCGGCCGACTCGTCTCGAAGCGTCCGCGCACCGTCTGGATCGTGTCGGTGCTGGCGCTCGGCGCCATGTCGCTCGGACTCGCGCAGCTCGACGCCGACGGCGTCGCCTCGAGCGAGTTCGTACTGGGCGAGTCGCAGGCGCGCGACGGCCAGGCGATGCTCGGCGAGCACTTCCCAGCAGGATCGGGCACGCCGGCGATCGTCATCGGCCCGGAGGACGAGCTGCAGCAGATGGCGGATGTCGCGCTCGACACGGCGGGCGTGGACTCCGTCGCCGTGGTGAGCGCCGACTCGCCGGCCGGTAGCGCGCCGGTCACGAGCGACGGCATCGAGGCCTTCGGCCCGCCCGGAACGCCCGCGCCTGCGCCGACCGTCGTCGACGGCGAGGTGCAGTTGCAGGTGACCCTCACCGACCCGTCGGACTCGCTCGAGGCCGAGGCGACCGTCGAGCAACTCCGCTCCGACCTCGACGAGGTCGGCACCGACGTGCTCGTCGGCGGGCAGACCGCGGTCGCACTCGACACGAACGCGGCGGCGATCGCCGACCGCACCCTCGTGATCCCGCTCGTGCTCGCCGCGATCCTCGTGATCCTGATGCTCCTGCTGCGGTCCATCGTGGCGCCGCTCATCCTGATCGGCAGCGTGGTGCTCTCGTTCGCGGCGGCGCTCGGGGTCTCGGCCCTCGTGTTCGAGCACGTGTTCCACTTCCCCGGGGCGGACCCGTCGGTGCCGCTCTTCGGATTCGTGTTCCTCGTCGCCCTCGGTGTCGACTACAACATCTTCCTGATGACCCGGGTGCGCGAGGAATCGCTGCGGTTCGGCACGCGCTCCGGCATCATCCGGGGTGTGCGGCTCACGGGCGGCGTGATCACCTCCGCAGGGCTGGTGCTCGCAGCTACGTTCGCGGCGCTCGGCGTGCTGCCGATCCTGTTCCTCGCGCAGATCTCGTTCATCGTCGCCTTCGGCGTGCTGCTCGACACGTTCCTCGTGCGCACGCTCCTGGTGCCCGCGCTCGCGTACGACATCGGGCGCGCCATCTGGTGGCCGAGCCGGCTCGGGCGCGGCAAGGCCTGAGCAGGCGGAGACGACGAAGCGAGCGGATGCCCCGGGGCATCCGCTCGCTTCGTTCGTTTCGTGCTGCCGCGCTAGAGCGTGGTCGCGGTGCGCACCAGCTCGGCCTGCTCGGTGGCATGCCGCTTCGCGGAACCGGTGGCGGGCGACGCCGCTGCCGTTCGCGCGACGACGCGCACCGCGCGGTCGCCGAGCTTGTTCGTCTCGATGATGAAGTACGGCCAGGCGCCCTGGTTCTCGGGCTCGTCCTGCGCCCACATCAGCTCGGCGTTCGGGTACGAGTCGGCGACGGCCTTGAGCTCGCCGGCGGGCAGCGGGTAGAGCTGCTCGAGGCGCACGACCGCGACCTCGGTGTTCTGCTGCTTCTCGAGCTCGGTGATCAGGTCGTAGTAGATCTTGCCCGAGACGAACACGACGCGCTTGACGGCGGCCTTGTCGGCGATGCGGGCGTCGTCGATGACCGGTTCGAAACGGCCGCTCGTGAAGTCGGCGACCTCGCTCGTCGCGCCGCGGAGGCGCAGCATGGCCTTCGGGGTGAAGACCACCAGCGGACGGCGCGGGCGGGCGTAGGCCTGCCGGCGCAGCAGGTGGAAGTACGACGCGGGCGTCGACGGGCGGGCGACGGTCATGTTGTTCTCGGCGCAGAGCTGCAGGTACCGCTCGATGCGGGCGCTCGAGTGGTCGGGGCCCTGGCCCTCGTAGCCGTGCGGGAGCAGGAGCACGACGCTCGAGCGCTGGCCCCACTTCTGCTCGGCCGAGGAGATGAACTCGTCGATGATGGTCTGCGCGCCGTTCGCGAAGTCGCCGAACTGCGCCTCCCACATGACGAGGGCGTCGGCGCGCTCGACGGAGTACCCGTACTCGAAGCCCATCGCGGCGTACTCGGACAGCAGCGAGTCGTAGATCCAGAAGCGGGCCTGGTTCTCGGAGAGGTTCTGCAGCGGCAGCCACTCCTGGCCGTTCACCCGGTCGTGCAGCACGGCGTGGCGCTGCACGAACGTGCCGCGGCGCGCGTCTTGACCGGCGAAGCGCACCGGGGTGCCTTCGAGGAGGAGCGAGCCGAGGGCCAGCAGCTCGCCGAAGCCCCAGTCGACCTTGCCGTTGCGGCTCATGTCGAGGCGCTTCGTCAGGAGCTGCTGGATCTTCGGGTGCACCGTGAAGCCCGACGGCTTGTTGTTGAACGCGTCGCCGATCGCGTGCACGACGTCGGTCGAGACGCCGGTGGTCTCGAGTTCGCCCGCGACGGGTTCCTCGACTCGGGCCGTCTCGGTCGCCCCGATGATCGGGATCGCACCGGTCTGCGCCGCGTGCGTCTCGGCGAATGCGCGCTCGAGACGGTCTTGGAAGTCGCGGTGCGCCTCTTCGTATTCGACCTCGGTGATGTCGCCGCGACCGACGAGGGCCTCGGTGTAGAGCTTGCGCACCGAGCGCTTCGCCTCGATGAGGTTGTACATGAGGGGCTGGGTCATCGAGGGGTCGTCGCCCTCGTTGTGGCCGCGACGACGGAAGCAGACGAGGTCGATGACGACGTCGCGCTTGAACTCCTGGCGGTAGCGGAACGCGAGCTCGGCCACACGCACGACGGCCTCGGGGTCGTCGCCGTTCACGTGGAAGATCGGGGCCTGGATGGTCTTCGCGACATCCGTCGAGTAGATCGACGAGCGGGCGTCGCCCGGCACCGTTGTGAAGCCGACCTGGTTGTTGATGTTGACGTGGATGGTGCCGCCGGTGCGGTAGCCGCGGAGCTGCGACATCTGCATGGTCTCGAGCACGACGCCCTGACCGGCCATCGCCGCGTCGCCGTGCACGAGGATCGGCAGCGTCGAGAACGTGCCGATCGGCTTCCGGTCCTGCTTGGCGCGCACGATGCCCTCGAGCACGCCGTCGACCGCCTCGAGGTGCGAGGGGTTCGCCGCGAGCGAGACGGGGATCTGGTGCCCGTCATCGGCCGTGAAGGTGCCCTGGGTGCCGAGGTGGTACTTGACGTCGCCCGAACCCGAGAAGCCCTTCGACTGCTGGGTGCCCTCGAACTCGCGGAACACCTGGCCGTAGGTCTTGCCGGCGATGTTCGTGAGCACGTTCAGGCGGCCGCGGTGCGCCATGCCGATGGCGACCTCGTCGAGGCCCTCCTTCGCCGCGCCCTGCAGGATCTCGTCGAGCAGCGGGATGACGGACTCGCCGCCTTCGAGGCTGAATCGCTTCTGGCCGACGTACTTCGTCTGCAGGAAGGTCTCGAACGCCTCGGCTTCGTTGAGCTTGCCGAGGATGCGCATCTGCTCGTCGTGCGTCGGCTTCTCGTAGCTGCGCTCGACCTCGTTCTGGATCCACTTGCGCTGCACGGGATCTTGGATGTGCATGTACTCGATGCCGATGGTGCGGCAGTACGAGTCGCGGAGCACGCCGAGGATGTCACGGAGCTGCGCGGTGCGCGTGTCGCCGAAGCCGCCGGTGACGAACTCGCGGTCGAGGTCCCAGAACGTCAGGCCGTGGCTCGCGATGTCGAGGTCGGGGTGCGAGCGCTGCACGTACTCGAGCGGGTCGATGTCGGCCATCAGGTGGCCGCGCACGCGGAAGGCGTTGATGAGCTCCTGCACGCGAGCGGTCTTGTCGATCGCGCTCGCGATGTCGACCGAGATGTCGGGCGCCCAGCGGATCGGCTCGTAGGGGAGACGGAGGGCGGCGAAGAGGTTCTCGTAGAAGCCGCGCTGGCCGAGGAGCAGCTCGTGCACCTTCTTCAGGAACTCGCCCGAGCCGGCGCCCTGGATGACGCGGTGGTCGTACGTCGACGTCAGCGTGATCGTCTTGCCGATCGCGAGGTGCGCGAGCGTCTTCTCGGAGGCGCCCTGGAACTCGGCGGGGTACTCGAGGGCGCCGGCGCCGATGATGCAGCCCTGGCCCTTCATGAGCCGGGGCACGGAGTGCACGGTGCCGATGCCGCCGGGGTTGGTCAGCGAGACCGTGGCGCCGGCGAAGTCGTCGGCCTTCAGCTTGTTCTGGCGGGCACGCTGCACGAGGTCTTCGTAGGCCGTGAGGTACTCGTTGAACGTCATGGTCTCTGCGCGCTTGATCGCGGGCACGAGCAGGGCACGGGTGCCGTCGGGCTTCGGGATGTCGATCGCGATGCCGAGGCCGATGTGGGCCGGCTTGACGAGGCTCGGCTTGCCGTCGGGCTCCGCGTAGTAGACGTTCTGGCTCGGGAACTCCTTGAGCGCCTGGATGAGCGCCCAGCCGATGAGGTGCGTGAACGAGATCTTGCCGCCGCGCGAACGCCGCAGGTGGTTGTTGATCACGATGCGGTTGTCGATCATGAGCTTCGCCGGGATCGTGCGGACGCTCGTGGCGGTCGGCACGGTGAGCGAGGCGTCCATGTTGGCCGCGAGCGCCTTCGGCATGCCCTTGAGGGTGACGACCTCGTCTTCCTTCGGGGCGTCGGCCACGATGGGCTGCGGGCTCGTGACGGGCACATCGGCCGGCACGGGCTGCGTGCGGGGGGCGACCGACGTCGTGCGCGCGGCAGGCGTCTGCCCGATGACGGGCACGGGGGCAGTGGACGGCCCGGCGGTCGGTGCTGCGGCGGTCGATGCTGCTGCGGCCGTGGTCTCCGCGGGGGCAGCAGGCGCAGCCGGGGCTGCGTCAGGCGCCGGCGCGGCGGCGTCCGTCGCCGGTGCAGTGGTCGATGGGTCTCCGCCCTCGGTCTTCACCTGGCGGTAGTGCTCGAGCACCGGCCACCAGGTCTTGTCGACCGATTGGGGATCGACGAGGAACTTCTCGTACATCTCGTCGACGAGCCATTCGTTGGCTCCGTATTCGCCCGACGTCGTCTCGTCGGATCCCGACCCGGTCAATTGGCTCGACACAGCCTCTCGCCCACTCTCTCCATTGATGCTGGAATTACCTGCTTCGCGGTCTCGCCATACGCGCGGGCATGACGAATCACCGTCTCCCAGCCTAATCCCCTGAATGGGGCCGCGAGCACGGCACGGCGGTAGCGTGGCAAGCATGGAGTTCTACCGGACGACACCCAGCCACGACCTCACCTACTCGGACGTGTTCCTCGTTCCGAGTCGTTCCGCCGTCACGAGCCGCCTCGATGTCTCCCTCGCACCCGATGACGGGTCGGGTGCCTCCATCCCGCTCGTGTCGGCGAACATGAACTCGATCACCGGTCCGCGACTGGCCGCGACCCTCGCCCGCCGCGGCGGGCTCGGGGTGCTGCCGCAAGACCTGCACCTGCAGGATCTCGATGAGGCGATCCGCTCGGTCAAGTCGCAGTCCCCGCGCTTCGACACCCCGCACGGCTTCAGCCCGGATGCCACGGCCGCCGACGCACTCGAGGTGCTGCCGCCGATCGCGGGACACGGCATCGTGCTGCACGACGCCCGAGGCGAGTACGTCGGATGCATCCCCGCCGATCGCCTTGCGACGGCATTGCCCGACGCCCGCCTCGGCGACCTCGTGCACGGCGGGCTCGCCTCCCTCGACGCCGACGACGTGTCGACGCCGCGCCGGGCATTCGACCTCATGGTCGAGGCCGACCTCGAGTTCGCCCCGGTCGTCGAGCACGGGCGCGTCGTGGGCACCCTCAGCCGGCGGAGCGCGCTTCGCGGCACGATCTACGAACCGAACGTCGATGCAGAGGGGCGACTCCGCGTCGCCGCCGCGGTCGGCATCAACGGCGACGTCGCCGCGAAGGCGACGGCGCTCGCCGCCGCGGGGGTCGACATGCTCGTCATCGACACCGCCCACGGACACCAGGAGGGCATGCTCCGGGCCGTGTCGATCGTGCGCGACCTCGATCTCGGCATCCCGATCGTCGCCGGCAACATCGTGACCGCCGACGCGGTCGCCGACCTCGTCGAGGCCGGCGCAGACGTGCTGAAGGTGGGCGTCGGGCCCGGCGCCATGTGCACGACCCGCATGATGACGGCGGTCGGACGGCCGCAGTTCTCCGCGGTGCTCGAGACGGCGGAGGCCGCGCGCGAGCTCGGCGCCGCCGTGTGGGCCGACGGCGGGGTCCGCTACCCGCGCGACGTCGCTCTCGCGCTCGCCGCCGGGGCGGCGTCGGTCATGATCGGCTCCTGGTTCGCGGGCACGATCGAGGCTCCGGGCCTGCTGCGGCACGATGCATCCGGTCGCCTCTACAAGGAGAGCTGGGGCATGGCGTCGACGAAGGCCGTGCGCGAGCGGTTCGACCGCCTCTCGCCGTACGAGCTCGCGCGCAAGGAGCTCTTCGCCGAGGGCATCTCCTCGTCGGCGATCTCGCTCGATCCGCTGCGGCCCTCGATCGAGGACCTGCTCGACATGATCACCTCGGGGGTGCGCAGCTCGTTCACGTACGCCGGCGCGCGCACGCTCGAGGAGTTCCGCGACCGTGCCCTCGTCGGCATCCAGTCCGCCGCGGGATACGAGGAGGGCAAGGCGCTGCCGGTCAGCTGGTGAGCCCCGTGTGACGCTCCGGTTACAGCTGGGGGATCGGGCGGGACGCGCCGATATACTGAGGCGACAATGGACGATCCTCCTTCTGCCACTGCCCCCGGTCATAGACCCCCGCCCGTGACTGCTCGCGGAGGTGACGATGTCTGAGTGGATCCTCCTCGGCATCGGGCTCCTCCTCACGATCGGCACGGGCTTGTTCGTCGCCAGCGAGTTCGCCCTCGTCAATCTCGATCGGGCCGACCTCGAAGCACGGCGCGCGAGGGGTGAGACGAAGCTCGCGCTCACCATCTCGGCACTGAAGATCACCTCGACGCACCTGTCGAGCGCGCAGCTCGGCATCACGCTCACCACGCTGCTCACCGGCTACACGATGGAGCCGGCGATCTCGTCGCTCCTCTCGGGGCCGTTGACCGCCATCGGCGTGCCCGAGGCGTTCGTGCGCCCCGTCGGCACGATCACGGCGATCGTCGTGGCCACACTCCTGTCGATGGTGATCGGCGAGCTCGTGCCCAAGAACTTCGCGCTCGCCCTCCCGCTCGCGACCGCGAAGCTCGTGATGCCGTTCCAGACGGCGTTCACGTGGGTGTTCCGCCCCGCGATCTCGCTGTTGAACGGCAGCGCGAACGGAATCCTCCGATCCTTCGGCATCGAGCCGAAGGAGGAGCTCTCGGGCGCCCGGTCGGCCGAGGAGCTCTCGTCGCTCGTGCGCCGCTCGGCGAGCGCCGGAATGCTGGAGCAGGACACCGCGACCCTGCTCGGCCGCACCCTGCGCTTCGCCGAACACGACGCATCCGACGTCATGACCCCGCGCCCCCGGGTCGCCGCCGTGCAGCGCCAGGAACCCGCCGAGGCGGTGCTCGAACTCGCACGCACGACCGGGTACTCGCGCTTCCCGGTGTACGACGAGAACCTCGACGACGTCGTCGGCCTCGTGCACGTCAAACAGGCCGTTGCGGTGCCGCGGGAGAAGCGCTCGGACGTTCCGGCGTCGGCGCTGCAGTCCGACGCGCTCCGCGTGCCCGAGACGATGAAGCTCGACACCCTCCTCGGAGAGCTCCGTGGGCGCGGCTACCAGATGGCCGTCGTCGTCGACGAGTACGGCGGCACCGCGGGTGTCGCCACCCTCGAAGACCTCGTCGAAGAGCTCGTCGGCGAGGTCTCCGACGAGCACGACCGCACGCGGGCGGGCATCGTCCGCCGCGGCGACGACGTGAGCTTCCCCGGAATACTGCGACCCGACGAACTGCTCGAGCGCACCGGCATCCGCGTGCCAGAGAACGGAGACTACGAGACCGTGGCCGGATTCGTCATGGCCGAGCTCGGGCGACTGCCCGCGGTCGGCGACGAGGTGCTCATCGACGAGGGCACGCTCGTCGTGCAACGCCTCGACGGGCGTCGCATCGACCGCGTGCGGTTCGTGCCGAACCCGATGCCCGAAGCCGACGACCTCGACGGGGGAGAACGATGAGCGACTGGGCCGGCATCGCCTGGCTGATCGTGCTGCTCATCGCCAACGCCTTCTTCGTCGGCGCGGAGTTCGCGGTCATCTCGGCGCGGCGATCGCAGATCGAGCCGCTCGCCGAGCAGGGCAAGCGCAGCGCCAAGACCGCGCTCTGGGCGATGGAGCACGCCACGCTCATGCTCGCCATGAGCCAGCTCGGCATCACGATCTGCTCCCTGCTGATCCTGAACGTCTCCGAGCCCGCGATCCATCACCTGCTCGAGGTGCCGCTGCACCTCACGGGCTGGTCGGCCGAGGTCGTCTCGACGATCGCGTTCATCGTGACGCTCGTGCTCGTGTCGTACCTGCACGTCGTGTTCGGCGAGATGGTGCCGAAGAACCTGTCGTTCTCGGTGCCCGACCGCGCAGTGCTGCTGCTCGCGCCGCCGCTCGTCTTCCTCGCCCGCATCTTCAAGCCGATCATCGTCGCGCTGAACGCCACCGCCAACGGCGTGCTGCGGCTCTTCGGCGTCGAGCCCAAGAGCGAGGCGAACTCGACCTTCACCCTCGAAGAGGTGCAGACGATCGTGCACCAGTCACGGCGCGAGGGCGTGCTCGACGACGCGAGCGGCACACTGACCGCCGCCTTCGAGTTCACGACCAAGCGGGTGCAGGATGTCGCGGTGCCGCTCGATTCGCTCGTCAGCCTGCCGCCCGGCGCGACTCCGGCCGACGTCGAGCGAGCGGTGGCCCGTCGCGGGTTCTCGCGGTACCCGATCCTCGACGAGTCGGGAGAACCCGACGGCTACGTGCACCTGAAGGACGTGATCGACCTCGACGACGACGAGTTCGACGACCCGATCCCGGCCAAGCGCGTGCGTCGCCTCGTGTCGATCTACGCGGGCACCGACCTCGAAGACGCCCTGTCGACGATGCGCCGCCTCGGCACGCACGTGGCGCGCACCTTCGACGAGGAGGGCGCGACGACGGGCGTCATCTTCCTCGAGGACATCATCGAGGAGCTCGTCGGCGAGGTGCAGGACGCCACCCGACGCGGCTGAGCCGAGGTGGCCGGTGGTCTCCCGTATGGGGGACTGCCCGCCGCCTGCTGGCGCGCGTAAACTCCGCAGCAGTCACGAAAGTGAGGTGGCGTCATGTTTGAGTCTGCGCGCGCCTATTCGATTCTTCCGGCATCCGACCTCGAGCGGGCCGTCCGATATTGGAAGGACACCTTCGACCTCGACCCGGTCATGACCGACGAGACCGGGGTGCTCTTCGAGATCGGGGGTTCGCGCGTGCTCGTCTACGAGACGCAGTTCGCCGGCACCGCGAAGAACACCGCGTTCGGCATCGACACCGACGACCTCGAGGCGGCGATGTCGGAGCTCCGGTCGCGCGGCGTCGAGTTCGCCGACTACGACATGCCGGGCTTGAAGACCGTCGACGGCGTCGCCGATCTCGGCGGCGAGCGATCGGCGTGGTTCACCGACAGCGAGGGCAACATCCTCGCCATCGGTCAGCGGACCTGACCCGGCCGGAGGATCGCCGCAGCCTCAGGCGCGGCCGCGGAGCCAGGACTCGAGCGAGGCGGCATCCGTGAAGACGTGCCCGTCGCCGCCGACCGCCTTCGCGCCCTCGACGTTCTCGGCCTTGTTGTCGATGAAGACGAAGTCGGATGCCGCGATGCCGAGCTCGTCGATGACGTGCTCGTAGATCGCGGCATCGGGCTTGACGAGGCCCAGCTCGCCACTGACGAACACGCGCTCGAAGAGCGGCGCGAAGGAGCCGTGCCGAAGCCAGCCAGAGAAGTCCGCGCCGGCGTTCGACAGCAGCGCCAGGCGTGTGCCGCCCGCGGCGAGGGCGTGCAGCACGCCGAGCGTGCCGGGGTCGACCGAGAGCCATCCGCGGTGATCGAGCGCCCAGAGTTCGTGCACGTCGATCGGGGTCCACTCGGTGCCGAGGTCGGCCGCGACGGCCTGCCAGTACTCGGTGATCGACGTCGTGCCGCGGTCGAGGCCGAGGCGGTGCGCCCAGTACGACGCCCAGAACGGCGCGGCGTCGGCAGTGGCGCCCGCCCGGTCGACGAGGGCGGCACGGTCGGCGGCGGTCGGCTCGCGCGAGATGACCTCGCCGTAGTCGAACACGACGACGCGGGGAGCGAGGCTGATCGGTGCGGGAACAGTGGGAGTCATCCTCCTCAACCTATCGTTGGAGCATGGACACATGGCAGGAGTGGACCGCAGCCGACGCGGCCGAATGGATCGTCGCGCCGGTCGCCGATGACGACAAGTACTCGCGCGGCGTGCTCGGCATCGTCGCCGGCTCGCCCGAGTACCCGGGCGCAGCGGTGCTCGCCGTCGAGGCCGCGCACCGTGCCGGCCTCGGCATGGTGCGCTACACCGGCCCGCGTGCGGTGCGCACGGCGGTGCTCGCACGCCGACCCGAGACCGTCACCGCGCCCGGTCGCGTTCAGGCGTGGCTGGTCGGCTCCGGCATCGACATGGGTCGGCGCTCGTTCATGCTGCTCGGCGACCTGCAGGGGTCGCTCGCGTCCGGCCTGCCGGTCGTGCTCGACGCCGGTGCGCTCGACCTCGTCGGCACGCACACGGCACCAACGGTGATCACGCCGCACGCCAGGGAGCTCGCGGCGCTGCTCGCCTCGCGCGAGATCGACACGAGCATCGCGCAGGTGCGTGCCGCCCCGGCCGAGTGGGCGCTCAGGGCGGCGAAGGACCTCGGCGTCGCCGTGCTGCTGAAGGGCGCGGTGACCCACGTCTGCGACCCCGACGGCGTGCGATACACGGTCACGGCGCCGACGCACTGGCTGGCCTCGGCCGGCACGGGCGACGTGCTCGGCGGCATCCTCGGAGCGCTCGTCGCCACGCACCACGAGCAGCTCGCGACCGACGCCGGGGTGCTGAGCGCGCTCGCGGCGACGGCCGCGTGGGTGCACGGCGAGGCGGCGAGACGTGCGACGGCCGCGGTCGACGGCGGGCCGATCACGGCGCTCGACATCGCCGAGGCGATCCCGCCGGTCATCGGCGCACTGCTCGCGCCCTGAGACGCTCGGCTGCACCGCCCGGCGGAGCGACGTCCGCTCAGCCGGCCAGGAACCTCGCGAGGAACTCCCGGGTGCGCTCTTCGCGCGGCGCCTCGAAGAACTGCCGCGCGGGGGCGTCTTCGATGATCCGGCCGGCGTCGAGGAAGACGACGCGGTCGGCGACCTCGCGTGCGAACGCCATCTCGTGCGTGGCCATCACGATCGTGGTGCCGCCGTCGGCGAGCGAGCGCACGAGGGCCAGCACCTCGCCGACGAGCTCGGGGTCGAGGGCGCTCGTCACCTCGTCGAGCAGGAGCAGCTCGGGCCCGGTCGCGATCGCGCGCACGATCGCGGCGCGCTGCTGCTGGCCGCCCGACAGCCGGTCGGGGAATGCACGCGCGAAGTCGGCCAGCCCGATCGATGCGAGCAGCTCGAGCCCGCGACGCTCGGCCTCGGCTCGGGGCACGCGGTGCACGAGCCGTGAGGCGAGCGTCACGTTGTCGAGCACACTGAGGTGCGGGAAGAGGTTGTAGGCCTGGAAGACGACCCCGATGCGGGCGCGCACGCCGTCGGCGTCGACGCGCGGGTCGCTGACGTCCTGCCCGCGCAGGAAGATCTCGCCGTCGTCGACGCGCTCGATGAGGTTGATGGTGCGGAGGAGCGTCGACTTGCCCGAACCGCTCGCCCCGACCAGCGCGACGACCTCGTGGGCCGAGACGTCGAGGTCGATGCCCTCGAGCACGACGTGGTCGCCGAACGCCCGGCGAACGCCGCGGAGGCGCAGCACCGGATCGGCGACCGAGGCGGATGGCTCGTTCATACGATGCTCCCGACCTGCTCGCGCGCCCGCATGCGCGCCGACAGCCAATCGGTGAGCCGGATCATCGGCCAGGCGAGCAGCACGAAGAGAAGGCCCGCCACGACGTAGGGAGTGAAGTTGAAGTAGTGCGCCGTCTCGATCTGCGCCGCTCGCACGGCGTCGACGGCCCCGAGCACCGAGATGAGGCCGACGTCCTTCTGCATGGCGACGAAATCGTTCATGAGGGCAGGCGTCACCTTGCGGAACGCCTGCGGCAGCACGATGCGTCGCATGGTCTGCCCGTGGCTGAGACCCAGCGACCGGGCGGCGAGCCGCTGCGAGGGGTGCACGGCCTCGATGCCGGAACGGAACACCTCGGAGACGTACGCCGAGTAGGTGAGGACGAGGGCGATCGTGCCGAGGACCGCGACGGGCACGCGAGGGAAGAAGTCGAGCCCCGGCACGCCGTAGCCGATGAGGTAGAGCACGATGATGAGCGGCATCCCGCGGAAGAGGTCGGTGTAGCCGGCTGCGAGCGCCCGCAGCGGGAAGAACACCGGGCCGCGGAGCGTGCGCATCGAGGCCAGCAGCAGGGCGACGATCACGACGCCGATGCTCGCGGCCACGAGCACCTGGATGTTCAGCCAGAGGCCCTCGAGGATGCGGGGGAGCGATGCGATCGCGACCGTCGGGTCGAAGAAGGTCTGCTGCACCTCCGCCCACCCCGGCGAGCCGATGAGGGCCCATGCGAGCAGACCGGCTAGCACGATCGTCGAGAGGGCGCTCACGAGCACCGAGCGGCCCGTCTGCCGTCTGCGGAACGCACGCCGCTCGAGCTCGATGGCGCTCGGCTGCCACACGGGCGCCGAATCGCGGGCGTCGGTCGTGTCGGTCACGGATTCACGTTAGCGGCGGTCGGGGGATGCCGCGGCATCCGGCGACCGGACGCCGACGCCGCTCGGGAATGCCGGAGTCGCTCGGAGCGCCCGTGTCACTCGGAGGACCGGCTTCACTCGAGGACGGGCGCGCCGCCCTCGCCGCCCAGCCATTCGGCGGCGAGTTCGTCGAGGGTGCCGCGCTCGCGAAGCGCATCGACGGCCGCCGTGACGTCGGCCGTGAGCGGGGACTCCTTGGCGAGCACGAGACCGAAAGCGTCGCCGCCACCGGCGGTCGCCGGAAGCTGGCCGATGATCTTGCCGCCGTCGAGTTCGACGCCCGTGAGGTAGAACGCCGTCGGCAGGTCGACGACGATCGCGTCGACCGTGCCGCTCTGCAGGGCGAGCTTGGCGTCGTCGTTGGTGTTGAAGACCTGGGCGCCGGCGGTCGGTGCGATGACCTCTTCGACGGCGTCGAAGCTCGTGGTGCCCGTCTGCGCTCCGACGAGGAGGTCTTTCAGGTCGGCGATCGAGGTGGCCGAGGCCGCCGGCGAGGAGTCGACCGTGATGACGACCTGCGTGGTCTCGTAGTAGGGCGACGAGAAGTCGACGTTCTGCTCGCGCTCGTCGGTGATCGAGAACTGCTGCAGGTTGATGTCGAAGTCCTTCGGCCCGGGCGCGATGGCCTGCTCGAAGGTCGAGCGCACCCAGACGACGTCGTCGGCCGCGAAGCCGAGCTCGTCGGCCACGGCGTAGGCGACGGCGGCTTCGAAGCCCTCGCCCGACTCGGGGTCGTCGTCGAGCACCCACGGGTAGTACGCCGGCTCACCGGTCGCGATCGTGAGCTTGCCCTCGGTCACGTAGTCGCCGCCCGAGGCATCGCCCGAGCCGCCGGAGCACCCGGCGAGGGCGAGGGTCGCGGTTGCCGCGATGATGATCGCGGTGAGCGTGCGTCGGGTCATGGTGGCCTCCATACGGTGTGCCTCCAGCATCGCGGATGCCACCGACTGTGGAGGAGCGCGTGGCGGAATGTGACGCTCGGCTAGGCTCGTCGCCATGACGGACGGGGCGCAGCGCGAGGCATCCGCTCACCGAATCCGCCGGTTCCTCGGTACTCGAGCGGCACTCTGGACGGGCTTCGCCATCGTGCACGCCGCGCTCATCGTGCTGAACCTGACGGCTCCCGGCTACCCGCTCGGCGACGTGACGGCCGTCTACCGGCTGTGGGCGGAGAACGCCGCGCACGGCTGGCTCCGCATGGGCATCGATGCGCCGTGGGTGTACCCGATCCTCGCCTTCGCGCCGATGGCCGCCGCGCTCGCGCTCGGTTCGGCGTGGTACGCGCAGACCTGGCTCGCCATCGTGACCGTGCTGAACGCCATCGCGTTCGGTGTGCTCATCGGCCGTGCGAGGCTCTCGCGCCCGCGCCGCATCGCCGCCTGGTGGTGGCTCGGCTTCCTCGCCCTGCTCGGCCCCATCGCCTTCGGCCGCATCGACGCGATCACGGTGCCGTTCGCGATCACCGGCCTGTTGTGGGCGGCCGGTCGGCCGCGTGTCGCCGCCGTGCTGCTCACGATCGGCGCCTGGATCAAGGTCTGGCCGGCGGCCCTCGTCGCCGCGCTCGTGATCGCCGCGCGCCGTCGACTCGAGGTGTTCACCGTCGCGCTGTCGCTCAGCTTCGGCATCCTCGCCGTGAGCCTCCTCGCCGGTTCGGGCGCGAACGCGATCGGCTTCATCGCCGAGCAGGCGGGGCGAGGGCTGCAGATCGAGGCGCCGCTCGCGGTCGGCTGGCTCTGGCAGATCGTCGCGGGCTCGAAGACGGTGCGCATCGTCTACGACCGCCAGATCCTCACCTTCCAGATCGATGGGCCCGGTGCGGATGCCGCGGCGGCACTGACCACGCCGCTCATGGCGATCGGGGTGCTCGTCGTCGTGCTCGTCGGCATCCGCGCCGTGCGCCGCGGGGCCGCGTTCGGGCGCCTGCTGCCGCCGCTCGCGCTGTCGTTCGTCGTGGTGCTCATGCTGGCGAACAAGGTCGGCTCGCCCCAGTTCGTCACGTGGCTCGCGGCTCCGGTGATCCTCGGACTCGTCTTCCGCCCGGCGCCGTTCGCGGTGCCGGCGTTCGTCGCCGCATCGATCGCGCTCATCACGCACATCATCTACCCGTACTGGTACGGGTGGCTCCTCATCGCCGACCCGGCCTTCGTCTTCCTGCTGACGGCCAAGTCGCTGCTGCTCGTGGTGCTGCTCGTCTGGGGCATCCGCTCGATCTGGCAGCTCGGGTCGCCGCGTGCGCCGCGGTCGCTTGCCAGCGGTGCAGACACGGTCAGCAGCACCGTCGACTTCGAGGATCACTGACGGATGGCACGCGAGTGTCTGGTGATCAGCCGAGCACGCGCGGGTCTTCCCACGTCGTGATCTGATCGATCGTGGGCAGCCTCCGGTCGACTTCGTCGTAGCAGTAGTACTCGAAATCGTCGATCCGCCCGTTACGGACCCACAGCATGACGCCTCCATTGGGCGAGCCGCTCTCAGTGAGCACCGGGCGATCGCTGGGCAGGAAGATGCCGTCCTCGACGTCCATCCGAGGGCAGACTCCGTCCGTCAGGATGTGGAAGCTCGGATCGCCGGGCGACCACTGGCCCGCGTGGCGGGCGGTGCTGATCTGGGTGCGGGCGGCCGCAGATCCCTCGAAATCTCCATCGGTGAGGTGTTCGAGAATCGCGCGCTCTTCGGGCGTCAGGTCTCGCGTCGTCACGGCCGGGGCTCCCTCTGGTCGACAATGGCTTGAGGATAAGCGATCGAAGTCGAGGAGACGAACATGCTGGTTGCATTCTCAGTCGCGCCGAGCGGCACGGGCAGAAGCGACGGTTCGGTGCACGACGCCGTCGCCGCGGCGGTGCGCATCGTGCGGGAGTCGGGACTTCCGAACCGCACCGACTCGATGTTCACGACGATCGAGGGCGAGTGGGACGAGGTCTTCGACGTCGTGCGCCGCGCGACCGAGGCCGTCGGCGAATACGGCTCTCGGGTCTCGCTCGTGCTGAAGGCCGACATCCGCCCGGGATACGCCGGCGAGCTCGAGGCCAAGCTCGAGCGACTCGAGACGGCGATGGACGGGCTCGACGCCGACGACTGAGACGGCGCGGGTCACCCGGCATCGAATCGATTCGACCTTCTGTGCGAGAATCGACTGGTGACCCTCCCCAACGACGGGCCGACGACATTGTCGCCGGCCCGCATCCGTTTCGCGCTCCTCGCGCTCGCCCTCGGCGGCTTCGGCATCGGTTCGACCGAGTTCGTCGCCATGGGCCTGCTGCCGAACATCGCCCTCGACCTGCTGCCCGAGCTCTCAGCGCAGTCGACAGCCGCGGCGAACGCGAACGCCGGCTGGATCATCTCGGCGTACGCCCTCGGCGTCGTCGTCGGCGCGCCCACGATCGCCGCCGCCGCCGCGCGCTGGCCCCGGAAACGGCTGCTGCTCGCGCTCCTCACGGCCTTCACGCTCGGCACCATCGCCTCGGCCGTGCTGCCGAGCTTCGAGCTCGTGCTCGTCGCCCGCTTCATCTCGGCCCTGCCGCACGGCGCCTACTTCGGCATCGCCTCGCTCGTCGCCGCGAGCCTCATGGGCTCCGGCAAACGGGCGCGAGGTGTCGCCCTCGTGCTCTCGGGCCTCACGATCGCGAACGTCATCGGAGTGCCTGCGATCACCTGGCTCGGCCAACTCGCCGGGTGGCGCACCGCCTACCTCGCCGTGGCGGCGATCTTCGCCCTCACCTTCATCGCGGTGCTCATCGCGGTGCCGTGGCAGGCGGGCGACCCCGGAGCGACGATGAAGCGCGAGCTGAAGGCGTTCACCCGGGCCCAGGTGTGGTTCGCCCTCGGCATCGGCGCGGTCGGCTTCGGCGGGCTCTTCGCGGTCTACAGTTACGTCGCCCCGCTCGCCACCGAGGTGACGGGGCTGCCCGAGGAGCTCGTGCCCGTCGTGCTCATCGCGATCGGCGTCGGCATGACCATCGGAAACCTCGCGGGCGGTCGGCTCGCCGACTGGAGCGTGCGACGCTCGATGTACCTCTTCTTCGCCGTGCTCGCGGGTGCACTCGTGCTGCTCGGCTTCACCGCGTCGAACCCGTTCGGCCTGCTCGCGGGCGTGCTGCTCGTCGGCGCGGCAGCCGCTGCCCTGTCGCCGACCATCCAAGCCAGGCTCATGGATGTCGCGCGCGACAGCCAATCGATCGCCGCAGCGCTGAACCACTCCGCACTGAACATCGGCAACAGCCTCGGCGCTCTGCTCGGCGGCATCGCGATCGCCGGCGGACTCGGCTACGTCGCCCCGATCTGGATCGGGCTCCTGCTCACCATCGCCGGGGCCTTGCTCGCCGTCGTGTCGTTCGCGCTCGACCGTTCGCGCGTGCGCCGCGGGGTCGCGGTGCCGTATGCGACGGGCGCGATGCACGCCGTCGAGTTGTAAGCGGGCGCAGCAGGGAGGACGGCTCCCGCGCGACTCAGTCGGACTGCAGCAGGATGCCGTCGAGGATGGCGCGCTTGCGGAGCGCCACCTTGGTGCCCACGTCGTACCCTGCGGCTCGGTACTTCTCACGGATGCGCTTGAGGTAGCTCTTCGCCGTCTCCTCGGAGATGCCGAGCTGGAACGCCACGGCCTTGACCGGCTGGCCGGCGCCATAGAGCGCCATCACGCGGCGCTCCTGCGCCGAGAGCTTCGGCGACGTCCCCTCAGCGGTGAGCGCGAGTTCGAGTTCGGGCGTCAGGTACGACTCGCCGATACGCGCCGCACGGATCGCCTCGATGATGGTCTCGACGGGCTCCGACTTCACGAGGTAACCCAGAGCCCCCGAACCGAGGGCCTCGCGAACGACGGTCGGCTCGGAGTAGGTGCTCATGAGCATCGTCTGCACGCCGGCTGACTTCAGCATCGACAGCTTCAGCGAGATCGGGATGTTGTCGCGCAGGTCGAGATCGAGGAGGACGACGTCGACCGGGAACTCGGGGTGGGCGAGGAGCTCGGACCACGATGGCACCGCGGCGAGCAGCTCGATGTCGGGTGCCGCGGTGCGGATCCACTCGGAGAGCGCCCCCAGCAGCATGCGATGGTCGTCGACGATCGCCAGACGGATCGGTGGAGCGCTCTCAGTCATCAGATTCCCCTTTGACGGGCCGCCCCGCGGACGGCCGTAACGCCTGCCGAGACGTTCGGGTCGACCCGGCAGTCGATGTCGATCCGGAATGAATCGGGCCCCGCAACGACATCGTGTGTACCGACTGTACCGAGTGCATCCCAAGTTGCGGGATCGACGCGGCGTTGAACGACACCTGAGACGTCGATCGAGAGGTGCACATCGGGCGATCGCGGGTCGGATGCCGCATCGGGCTCGCGACACGTGACGTGCGCAGCGAGCTCGGCAGTGCCCTTCGACTGCTCGCCCACGAGGAACCACAGCGCGAGCAGCAGTCCGTCGCGCTGGTCGGGCGAGAGCACGCCGGCGAGCCCGCCCGGATCGTCGACCGTGACCCGATTGCTGAGGTACGCCGATTCGGTGACGGCATGCCGGAGCCACGTGTCGTTGCGGCCCTCGATGAGCCGAACGCGGAGCCGTGCGGCGAGGTCGCCCGCGCGCTCGGCCGCCTCGGCCGGGAGGGGGATCGCGATGCGCCCGGAACCGACGTCGTCGAGGAGCGACTCGGCGTCGAAGTCGAGTTGTGCGAGTTCTTCCGAGGCGCGCATGCCGACCGCGGTGCGGGGGGTCGCGACCGTGCTCTGCACGAGGGAGAGGTCGAGCTCGCGGCGGATGAGCCGGCGGAAGCCGCCGATCGCGATCACGGCGACGGCCATCGGCAGCACGGTGGTCGCCGCGACGGCGAGCCCCGTGATCGTGTACTGGCCGGCCGTCGCGGCCTGGAGGAGCGCCGAGCCCGCGATGACCGCGCCGATCATGCTCGCCACCAGCATCGGGATGCGGGTGCCCCGGATCGCGGCCACGGGCATGAGCACGGCCCCGGCAGCTGCGGCCGCGGTCGGCGTGACCCCGAGGTGCAGCAGTCCCATCGACGAGGTCACGTCGAGCCAGACCGGCGCGATGAGCGCGACGAGCAGCACGACGTAGAGCACATCGGGCAGGGGGGTGTTGCGCGAGACGAGGCGGGAGACCACGCCGATGCCGACGACGCCGGCGAGGGCGAGCCAGGCCGCCCAGGGCCCGGGGCCGGGCGGGAAGAGCGGCGCCAGCGTCACGGCATGCGCGAAGTGCCCGATGATGATGAAGGCCGACGCGATCGTGATGCCGGTGGCCAGACGCCGGCCTCCGTGGCTCTCGCGCACGTCGCCCGCGGCCCGTGCCGACCGGCTCGGCCGCCGGAACTGGCGTCCGAGCGTGGTCGTCGGGATCTGCGCGTCGCTCATGGCTTCGGCACCTCGAGCATCACGGTCGTGCCCGAGCCGGGGGAGGAGAAGATCCGGGCCCGACCGCCGACCATGCTGAGTCGACCGACGACGGACTCCGAGTATCCGAGTCTGGCGCCGTCGACCGAGGCCGGTTCGAACCCGGAACCGGCGTCGGTGACCATCGCACGAACCGTGCGCTCGTCGTCGCTGACGGTGACATCCGCCGCACTGACTCCGGAATGCCGGCGCACGTTCTCGAGGCACTCGCCGAGGGCGCCGAGGAGGGCGTCGAGAGTGTCGCGGGGCAGCGCGAGCCGGCCGGCACCGTGCCAGTTCACATCGAGGCCCATGCGGGCGAACCGCTGGCGCACCGACTCGAAGGTCACGCCGAGACTGTCGTCGTCGGACTCGGGCGAGAAGACCGCGGTCGAGCCCCGGTCGAGGGGTGCGCCGAGTCGCAGTTGCTTGAGCAGACGCGCGTCGTCACCGGCCTGCTGCCGAAGCGCGCCGGCGCCGACGCCGACGCCGGAGTGGGCGAGCAGGCTCAGCGTCGCGAGCACGGTGTCGTGCAGCACTCGGGCGTCCTGGCGCTGCTGCGATTCGAGTTCGCTCGCGAGGCGCTCGGCCTCGTGGGCCCGGCCGACCTCGTGGATGCGGTCGGACGCAGTGGCGATCGACCGGTCGAGCCAGATGCCGATCGTGGCGTTGGCCGCCCAGCCCATGAGCGTGCTGATGGCCACGACCTGCATCGAATGGCCCGTGATCGCGACGACTCCGACGGCGATGAGCACGGCCGCGACGAGGCCGAGCACGATGAATGGCCCATCGGGACGCACGATGAGCGGGATCGCGACCGAAGCGGCCGTGACCGACGCGGTGACGGCCATCGCGGCGGCGGCGGCGGGATCGATCGTGGGCGCGGCGCCGAGGACGCTGATGAGCCCGATCGAGCAGGCGACCGCCCCCAGGGCGGGTGCGATCGCGCCGCGAGCGGAGTACAGCGTGATGAAGACGATGGCGCCGGCGCTGAGCACCGCCGAGAGCAGGAGTTCGAGGCCGGTCGAGGCACCGGGCACGAGCAGGCACAGGAACGACCCGACCGCGCCGCTCAGTCCGGAGACCTTTGCGAGCGTGCGGAGCAATCGGTCGCGTTCCTTGTGGATGCGTTTCATGACACCCCCTCGGCATGGTCGGCGGCCATGGGATCACACGCCGTCACTCGAAGGGTAGCGGAGTCCGCCCGGTGCGGGGAGGTCGGGGCGCCGGCAGCCGTTCAGGCGGCGAGCAGCCCGCCGAGTGCGGCCGCGATCGCGTCGTCCTCGATGAGGAACGCGTCGTGGCCGTACTCGGAGGAGACGACGACGGGGGCCGGCCCGTGCACGCTCCCGGGCAGTCCGGCGGCGATCTCCTCCTGGCCGGACAGCGGGAAGTAGCGGTCGCTGTCGATGCCGAGCACGAGGCTGCGGGCCTCGATCGCTGCGAGCGCCGCCGAGACGCCGCCGCGACCGCGACCGATGTCGTGCGAGTTCATCGCCTGCGTGAGCACGATGTAGCTGTTGGCGTCGAAGCGCCGCGTGAACTTGTTGCCGTGGAAGTCGAGGTAGGACTCGACGGCGAACCGGCCGTCGCCGCCGAGCGGGTCGAGATCCGACTGCCAACTGCGGGCGAACCGCTGGTTGAGTTCGCTCGCGGTGCGGTAGTTGAGCATCGCCATGCGCCGGGCGAGCGCGAGACCCCGGGTCGGGCCGTCGCCGTCGGGCGCGTCGTAGAACGCACCGCCGCGGAACGCCGGGTCGGTGCGGATCGCCTCGATCTGCACCGAGTTGAGGGCGACCTGGTCGGCCGAGGTCGCGGCCGGGGCCGCGAGCACCGCGATGCGCTCGACCGCGTCGGGGGCCATGATCGCCCACTCGAGCACGTGCATGGCACCCATCGAGCCGCCGACGACCGCGGCGAAGCGCTCGATGCCGAGCTCGCGGGCGAACGCGATCTGCGCGCGCACCTGGTCGCGGATCGTGAGGAAGGGGAAGCGGATGCCCCATTCGGCACGGTCGGGCGCGAGGGAGGCGGGCCCCGTCGAGCCCTGGCACCCGCCGAGCACGTTCGGCGCGACGACGAACCAGCGGTCGGTGTCGATCGCGAGGCCGGGGCCCACGATGCCGGGCCACCAGCCGGCACTCGGGTGCGCCGGGCCGGCCGGCCCGACCACGTGGCCGTCGCCGGTCAGCGCGTGCAGCACGAGGATCGCGTTGTCGCGCGCGGGGGAGAGCGTGCCCCACTGCTCGTAGGCGATGCGGGCGGAGGGCAGCACCCGCCCGGACTCGAGGGCCACATCGCCGATGTTCACGAACCGTCGGTCGCCGACCGCGTCGCCCTCGCGCCAGGCGCCGGTGGCGGGGGCACGGCCGGCCAGCGACGCGGCGCGCGCCTCGGTGACGATGCTCGCGGGCACCGCGTCAGCCGTCGTCTGCCAGTCCATGCTTCGATTCTTCCCGAGCCGGGCGACCTGCCGTGCATTGTTACGCCGGCCACCACCGGTGCGGTGCCGAGAACGACGGATGCCGCGGTCCCGTGCAGGCCCGCGGCATCCGTCGTTCTCGGTGGCGCGTCAGACGCGAGCGGCCTCCGTGGCTGCGCGCGCGGCGGCGAAGCCCGCCTCGAGGTCGGCCTTCAGGTCGTCGATGTTCTCGATGCCGACCGACAGGCGCACGAGGCCCGGCGTCACGCCGGTCGTGAGCTGCTGCTCGGGGGTCAACTGCGAGTGGGTCGTCGACGCGGGGTGGATGACGAGCGAGCGCACATCGCCGATGTTGGCGAGGTGGCTGAACAGCGACAGGTTGTCGACGAGCGCACGGCCGGCGCCGACCCCGCCCTTCAGCTCGAACGAGAGCACCGCGCCGACGCCCTTCGGGGCGTAGGTGTTGGCCGCGGCGTACCAGGGACTCGACGGCAGGCCCGAGTAGTTGACGCTCGCGACGTCGGGGTGGTTGTCGAGCCACTCCGCGATCTCCTGGGCGTTCTGCACGTGGCGCTCGATGCGGAGCGAGAGCGTCTCGATGCCCTGGATGAGCAGCCATGCGCTGTTCGGCGAGATCGCGGCGCCGAGGTCGCGCAGCAGCTGCACGCGCGCCTTGATGATGTACGCGAGACCGTCGCCGACCGCTGCCGTGTAGCTCGCGCCGTGGTACGAGGGGTCGGGCTCGGTCAGGCCGGGGAACTTCTCGACGTTCTTCGACCACTCGAACCTGCCGCCGTCGACGATGACGCCGCCGATGGTGGTGCCGTGACCGCCGAGGAACTTCGTGGCCGAGTGGATGATGATGTCGGCGCCGTGCTCGAACGGACGGATCAGGTAGGGCGTCGCGATCGTGTTGTCGACGATGAGCGGCACGCCGGACTCGTGCGCGACGTTCGAGACGAGGCCGATGTCGAGCACGTTGATCTTCGGGTTGCCGATCGTCTCGGCGAAGAAGAGCTTCGTGTTCGGACGCACGGCACGGCGCCACTCGTCGGCGTCGTCCTGGTTCTCGACGAAGGTCGCCTCGATGCCGAGCTTGGCGAGCGTGTACTTGAAGAGGTTGTAGGTGCCGCCGTAGATCGACGACGACGAGACGATGTGGTCGCCCGCCTGGGCGATGTTCAGCACCGCGAAGGTGGCCGCCGACTGGCCCGAGGCGACGAGCAGTGCGCCCGTGCCGCCCTCGAGGGCCGCGACGCGCTCTTCGACGACCGCCTGCGTCGGGTTCTGGATGCGCGTGTAGATGTTGCCGAACTCGGCGAGCGCGAAGAGGTTCTGAGCGTGCTCGGCGCTGTTGAACACGTAGGACGTGGTCTGGTAGATCGGCGTGGCGCGGGCGTTGGTCACGGGGTCGGGAGCGGCCCCCGAGTGCACCTGCTTGGTCTCGAAGCGCCAGTCGGCGGTCTCGGTCATGGACGTCTCCTCAGGGAACGGCTCGGGCGGGTCCGCCGCGGCTTTCGAGCCACGTTAGGCGGGCAGGCGACGACGGGCAACGGATGCCGCAACACGGCGTCACGCTCGATGCGCGGCGCCCTGCGGCATCCGCTGGGGGGCGAGGCCGCCGCCCCGGTCAGCGCAGCTCGCCGTCGGGCGGCAGCACGATCGTGCCGGTCGCCGTCGACGGTTCGGGGCGGAACATCCACCGCGCCCGGGGCTCGACGAGCGGCCGGAACACCCGGCGCACCGGTTTCAGCGAGAGCACGATCGAGATCGCGATGCAGAACAGCATCATCGCCGGCAGCACCCAGAACGGCTGGTCTCCGGCGAGCACCTCCGTCTCCCGGAACGGGAAGAGCACGAAGGTGTGCAGCAGGTAGATGTACATCGTCGCGGTGCCGAACGGGGTGAACCAGGTCGCACCGCGCGGCATCAGCACGAGGAACGCGAACGAGAGGAGCATCGCGAACAGCAGCAGCCCCAGCCGGATGGCGCCGGACCACGGCTCGTCGTAGCCGATGGCCTCGTACGACTCGTCGTAGAGCATGAACCGGCGCAGCTTCAGGTCGCGCCACGTCTCGATCGCGAGGGGCATGAGCACGAGCGTCACGCCGAACAACGCGATCGCGCCGGCCCGCCAGCGCCAGGCCACCGCCGAGCGGAGCTCGAGCCAGCGGCCCGTCAGCTGCCACTGCCGCAGCTTCCAGCCGAACACGAAGAACGGGAGCATGCCGAACGTGCGTGAGAGGGCGAAGGTCGAGTCGATCGACTCGGTGTACCCGGCGCCGATCGAGATCGCGATCGCGATGAGCAGCGGGTAGCGCAGCAGCACGAGGTACGGCAGCACGATGCGCCACACCGCGAGGGCGATGAGGAACCAGAGCGTCCACGACGCCGTGGCGAAGTCGAGTGAGAACTCGCCCCCGAGCAGCCACTTGATGATCGTCCAGATCGTCTCGAAGATGAGGAAGGGGAAGACGATGTCGGTGAGGATCTGACGGAGCGCCCTCGCGTTCGGCGGGCCTGACTTCGCGAAGTACCCGCTGACCGTGACGAAGACCGCCACGTGGAACGAGTAGATGAACAGGTAGACGCTGTAGGCCGAGTTCGACTCGCCGATGAGCGGGAGGATGCCGTGGCCGATGACCACGAGCGTGATCGCGATCCACCGGGCGTTGTCCCACATGGGGACACGTCTGCGCTTGGTCGGGTGTGCCGGCTGTCGCGAATGCATCAGTCCATTCAACCGCACGAGCGGTGCCGGGCAGGGCAGAATGGGCGCATGAGCGAGCTGCGAGTGGTCGTGACCGGTGCGAGTTCCGGCATCGGCGAGGCGACCGTGCGGGCGTTCCGCGCGGCCGGTTGGGACGTCGTCGGGGTCGCGCGCCGTGAGGAGCGCCTGCGGGCGCTCGCCGAGGAGACCGGGGCATCCGTGGTGGTGGCCGACCTGACGAAGCAGGCCGACGTCGACCGGCTGCGCGACCACCTCGAGTCGACCGGACCGGTGCACGCACTCGTCAACAACGCGGGCGGGGCGAAGGGCCTCGACTCGGTCGAGGACTCCGACGTCGACGACTGGGCGTGGATGTTCGAGGTCAATGTGCTCGCCCTGAAGCGGGTGACGAGCGCGCTGCTGCCGCTGCTGCGCCGGGGCGCCGTCGATCGCGGAGTCGCCGACATCGTGAACGTCACCTCGATCGCCGGGCACACCGCCTACGTCGGCGGAGGCGGGTACAACGCCGCGAAGTTCGCCGCGCACGCACTCACCGAGGTGCTTCGGCTCGAGCTCAACGGCGAGCCGCTGCGCGTGATCGAGATCGCGCCGGGAATGGTCAAGACCGACGAGTTCGCGCTCGTACGCTTCGGCGGCGACCGTGCGAGGGCCGATGCCGTCTACGACGACGTGCCCGAGCCGCTCGTGGCCGAGGACATCGCCGCGGTGATCGCCGACGCGGTGCTGAAGCCCAGGCACGTCGATCTCGACCTCATCGTCGTCAAGCCCGTCGCCCAGGCGGCGCCGTACCGCTTCACGAAGGGGCCGCTCGCCGTGCGCCCGGAAGGCGCCTGATCATGGCGCATCGGTCGGCACCCGCCCCCCGCCGCCACGGCTGGGAGCAGCGCACGACCGTGCCGCTCTTCGCGCTCGGCGTCGCCTTCATCATCGCCTACTCGGTACTCGTGCTCGTGCAGGACCTGCCCCCCGAGGTGCGCCTCTGGCTGATGGTCATCCTCGGCATCACCTGGGTGGTGTTCATCGTCGACCTCGTCGTGCGCGTCTCGCTGACCCCGCACGGCGACAAGTGGCACTTCATCGGGACGCACCCGATCGACGTGCTCTCGGCCCTGCTGCCCGTGTTCCGCGCCTTCCGGGTGCTCGTGCTGCTGCGCGAGGTGCCGTACCTGCAGCGGAAGAGCGGCGCAGCGGTGCGCACCAACATCGTGATCTACGCCATCTGCTACTCGGTGCTGTTCATCTACTTCATCTCGCTCGCGACCCTCTCGGTCGAGCGGGACGCTCCCGGCGCGTCGATCACGAGCTTCGGCGAGGCCCTCTGGTGGGCGGTCGTCACGGTCGCGACCGTCGGCTACGGCGACGCCTACCCGGTCACGGTGCCCGGGCGCCTCTACGCCGTGCTGCTCATGGCCGGCGGCGTGGCGATCGTCGGCACCGCGTCGGCCACGATCATCTCGCTCATCAATGAACGCATCGGCCTCGTGCGGATCTCGCACGAGGCGCCGGTCACGGCGAGCGGGGCTCCGTCCGCCGCGACCCCCGCGGAGGAGCCCGTCGGGGGCCCCATTCCGATGGCGGATCTGCTCGCCGACGCGCCCGACGACCCGCTCACCGACCGCGAGACCTGAGCGAGCGGATGCCGCGGCATCCGCTCGGGCGCGCCGGCATGCAGCTTCGGCGGATACCCTGATGACATGACTTTCGACGCCAACGACGCAGCCCTCGGATCCGATGGCATCCAGCGCGAGATCCTCACCTGGGACGAGTTCGGCGAGGCGGCGCGCACGCTCGCCGGCGACGTGCTCCGCTCGGGCTTCCGCCCCGACGTCGTGATCGCGATCGCCCGCGGCGGACTGCTGCTCGCTGGGGCCATCTCCTACGCACTCGGCACCAAGGCCTGCGGTTCGATCAACGTCGAGTTCTACTCGGGCATCGACGAGCGACTGCCCGAGCCCGTGCTGCACCCGCCGATGCTCGACGCGCCTGCGCTCGGCGGCAAGCGCGTGCTGCTGGTCGACGACGTGTCCGACTCCGGCCGCACGCTCGCCAAGGTGCTCGCGCTGCTCACCGACGAGGGCGCCGAGGTGCGCACCGCAACGCTGTACACGAAGTCGCACACGGTGCTCGCGCCCGACTTCGACTACCGCCGCACCGACGACTGGATCGTCTTCCCGTGGTCGGCGCTGCCGCCCGTCGAGGTCGTCGAGGGCGCCGCGTGAGCATCCACCTCATCGGCGGCGGGGCGACCACCGTCGCGGATGCCGCGCTGTACGCACCGTTCGTCGCCGAGGCCGCAGCACGGGCGAGCGCAGCAGGCCGCGCCCGGCCGCGCATCGCCGTGATCTCACTGCACCCCGAGGCACAGGAGAAGGCGACGGCGCTCGCCGAACTGCTGACCGCCGCCGGCGACGGCATCGAGGCGCACGCGACCGCGGGTCGGTCCGGCGAGCCGGTCGCCCTCAGCGCGATCGCCGACGTCGACGGCATCGCCGTGGGCGGCGGCGTGGTCGAAGAGGTGCGCGCCGGGCTCGAACCGCTGTTCGGCGAGCTGCGTCGGCAGGTCGCCGCCGGCGTGCCCTACCTCGGCGTCTCGGCCGGCGCGATGGTCGCGGCGGAGGGCTCCCTCGGGAGCGGCTCGCGCATCGGCGGCGTGCCCGTCGCGCCCGAGGACCCTGAGGAGCCGGGATTCGAGCTCGAGATCGAATCCGGGATCGGCCTGGTCGATGTCGCCATCGAGGTGCACGTCGCCCAGCGCGGCATGCTCTCCCGACTGGTCGCCGCCGTCGAATCCGGGCTCATCGCGGGCGGGCTCGGCATCGACGAGCGCACGGCGCTGATCGTGGGCGATGGCCGCCTCGGTTCCGAGGGCGAGGGCAGTGTCTGGCGGGTGCTGCCGACCGAGGGCGGCGTGCTGGTCTCCACGATCGGCATCTGAGTGGCCTCGGGGCAGTTGCCTGAGGAGTTCGCGGCCGGGCTCCTCGACCCCGGCTGGGCCGAGGCGCTCGCCCCGGTCGCACCGACCATCGCCGAGCTCGGCGGGTTCCTCCGGGCCGAGGTCGCGGCCGGGCGCGGGTATCTCCCGGCGGGCGAGCAGGTGCTGCGCGCGTTCCGCGAGCCGCTCGACGACGTGCGGGTGCTCATCGTCGGCCAGGACCCGTACCCCACGCCGGGGCATCCGATCGGGCTCTCGTTCGCGGTCGACGGACATGTGCGCCCGCTGCCGCGGAGCCTCGCGAACATCTCCCGCGAACTCGTCGACGACCTCGGCGTCCCGCCGCTCGTGCACGGCGACCTCACGCGTTGGAGTGCGAACGGGGTCATGCTGCTGAACCGGGTGCTGACCGTCGAGCCGGGTGCGACCGGCTCGCACCGCGGTAGGGGCTGGGAGAAGGTCACCGACCATGCGATCCGTGCGCTCGTCGCGCGCGACCGCCCGCTCGTCGCGATCCTCTGGGGGCGCGACGCGCAGCGCCTCGAACCGTTGCTCGGGTCGACGCCCGTGATCGAGTCCGCGCATCCGAGCCCGCTCTCGGCGTCGCGCGGCTTCTTCGGGTCGAAGCCGTTCAGCCGGGCGAACGCGCTGCTCGCGGCGCAGGGCGCCGACCCGGTCGACTGGAGCCTGCCGGCGTGACCGGCATCGCGACCGTGTAACCCGGCCGCAACACGCCGCGGGTATTCTGGCCGCATGCTCGAAGAGGAATACCAGGAGCGCCGCGTGCTGCCGCCCCATCTTCGCAAGCCCGTGCCTGCCGAAGCGCCGTTCGAGTACGCGATCCGCGACGCCGCCGCCACCGACCTGCCGGCCGTGCGCGAGATCTACAACTACTACGTCGCCAACTCCACGGTCACCTTCGACGAGGACGCGATGACCCTGCAGGAGTGGAAGGCGAAGTTCGCCTACCTCGAGAAGCTCGGCATGCCCTTCATCGTCGCCGAATCGCCGAGCGGCCAATTGCTCGGCTACGCCCTCGTGTCGCCGTGGAAGCCGAAGCGCGCCTACCGGTTCACGGTCGAGAACTCGATCTACCTCGGCCCCGCGGCATCCGGCAAGGGACTCGGCCGCGTGCTGCTCGCCGAGCTCATCGACCGGTCGAAGGCGGCGGGACTCAAGGAGATGATCGCCGTCATCGCCGACCAGGGCGCCGAGGCCTCGATCGCGCTGCACGAGAAGTTCGGCTTCGAGGAGATCGGCCGCATGGGCCGCGTGGGCTTCAAGTTCGACCGATGGCTCGGCACGGTGCTGCTGCAGCGGTCGCTGAAGTAGTCGAGCGGATGCCGCGGCGCGGGTCGTCGACCGCGTCGTCGCCGCGCACGCCGCCGTAGGCTCGATGCATGACGTCCCTGCACGATCACACGGCCCTCGAACTCCACCAGATGCTGCAGCGTGGCGACGTCTCGCCCGTGGAGCTGACGGAGCACTACCTCTCCCGCGTCGAACGGCTGAACCCCGAGGTCGGCGCCTTCGCGACCGTCACGCCCGAGGCCGCGCTCGAACGGGCGCGCCACGTGGCGGCCGAGGTGCCGAAGACCGCGCCACTCTGGGGGCTGCCCCTCGCCGACAAGGACCTGCACCTGCGGGCCGGGGTGCCCACCCGCTTCGGCTCCCGGGTCTTCACCGATTTCGTGCCGGATGCCTCCGACGAGCTCGTGCAGGCGGTCGACGCGGCCGGGGCGGTCAGCCTGGGCAAGTCGCAGACGCCCGAGTTCGGGCTGCCCTCCTACACCGAGGGCGTGGGAACGATTCCGACGCGGAACCCGTGGAACCTCGCGCTCGGCGCGGGCGGCTCCAGCGGGGGAGCCGCGGCGGCCGTGGCATCCGGAATGCTGCCCTTCGCACCCGGCTCCGACGGCGGCGGGTCGATCCGCATCCCGGCGGCCTCGTGCGGTCTCGTGGGCGTCAAGCCCAGCCGTGGCAGGGTGCCCGCCGGGTCCGGGCTCACGAGCCTCGCCGGGCTCGGCGTCGCCGGGCCGCTCGCCCGCACGGTCGCCGACGCCGCGCTGCTCCTCGACGGGTTGATCGCCCCGTCGGGGTATCCGGCGGCGCATCGGTTCGCGCTGCGTGCGGCCGGCGACGACGGGCCGTTCCTCGGCGCGGCGATCCGCGGCGAGGGCCGGTTCCAACTGGGCGTCATGACCGATTCGCCGTGGGACGACGCCTACGACATCGCGATCGCCCCCGAAGCGCGCGCTGCGCTCGATGTCGCCATCGAAGCCCTCGAGCGCCTCGGCCACGGCATGGAGGCGATGGCGCCCGCGCCGGAGCCGGGCTATTCCGAGGCGTTCCGCACGATCTGGCAGGCGGGAGCCGCGACGATCCCGGTCGACGGCGAACCCGAGGCGCTGCTCGAGCCGCTGACGCAGTGGCTGCTCGCCCGCGGCAGGGCGCTGCCGGCTCGGCAGCTGGCCGAGGCGCTCGCATGGCTCACGGGCTTCGAGGAGCGCGTCATCCGCCGGTTCGCCTCGTACGACGCCGTGCTGACGCCGGCACTGGCACTGACTCCGCGACCGGTCGGCTGGTACGACCCCGACGACGGCGAGCACAACTTCGCCCAGCAGGTGCAGTTCACGCCGTTCACGTCGTTCGTGAACGTCTCGGGGCTGCCGGCGATCACCGTGCCGGTGTCGGAGACCGCGAACGGCGTGCCGATGGGCGTGCAGCTCATCGGGCGCCCGGGCGGAGAGGCGACCCTCTTCGCGATCGCCGCGCAGCTCGAGCGACGGGTGGGGCGGAGCCGGAGGCATCCGGAACTCTGGTGATCCCGGCCGCGCGCTGGCCGCGCTGACGGGCCCTGCCGGGGTCTGTGACGGCCGGTTGCGACATCGGATTGACGAAGTTAGGTAAGCCTCACCTATAGTTGATCCCATGCTCGGTCTCGACCTCACCCTCTCCTACGACGGCGCCCCCGTGGTGCACGGCGCGGAGATCCACCTCGAACCGGGCAAGGTCACCGCGCTCGTCGGCCCGAACGGCAGCGGCAAGTCGACGCTGCTGCGCTCGCTGGCCCGCCTGCACCGGCCCGACGCCGGTCGCGTGCTGCTCGCAGCCGACGACGGCCACACGATCAGCGCCGGCGCTCACGGCACCGAGCCCGCCGACCTCATCGAGCACGGCATCGACGCCGCCTCGCTGAACGGGCGCGAGTTCGCCCGGCGCGTCACCCTGCTCGCCCAGAGCCGGCCGACCCCCGGCGGCATCACCGTGCGCGAGCTCGTCGAGTTCGGCCGGCACCCGCACCGCGGCCGGTGGATCGCCGGCGACCCCGACGGCGCCGCGATCGTCGGGCGCGCGATGGAGCTCACGGGCGTCGCCGAGTTCGCCGAACAGCCCGTCGACCGACTCTCGGGCGGGCAGCTGCAGCGAGTGTGGCTCGCCTCGTGCCTCGCGCAGGACACGAGCGTGCTCCTCCTCGACGAACCGACCACCTACCTCGACCTGCGCTACCAGGTCGAACTCCTCGACCTGATCCGCGAGCTCGCCGACGAGCACGGGGTCACCATCGGCGTCGTGCTCCACGACCTCGACCAGGCCGCCGCCGTCGCCGACCGGGTGGTGCTGCTCGAATCCGGCCGCGTCCGCGCCGTCGGCACCCCGGCCGAGGTGCTCGTCACCGACATGCTGAGCTCGGCCTACGGCATCCGCGTCGACGTCATCACCGACGACCGCGGCTGCATCACGACGTGCCCCATCGGCCGCTACAACACTCGGCAACGCATCGAACGCCTCGTCGTCGCCTAGCGCGGCGCGGCCCATCCAACCCCCCTCGCGTGGGACACCCATGCCCGCGCACCGATCGAAGGACACCATGAGAAGAGCTGCCGTCACCCGGCCGACCATCGCCCTGACCGCCCTCGCCGCGGCATCCGTGCTGCTGCTGACCGGCTGCGGCACGACCGAGGAGGCCGGCGCCGCGAGCGGCGATGCCGCGATCGTCATCACCGACGACCGCGGCGAGTCGATCGAGCTCGCCGCCCCCGCGGAGAAGATCGTCGCCCTCGAGTGGAACACCGCGGAGAACCTCGTCGCACTCGGCGTGATGCCGGTCGGCGTCGCCGACGTGGAGGGCTACAGCGCCTGGGTGAAGTCCGAGGCGCTCGACGACGGCGTCACGGATGTCGGAGGCCGCGGCGAGCCCTCGGTCGACGCCATCGCCGGCCTCGCGCCCGACCTCGTGCTGACCACCACCGACCTCTCGGAGTCGGTCATCGCGCAGATCGAGGAGTTCGCACCCGTGCTCGTCGTGCGCGGCGCCGACGCCTCGAACCCCATCGGCCAGATGGAGTCGAACCTCGAGCGCATCGCGACCGCCACCGGCCACGAGGCCGAGGGCGAGGAGCTGCTCGCGGGCTTCGACGAGAAGCTCGCCGAGGGCAAGGCGGCGCTCGAGGCCGCGGGTCTCGCGGGTGCCCCGTTCATGATGAGCGACTCCTGGGCCACCGGCGGCCAGGTCTCGATCCGCCCGTTCGCCGAGGGCGCGCTGCTGACCGCCGTGACCGAGGAGCTCGGGCTCGAGAACGCCTGGACCGAAGAGGGCGACGCCGACTACGGCCTCGACTCGACCGACGTCGAGGGCCTCACCGCCGTCGGCGATGTGGAGTTCCTCTACATCACGAACGGCGAGGCCGACGCCTACCAGGTCGAGCTCGCGGACAACGCCGTGTGGACGTCGCTGCCGTTCGTGCAGAGCGACTCGGTGCACCGTCTGCCCGACGGCATCTGGATGTTCGGCGGCCCTTCGTCGATGAACGACTACATCGATGCCGTCGTCGCGACCCTTGCCGGCTGAACAGGCTGAAGCGCTGATTCCCGCCCGAGGCGGGGCCACCCGGCCCCGCCTCGGTGCGGTGCTCCTCATCGCGCTCGGGCTCGTCGTCGCGACACTGCTCGCCGCGGTGCATGTGACGCAGGGTTCGGCGGATGTCGGTCTGCCCGAGCTGCTCGGACTGCTCACGGGTGCGTCCGACGACCAGTCGGCCGCGGTGCTCCTCGCCTCGCGGATGCCGCGCCTCGCCGCCGGCGTGCTCATCGGCATCGCGCTCGGCGTCGCGGGTCTCGTGATGCAGAGCATCTCGCGCAACGTGCTCGCCTCGCCCGACACCCTCGCGGTCAACGCCGGCTCGTACCTCGCCGTCGTCGCGGTCGCGGCGTTCGGCATCGCACTGCCCGTCGCGGGCGGCGGCGCGGTCGCCTTCCTCGGCGGCCTCGCGGCGGCCGGTCTCGTGCTCGCGTTGTCGGCGGGCGGCGGTCGCGGCGGCGGCACCGTGCGTCTGGTGCTCGCCGGCTCGGCCATCGCTCTCGCGCTGACGGCGCTCACGACGATGCTGCTGCTGCTCTTCCCCGAGCGCACCGAGGGCCTCTTCGCGTGGGGCAACGGCACGCTCGCCCAGACGGGCATGGAGCCGATGCTCCAGCTCGGGCCCGTCGTGCTGCTCGCCGTCGCCGCCCTCTTCCTCTACGCCCGCCAGTTCGACCTCATCGCCCTCGGCGAGGACACGGCGACGGTGCTCGGCGTTCAGGTGCGTCGCACCCGCCTCATCGGCCTCCTCCTCGCGGTGCTCCTCTCGGCTGCCGCGGTCACCGTCGCCGGCCCCATCGGCTTCGTCGGTCTCGCGGCACCCGCGATCGTGCGCCTCATCGCCGTGCGCGTGCCCGGCATGCAGCGGCACGTGCTCCTCATCCCCGCGGCGGCGGTCATGGGCGTCATCGTCGTGCTCGGCGCCGACGTGCTGCTGCGTCTCGCGTTCGGCGGGCAGGCGGCCGTCGAGGTCCCGACGGGCGTCGTCACCACGATCTTCGGCGCGGTGTTCCTCATCGCGCTCGCCCTGCGCGCCCGCGCCTCGTCGGAGAGCGGCACCGGGTTCGTCATCGGCGCTGGGCTCTCGCCCCGCGGGCGCGGGCTGGTGATCGCGGCATCCGCCGTGCTGCTCGTCGTGCTCGCCTTCGTGTCGCTGCTGCTCGGCGACGCCAAGATGCTCGGCGGCGACGTGCTCAACTGGATGACCGGGCAGGCCGGGCCGCTCGTCGAGTTCGTGATGAACACGCGTGCGCCCCGTGTCGCCGCGGCGATCCTCGCCGGCGCCGCGCTCGCGCTCGCCGGCACCGTCGTGCAGGCGGTCTCGCGCAACCCGCTCGCGGAGCCCGCCATCCTCGGCGTCACCGGCGGTGCCGGGGTCGGCGCCGTGCTCGTGATCACGTTCTGGCCGCTCGCGACGTTCCTCGGCGTGACGCTCGGCGGGCTCGCCGGTGCCGCGCTCGCGGCGCTCATCGTCTTCGGGCTCGCGATGCGGGGCGGCCTCGCCTCGACGCGGCTCATCCTGATCGGGCTCGGCGTCTCGGCAGCGGCAGCCGCCATCACCTCGATGCTCATCATCGCGACCGACCCGTACAACGCGGCCAAGGCGCTCACCTGGATGTCGGGCTCCACCTACGGACGCACCTTCCCCCAGCTGATCCCGCTCGCGCTCGTGACCCTCGTCGCCGTGCCGCTCCTCGCCTCTGCACGCCGCGAACTCGACCTGCTCGCGTTCGACGACGACACTCCGCGGGTGCTCGGCGTTCGACTCGGCTCGGCGCGTCTCGGCCTGCTCGCCGTCAGCGTCGCGCTCACGGCGACCGCGGTCTCGGCGGTGGGCGTGATCGGCTTCGTCGGTCTCGTCGCACCGCACGCAGCGCGGGCGCTCGTGGGCTCGCGGCACGCCCTCGTGCTGCCCCTGGCGGCCCTCCTCGGTGCCTTGCTGGTGTGCGTCGCCGACACGCTCGGCCGCACGGTCATCGCGCCGGCGCAGCTGCCCGCCGGCCTCCTCACCGCGGTCGTCGGCGCCCCCTACTTCGTCTGGTTGCTCTGGCGTTCGCGCCGCAGCGCCTGACCCACGACCCTTCGCCCTTCCGACAGGAGAAATTCGCATGGCCAAGCCCGGATACCGAGTGTTCGACACGAGTGTCGCCGAGATCCGGCGGATGTCGCCGCACTTCGTGCGCGTGACCTTCCGCTCCGACGACCTGCGGGAGTTCGGCTGGGACGGCCCCGACCAGCGCATCAAGGTCGTGCTCCCGCTCGCTGCGAGCGGGTTCGACGACGTCCCGTTCGAGGGGGACTGGTACGCCTCGTGGCGCGCGCTGCCCGACGACCGTCGCAACCCGATCCGCACCTACACGATCCGCTCGTCGCGCCCCGCGCTCGGGGAGCTCGACGTCGACTTCGTCGCCCACGGCGACAGCGGGCCGGCGTCGCGCTGGATCGCGGCGGCGGCAATCGGCGACCGCATGCTGATCATCGGCCCCGATGCGACGAGCGACGAGGAGTCGGGCGGGTGGGAGTGGAAGCCCGGCGCGGCGCGCACGCTACTCATCGCGGGTGACGAGACGGCGGTGCCCGCGGTCGGTGCGATCCTCGAGCAGCTGCCTGCGGATGCGCGGGGAGCGGTGTTCCTCGAGGTGCCCGAGGCGGGCGATGCGCTCGAGCTGCGCGCGCCCGCGGGGGTCGCCGTGCACTGGCTGTCGCGCGGCGACGCGGCGAGCGCGCAGGCGGGGCAGACCCAGTACGGCGCCCGACTCGTCGACGAGGTCACCGCTTGGGCCGACGCCTGGGTCGCGGCGGATCCCGCGGCCGCAGCGGTTCCGGCCGCCGCCCCCGCTGCGGCGCGCGAGCTGCCGGCGCTCGACGACGACGAGATCCTCTGGGAGGTGCCCGCCGCCACCGACGACGGCGGGCTCTACGCCTGGCTCGCCGGCGAGGCCTCGGCGATCACGACCCTGCGTCGCCACCTCGTGAAGGGCATCGGCGTCGATCGGCGCCGGGTCGCGTTCATGGGGTACTGGAAGCTCGGCCGCGCCGAGGGGTAGGCAGGTAGCCGCCCGCCTCGAGTCCCGCCTCGATCTCGAAGCGGTTCTTCAGCGGGTCGCGCCCGGCGAAGAGGTAGAGCAGCGGGAAGAGCATGCCGTACTTCAGCCACTGCTCCTTGTGCACCGCCTCGTGGCCGAGCACGCGCTCGCCGATGTTGCGGTTCGTGAGGTAGCAGCCGCCGACGCACGAGCCGCCCCTGCCGAAGGTCCATTTCGGCATGCCCGTGAAGACGAAGAGGCCGTGTCGGCGTTCGACCCTGCCGGTGCTCCAGATGAAGCCCCAGGTGAAGCCGACGGCGGTCGCCCACCAGTAGCCGAGGCGGCTGATGGGGGAGCCGGTCAGGCGGATGCGGAGCGTTCGGTCGCGCGGTCGCTCGGGCCGGTCGCCGGTCACGTCGTCGCTCATGCTGCGGCCTCGGCGCCGTCGGTGCGTGCGCCGGAGTCGTCGGCTCGGTCGGCAACGCCGGGCGCCGAGGCATCCGCCGCCCCCGGCCTGCCGAGCGCCTCGAGCAGCCGCAACCAGACCTCGCTCATGGTCGGGAACGCCGGCACGGCGTGCCAGAGCCGGTCGATCGGCACCTCGCCGACGATCGCGATGGTCGCCGATTGCAGGAGCTCGGCGACGTCCTGGCCGACGAAGGTCGCTCCCACGACCGTGTTGCGCTCGGCGTCGACGACGAGCCGTGCCTGCCCCTCGTAACCGTCGGCGAGGATGCCGGCACCGCTCACCGAGGAGAACGACACGTCGGCGATGCGCACCTCGCGCCCATCGCGCTCGGCCTCGGCGGCGGTGAGGCCGACCGAGACGGCCTCGGGCTCGGCGAACACGACCTGCGGCACGGCCGTGTGATCGGCCGTCGCGACGTGCGCACCCCACGGCGCCGTCTGGTCGGGCCTGCCGAGGGCGCGAGCGGCGACGAGGTCGCCCACGGCGCGCGCCTGGTACTTGCCCTGGTGCGTGAGCAGCGCGCGGTGGTTGAGGTCGCCCGCCGCGTAGAGCCAGGGCGCCGCGTCGTTGCCGGAGGCGCCCGTCGCGAGCATCGTGTCGTCGACCGCGACCCAGTCGCCGGGTTCGAGGCCGACCGTCTCGAGCCCGAGCCGTTCGGAGCGCGGCCGGCGCCCGGTGGCGACGAGCACCTCGTCGGCGGTGATCGTCTCGCCGCCGTCGAGGGTCACGACGACCTCGCCCGACTCGGTGCGCTCGACCCGCTCGATGGCCGCATCGAGGCGAACGGATGCCCCGAGCTCCCGGAGCCCCTTCGCCACGGCTTCGCCGGCGAACGGCTCCATGGTGCCGAGCAGGCCGCTGCGGGCGAGCACCGTGACCTCCGTGCCGAATCCGGCGAACGCGGTCGCCATCTCGACCCCGGTGACCCCTCCGCCGACGACCACGAGCCTCGCCGGCGGTTCGGTGACGCTCGTGGCCTCGCGGCTCGTCCATGGCGCGGCCTCGGCGAGGCCGTCGATCGGCGGCATGACGGGATCGGACCCGGTCGCGACGATCACCGCATGTCGAGCCCGGTACGCGACCGCTTCGCCGTCGGCGCGTTCGACGACCACGCGTCGCACGCCGTCGAGGCGGCCGTGCCCGCGTTCGAGGCCGACGCCGATGCTCTCGAGCCAGTCGGCGCCGCCCTGGTCGCTCCAATCGGAGACCCAGTAGTCGCGCCGGGCGAGCACCGCCTGCACGTCGAGTCGGCCGGTGACCGCCTGCTTCGCCCCGTCGACGCGTCGGGCGGCGCGGAGTGCGGCCGCGCTCCGCAGCAGCGTCTTCGAGGGGATGCACGCCCAGTACGAGCACTCACCGCCCACGAGCTCGCGTTCGACCAGCACGACCTCCAGTCCGGCGGCGCGCGCCCGATCGGCGGCGTTCTCTCCGACCGGACCACCGCCGATGACGATGACGTCGACTTCGCGTTCCATCCCGTTCCCCTCCGGTGCGCCGGCGCGTGCCGACGGCCCGATCCCCAGCCTAGGCAGAAGTGGGCGCCGGCGTGGAGGCGGTCAGCGGGGCGTGGCGCCGCCGGAGGTGAGCGCGCCGATGAGGCGCAGGATGGTCGGAAGGTCGTCGTCGGCCGACTGCGGCGACGACGGCGCGAAGCCGGCGATCGCGGCGCCGGCGAGCGGGAAGCGGGTGGCGACGGCGCGCACGAGCGCGACGAGCTCGGCGACGCCGATGCCGAACGGCATGGGATACGAGAGGCCGGCGAGCGTCGCGGGGTCGAGCACGTCGAGGTCGATGTGGATGAAGACCTGCGACGCGCCCGTCGCCTCGAGGGCGGCGATCACGAGCGACGGGTCCGAGAGGTCTTCGACGGTGAGCGTCGCCACGTCGTGCGCCTCGATGAATCGGCTCTCCTCGTCGTCGATGGCGCGGATGCCGCCGAGCACGAGTCGTTCGGGCGCGACGCGGGTCTCGGGGTCGAGGGCGAGCCCCTCAGCTCCTTCGCCCGTGATCGCGCGCAACGTCATGCCGCCGAACCCGCCCGACGGCGAGGTCTCGGGGGTGTTCAGGTCGGGATGCGCGTCGAGCCACAGCACCGCGAGGTCACCGGCCGCGCGCGCCGAGGCATGAGCGACCGAGGCGAGTGAGGCGCTGCAGTCGCCACCGATCGTGATCGCCCAGCCGGGCACATGCGAGAGTACTGCGGACGTGCGCTCGTGCACGCGCAGGATCGTGCTGTACCGCTGCACGCCGGTGCCGAGCGACTCGCCCGCCTCGATCGGCACCTCGACCACGACGGTCGAGGAGCTCGGGAGGTCGCCGCGGATGGCTTCGGCGCCGTCGGCGTGGCTCATGGCGCGAGATGAGACGGATCCCTGCCAGAGCGGGACCACCACGAACGTTGCGGGCATGTTCTCAAGTATCTCGTGTTCCACTGCGGGTCGAGCCTGTCGAGGCCCCGTGAGGTTTCGACAGGCACGACCCGCAGATCGGTCGAGCCTGTCGAGACCGCGTGAGGTTTCGACAGGCTCGACCTGCAGATCGGACGGGTCGATCAGCCGCCGATGGCGCCCTGGCCGGAACCGCCCGCCTTCAGCGCGGCGAGTCGGGCGTCGACCTCGGTGAGCTCGCCGAGGTCATCGAGCTCGTTGAACTGCGCGTCGAGGCTCGACGCGGCGAGCTCGGCCTGGCCGCGCACGACCGCCTCCTCTCGGCGGATCTTGTCTTCGAAGCGGCCGATGTCGCTCGTCGGGTCGAGGATGTCGATCGACTTGACGGCGTCGTGCACCTGCTTCTGCGCCTCGGCGGTCTTCGCACGGGCGACGAGCTCGGAGCGCTTGTTCTGCAGCTGGACGAGCTTCTCCTTCATGCCGTTCAGGCCCGACTTCAGCTTGTCGACGACCTCGGTCTGCGCGGCGATCTGCGGCTCGGCCGACTTGGCCTCGTTCTCGGAGGAGATCTGGCGGCTGAGAGCCACCTTCGCGAGGTTGTCGAACTTGTCGGCGCCCGATGCGTCGCCCGCGGCACGGAGCTCGTCGCCCTTGCGGCTGGCTGCGACGGCCTTCTCGCCCCACTCGCGTGCTGCTTCGACGTCTTCGCGGTGGTCGTCTTCGAGGAGGCGCAGGTTGCCGATCGTCTCGGCGATGGCGGCCTCGGCGTCGGCGATGGAGTTCGTGAAGTCGCGCACCATCTGGTCGAGCATCAGCTGCGGGTCTTCCGCCTGGTCGATGAGGCCGTTGATGTTGGCTCGCAGGAGCTGCGAGATCCGTCCGAAGATGGACTGCTTTGCCATGGTCGTTCCTTTCGTGGTGATCAGGGTTCGGTCGTGCCGGTTCGTGGTCGGTCGGAGGTCAGTCGGCGGCCGAGCGGTTCGTCGGGGGGCTCAGAATCGGCCCCCGCTCCCGCGCCGGGAGCGCGTCGCCGAGCCGCCGAAGCTGCCGGCGGAGCGGCCGCTGCTGCGCCCGCCGCCGAATCCTCCCGAGGAACGACCGCCGCCGTAGCCGCCACCGCCCCCGCCGCCGAGGACCGAGTTGATGAGGATGCCCCCGAGCACGGCGCCGAAGACGTCGCCTCCGCCGCTCGAAGAGCCTCCGGTGCTGCCGCCGTAGCCGCCCATGCCGCCGAAGCCCCCGACGTCGCGCTGCGCGAGCGACATCGCCTCGGCTGCGAGGCGTTCGGCCCGCTGTGCGGAGGCGAGCGCGGCAGTGGGGTCGGTCGTGGCGGCGCCCTGGGCCTCCACGAGCAGGCGCCCAGCCTCGGCCAGGCGCGTGCGAGACTCGGCGCCGATCGCTCCGCGACGCGCGACGAGGTAGTCCTCGGCGGCCTGCACCTGCGATCGCGCGGTCGTGAGCGATCGGGAGAGCTGGGCCTGCACGCGGGCGGCCTGCTCGGCGGCATCCCGCACGCTCTGGATCACGGCATCGATCTCGGCATCGACCTGTTCGAGCCTCGCCTGCAGCGCGATCGGGTCGCGGCCGGGCGCGCTGATCGCCGCTCTCAGGGCGGCCGACTCCGCGGCCACCCGATCGGCGACCGCCGCAGCTTCGGCGTGCTGCAGGCCGCGTGCGGTCGCGACATCGCGGTCGAGCTCGTCGACGCCGGCGGCGACGGCGGTGTCCGCTGCTGCGAGATCGGCGGCGAGCCGCTCGACGGCGGCCGTCAGCAGGGTCGTCTGGTCGACGGACTCCTCGGCGGCGCGGATGCCGACCGCGGCCTGGGCGGCGTCGCCCGCCGCGACATCCGTGCTCGCTGCCGCCAGCGCCTCGCGGGTGAAGCCGATGCGCGATCGCGCCTGCGTCAGGTTGTCGGCGACGGGCGCGGTGGCGGATGCCGCGTACTGCGTGCCGAGTGCGGCGAGGCGCTGCTCTGCCGGCGCGATGGTCGCCTCGGCCGCGGTCGCCTCCTCCTGCACCCGCGCGAGCTGGGTTGGGGCGTCGCGTTCGAGCGCCCGCAGCTCGTCGAACTGCTCGGCCTGCTCGTCGAGGAGGGTATCGGCCTCGCCCGTGAGCCGGATGATGCCGCCGTACCACTCGCGGCGCTCGTCATCGGCGTCGGGCGTGGCGTCGTCGAGCTGCTGCTGCAGGGTGAACGCCTCGGCGACCTTCGCCTTCGCGGCGTCGAGGGCGGTGCGGAACGACTCGGTTGCGGCCTCGCCGTAGGAGGCGACGGCGAAGCCGAGCTCCTCCTCGCTCGTCTTCACCGCGTCGTCGATCTGCACGAGGGCGCTGCCCGCCTGACGACGCAGCTCCTCGATCGAGGGGAGCGGCACCTGGCCGGCACCATCGGCACCGCTCGCTGCGCGCTTCCTCTTGCGTCGTGCGAGCACGATCGCGATGATCACGACGACGATCGCGGCGATCACGATGAACCAGACGAAGCCCCAGCCGCTGCCACCGCCCGCGCCGCCGCCGGCCGATCCGTCGGCGATCGCATTCGCGCCCGCGATCGCCGCGCCGGCCCAGTCCTCGGTGCGGAGGTTCGGCTCGATGACCTCGAGGCTGATGCGGTCGAGCTCCTCAGGGGAGATCGACGCGTCACTCGCTGCGGAGAGGTAGTAGGCGCGGCCGTCGACGGCCACGGCGAGCAGGTAGTCCTCACTGCCCATGTTGTTGGCGATCGCCGTCTCGTCGGCCCACTCGGCCGCCGAAGCGGGATTCGTGAACTCGTCGACGTAGGCGACGAAGAGCTGGCGCCCACTGCGGTCGGCAGCGTCATCGAGCGCGGCGACGACGTCGTCGGTCTCGCCGCCGAGCACGCCGGCCGTGTCGACGACGGGGGAGGACGTGAATGAGACGGGGTCTTCAGCCCATGCGAGCCCGGTCGCGCCGGTCCCGATCACCGCCCCTGCGACGATCGCGAGAGCCGCGGACCACTTGCGTACTGCGCGCATGCACCAGTGCCTTTCCCCCGTCCGAACGGACGAACCCGAGTCTATGGGGAGGCGCTGCGCCTCGTCCATGGTCTGGAGAGCGTGTGCGTTCAGTCGCCGCGAGCTGCGGCATCCCGCTCGTCGGCGCGCTCGAGGAGACCCGCCACGAGATCGGCGAAGAACCCGTCGCCGCCTGCCGCGCGATCGAAGAGGCGCCCGCCCGAAGCCGGGGTGCCTGCGGCATCGTCGCGGGCGATCGCCAACGACCGGCGCGCGAGGTGTGCCGCGGCATCGGCCCGCTCGCGGGCATCGCCGGGCGCGAGATCGGGGCGCGCCGCCGCCGAGAGCAGGTCGCGCGCTTCGGCGAGCAGTGCGAGTGCCTCGTCGCGGCGGATGCGGGCGGCGGCGTCAGCGGGTTCGGCTGCGAGGGCGTGCTCGGCCGTGCCGACGAGCATCCGGGCGGAGGCGAGCGAGCTCGATCGCTCGGCGAGCACGCGTTGCGACAGCGCACCGGCACTCGCGCCGGCGCGGATCTCGGCGTCGATCGCGGCATCCGCCCGCACGACCCTGCGGCCGAGCGAGACGGGGTCGCGGCCGGCCGCCGCGAGCGCCTCGCGGAGGGCCGCGGCCTCGATGGTGAAATCGTCGGCGACGGAACCCAGGCGAGCGCTGTCCATCGCGCGGGCGACCTCGATGTCGCGCTCGAGGGCGGCGATGGCGTCGGCGACGGCGAGGTCGCTCGCCGTGAGCGCAGCGAGGTCCGCCTCGGCGGCCGCGACCCGATCGGCCGCGTCGCGGAGCTCGGCGCGGGCCGAGGTGAGGTGCACTGCCGCAGCGGTGCCGGGCGCCGCAACGGCGGGGGAGGAGAGCCGTGCGCGGACATCGCCGAGGGCGGCGCGGGCGTCGTCGAGGGCCGTCGCCGCGGGGTCGAGGGCTTCGGCGGCGTAGCGGCCGGCCGCGTCGGCGAGTCGGGCGGTCGAGCCGGCCGCGTCGCGTTCGACTGCCGCGAGCTCGCCGAGGAGCGCGTCGCGTTCTTCGCCGGCGCGGGCGCCGAGTGCGCGCAACTGCTCGAGCGAGCGCGCGTCGCGGTCGAGGGCGGCGTCGACGGCGTCGGTCAGTCGGAGGATCCGCTCGTAGGCGGCGCGCCGTTCGGCGTCCGGGGCGCTCGTGAGGCCGGCGTCGCGCTGCACTGCGAACGCCTCGGCGAGCTGCTCACGCGCCTTCGCGTGCGCCGAACGGAGCACGGTGGCGACCTCGTCGCCGTCGAGCGCACCCGCGTAGTCGACCTCGGCGGCGGCGGCGGTGACGCGGTCGTCGGATGCCACGAGCGCGAGCCCGGCTCGGCGTTCGAGTTCATCGAGCTGCAAGCTCGGCGGCGCCTGGGCCGCACGCGCGGGGGACGGCGCGAGTTCACGGCGCTTCGCCCGCGCGTCGAGCAGGCGCAGCACGATCATGCCGACGACCAGGCCGCCGACGATCAGGAAGGGGAGGAGCCGATCGAAGCTCCACGGGTTCATCCAGCCGAGGGGCGATGCGATGAGCTGCAGAGCTCCGGTGCCGGCGTGCATGCGCGGGGCCTTCCTCGTCGAGCGGGTGCGACCAGCCGAGTCTACGGGCGTCGCGGGTGTCGAGCGGGCGGACGAGAAAAGCCCCGGCCATCGGCCGAGGCTTCTCGAATCGTGTGCTGGATCATCGGCGCAGATCGCCGACGCCACCACTTGCAAACGTGCCCCCGGAGGGATTCGAACCCCCGACCTACGGTACCGGAAACCGGCGCTCTATCCCCTGAGCTACGGAGGCGCACAGCTAGAGACATTACCACTTCGCGCGGCCGCGCCCGACCCGTCGGGCGGCGGTGAGGCGGCTCAGGAGAGGCTGAGGCGGGCGACCGTGCCGAGCAGGTCGTCGCGTACCTTCGCGGTGAGGAACGCGCGTGCGCCGTGCAGCACGGGGTCGTGGTCGATGCGCGTCGCGACGACCTCGGGGTACCACCGGCTGATGCTGCGGATGCCGCGTTCCACCGCTTCGGCGAGGGGCTGGCCGCCGACGATCGCCGTGGGGCCGGCGAGCACGAGCCGGCCGGGGTCGAGCGTCGCGAGGAGCGGCAGCGAGACGTGCGCGACGCGCTCTCCGATCTCCTCGATGATCGCCGCGCGCTCGGGGCTCGCGGCGATCGCGTCGAGCGCCGAGCGGTGATCGGTGCCGTCGAGTCCGTGGGCGGCCGCGATGCGGCGCACGGCCACGGCGCCGGCGAGGTCCTGACTCGTGACGGCGTGCTCGTCGAGCGCCTGGGCGGCGGCCGACAGCGGGAGGAAGCCGATCTCGCCGGCGCCGCCGAAGCTGCCGCGATGCAGGTCGCCGGCCACGTCGAACGATGCGCCGACGCCGTTGCCGAGCCAGAGCAGTGCGAACACGTCGCGGCCCTCGCCCGCGCCCGACTGGCGTTCGGCGATCGCAGCGAGGTTCACGTCGTTCTCGACGAAGACGGCGACGCCGAGCTCGGCCTCGAGGGTGCGTCGCAGGCCGCGGACCGGCCACCCGGGGAGGGTCTCGCTGAAGAGCGTGCCCTCCTCACCCGGGTCGACGTAGCCGGCCGTGCCGATGCAGACGGTGTGCACCACCGAGGGATCGGTGCCCGCGGCGGCGCTCGCGTCGCGGATCGCCGCAGCGACCTCGCGCACGGCGTCACGGTCGGCGGGGTCGCGGGAGAGCGGGGTGCGCACGATCGGCCGCTCGCCGCCGGCCGCGTCGACGACCGATGCGCGGAGTTCGTCGGCCTCGATCACGATCGCGACGCCGAGGGGACGATCGGTGCGGGCGGCGTAGAGCGTCGCACTGCGGCCCGGGTTGCCGGCCACCTGGCCGCGCTCCTCGATCACGCCCGCGGCGATCAGCCGGTTCATCATCATCGAGGCGGTGGGCTTGGACACTCCGACGAGTTCGCAGATGCGGTTGCGTGTGAGCGGTCCGTGGTCGAGCAGCGCCGAGAGCCCGACACGGTCGTTGACCGCCCCGAGCCACGAGGGCGTTCCCTGTGCTGATCTCATCGTCGCTGCGTGCGCGTCAGGCGGCGGGAAGGTTGGCGAGCACGTCGGCGACGAGCTTGCCGGCGTCGCCGGGTTCGAAGAGCGCCGCGGAACGGATCACGATCCAGTACGGGCCGCTGAAGATCTGCGCCTCTCCGCTGCCGTCGGCCTGGGTGAAGTAGCCCTCGAGCTCGGGCGGGGTCCCGTAGGTGGGCACGGGAGTGGAGTTCACGGCGGCATCGCTCTGGTGGGCGAGCAGCGCGGCCTCGGGGGGAGTGGCGACGCCGATCTCGATGACCTCGCCGCTCGTCTGGTTCAGCCAGCCGCACACGGTTCCCTCCTCGTCGACCACGGCGGCGAGGCGATCGCCCGTGGGGGTGAAGTCGGGAGCGCTGCCGAAGTTCGGGTTGAACGCGTAGACCTGATCGGGCGTCAGCAGCGCGTCGCAGTCGATCGCGAACGGCACCGGAGGCTCTGCGGTCTCGGTCGGCTCGGCCGGCGTCGTCTCGATCGGCGTCTCGCTGGCCTGCGGCGGGGCGGTCGTCGTGTCGGGGTCGGGCGCTTCGCCGGTGCATCCGCCCAGCAGCATCGCGGATGCCGCGACCACGAGTGCGATGGCGGCGGGACGGGTGCGGGACAGACGGGACGAGCGCAGCATGTGACGAACCTTATCAATGGCGGCGGGTAGGATTTGCGGGTGACTCCCGCCGATCTTTCGCACGCCCTGCACGCCCTCGTCCTCGCCATCGTCGAGCGACGTCGCGCTGCGGGCGACGAGGTCGCGTTCGACCTCACGGCGAACGACGTCGCGCTCGAGCGCCCGAAGAACCGCGAGCACGGCGATTGGGCCTCGAACATCGCGATGCGCGTCGCGAAGCCGCTCGGCGTGAACCCGCGCGAACTCGCGACCGAACTCGCGACCGGCCTCGCCGGCGTCGACGGCGTCGCGAGCGCCGAAGTGGCCGGCCCCGGCTTCATCAACATCCGACTCGACGCCGCGGCCGCCGGCGCGCTCGCCAAGTCCATCGTCGAGGCAGGGCCCTCCTACGGCACGAGCGACACCCTCGCGGGCAGCGTCATCAACCTCGAGTTCGTGTCGGCGAACCCCACCGGTCCGCTGCACATCGGCCACACCCGTTGGGCTGCGCTCGGCGACTCGATCAGCCGGGTGCTCCGTGCCGCGGGCGCCGAGGTCGCCAACGAGTACTACATCAACGACGCCGGCAACCAGATGGAGAACTTCGGTGCGTCGGTGCTCGCAGCGGCGAAGGGCGAGCCCACCCCCGAGGGCGGCTACCCGGGCGCCTACATCGGCGAGCTCGCCCGTCAGGTGCTCGAGCGCGAGCCGAAGCTCCTCGACCTCGACGACGCCGTGGCCCTGCACACCGCGACCGAGATCGCCTACGAGCTGCAGCTCGCCGAGATCCGCGCCTCGCTCGCCCGGTTCAACGTGCACTTCGACGTGTGGACGAGCGAACGCCGCCTGCACGCGAAGGGCGACGACGGCCTCTCCGACATCGACACGGCCGTCGAGCGGCTGCGGGCCCAGGGCCACGTCTTCGACCTCGACGACGCCGTGTGGGTGCGCACGACCGACTTCGGCGACGACAAGGACCGGGTCATCCGTCGCGGCAACGGCGTCTACACCTACTTCGCAGCCGACGCCGCGTACTACCTCGACAAGGGCGACCGCGGGTTCGGCCACAAGATCTACCTGCTCGGCGCCGACCACCACGGTTACGTGCACCGTCTGAAGGCCCTCGCCGGCGCCGCAGGCGACGACCCCGAGCGCGACGTCGAGGTGCTCATCGGCCAGCTCGTGTCGATCAACGGCGCGAAGCTCTCCAAGCGCGCCGGCAACATCATCGAGCTCGACGACCTGCAGGCCTGGCTCGGCACCGACGCGCTGCGCTACACGCTCGGCCGGTACCCCGCGGATTCGCCGCTCACGATCGACCCCGAGATCCTGCAGCGCCGCACGAACGACAACCCCGTCTTCTACGTGCAGTACGCCCACGCCCGCACGTGCGCGGTCGACCGCAACGCGGCATCCGTCGGCCTCGACCGCGCGTCGTTCGCGCCCGAGCTCCTGACCCACGAAACCGAGTCGGCGCTCCTCGGCGCGCTGCAGGAGTTCCCGCGAATCGTCGCCCAGTCGGCCGAGCTGCGCGAACCGCATCGCGTTGCGCGCTACATCGAGGAGCTCGCCGGGCTCTACCATCGCTGGTACGACAACTGCCGGGTGCTCCCGCTCGGCGAGGAGCCGATCGGCGAGCTGCACCGCACGAGGCTCTGGCTGAACGACGCGACGGGGCAGGTCATCCGCAACGGTCTCGAGCTGCTCGGCGTGTCGGCACCCGAACGCATGTGACCCACCACCCCGATCCGGAGGCCCCGATGGCGAAGCACGGCGACGAGCACGACGCGGGCGACGCCCCCGAGACGACCGGGCCGGTCGAGCCGGTCGGCATCGACGAGACCGGCGACGACGGGTCGGGCGACACCCTGGTCATCGAGACGGATGCCTCGGACGAGCAGCCGACCGAGGTGATCGAGCCGTATGCGGCCGCGGGTGCCGCGGCCGGCGCGTCCGCCGCGGCCGCCGGTGCCACCGCCGCCACGCCTCCGACCGATGCCGACGAGCCCCGCGAACGCCAGCGGCTCGGACGCGCCGCCCGCATCTGGATCGTCGTCGGCATCGTGCTGGCGGTGGTCGTGGCGCTCGTCGTCGTGGCCGACCTCGTCGCGCGCGGCATCGCCGAGCAGCGGGTCGCCGAGGAGATCGAGGCCAATCTGCCCGACGGCGTCGAAGGCGATGTCACCGTGGCGATCGGCGGGTTCTCGGTGATCGGGCAGTACCTCTCAGGCACGATGCAGCACGTCGAACTCGATGCGCCCGCCCTGACCGTCGAGGGCGCACCCATCGCCGTCTCGGTCGTCGCCGAGGGCATGCCGGTCGATCTCGCTTCGCCGGTCGAGCAGCTGACGGCGACGATCACCGCCGACGCCGACTCGATCAACCAGCTCATCACCGTCGCGGGGGTCGAGACCGGGCTCACCCTCGGCGACGGCACCGTCGGCTACGAGGGGAGCATCGAGATCTTCGGCCTCCCGATCACGTACCAGGTGACGGCCACCCCGGTCGCTGCAGGCGACTCGGTGCTGCTCGAACCCGAAGGCGTCGAGGTGGGTGCGGTCGGCGCGTCGATCGACGTGTCGGGCGTCATCGAGCGTCTCCTCGGCGGCGACCCGCTCGAGATCTGCATCGCCGACCGGCTGCCCGAGGGCGTGCAGCTCGAGTCGATCGCGGTGGCGCCCGGTGCCGCAGCGATCCGGCTCCAGGCCGACGGTCTCGTGCTCGACTCCGCGAGCCTCGAGCAGAAGGGCACGTGCGGGTAGACCCCGCCCGGCACCGCCTCGCCGCGGAACCGACTCCCGGCTCCGCCGTACGGGGCGCGCGACGGGCCCGATTCGGCTCGGCATGCACGCCTCGGTAGACTCGCGGTACGCCGACCCACAAGGTCGACGCGCACAGCAGGCTTCAGGAACCGATCCGGGTTCGCTCGCCGCGAGCGATCCATGCAATCGTCTTTCGTCCGTGAGGTTCCCCCGTGGCATCCACCGCACCCGCCCCCGGTCAGCTCAGCGTGCCCGACGACGCCAACGCGCTCGCGCCACTCGTCTGGCCGTCGACCGCCGCGCGCGATGAGGCCGGCCGGCTCGTGATCGCCGGCCGCGACGCGGCCTCGCTCGCCGCCGAGTTCGGCACTCCGCTCTACGTCGTCGACGAGGCCGAGGCGCGCGCCCGGGCCGCACGCACGAAGCGGGCGTTCGACGACGCCGCGGCATCCATCGGCACGACTGTGACCGTCTATTACGCCGGCAAGGCGTTCCTCTCCGGCGCGATCGTGCGCTGGGTGACCGATGAGGGCCTCGCCGTCGACGTGTGCACCGGCGGCGAACTCGCCGTCGCGCTCGCAGCGGGCGCCGACCCCGCCCGCATCGGATTCCACGGCAACAACAAGTCGCTCGCCGAGATCGAGCGCGGCGTCGCCGTGGGCGTCGGCGTGATCGTCATCGACAGCGAGATCGAGATCGAGCGCGTCGCGGATGCCGCGGCGCGCGCCGGCCGGGTGCAACCCGTGCGGCTCCGCGTCAACAGCGGCGTGCACGCCTCGACGCACGAGTTCCTCGCGACCGCGCACGAAGACCAGAAGTTCGGTGTGCCGCTCGCCCGCGCCGTCGAACTCGGCGCCCGAATCCGCTCGCACGCCTCGCTCGAGTTCCTCGGCCTGCACTGCCACATCGGCTCGCAGATCTTCGACGCCGCGGGTTTCGCCGAGTCGGCCGAGCGACTGCTCGCCGTGCACGCGGAGCTCTCGCAGGCCGCCCCCGTTCCCGAACTGAACCTGGGCGGCGGCTTCGGCATCGCCTACACCGCCGTCGACGAGCCCGCCCCGATCGAGGAGATCGCGCAGGGCATCGTCGCAGCCGTCGCGAACGGATGCCGCGAGCACGGCGTGCCCGTGCCGAAACTCGCCTTCGAGCCCGGCCGTTCGATCATCGGCCCCGCGGGCGTCACGCTCTACACGGTCGGCACCATCAAGCCCGTGCCGATCGACGGCGGGGTGCGCCACTACGTCTCCGTCGACGGCGGCATGAGCGACAACGCGCGCACCGCGCTCTACGGAGCCGAGTACTCCGCCCGCATCGCCTCGCGCGCCTCCGACGCGGCGCCCGCCCTCGTGCGGGTCGCGGGCAAGCACTGCGAGTCCGGCGACATCGTCGTCGACGCCGAGTACCTGCCGGGCGACGTCGCACCGGGCGACCTGCTCGCCGTGCCGGCCACCGGCGCCTACTGCTGGTCGCTCGCCTCGAACTACAACCACGTGCCCCGGCCGCCGGTCGTCGCAGTGCGCGACGGCGTGGCGCGCGTCATCGTGCACGGCGAGACCGAGGCGCAGCTGCTCGCTCGCGACGCCGGGCTCGAGGCATCCGCCGGCGCCGACCCCGCCATCGAAGGGAACCCTGCATGATCGAGTACCGCTCCATCCGAGTGGGCCTGCTCGGAGCGGGCTCCGTCGGCTCGCAGGTGGCCCGCCTCCTGCTCGAGCACTCCGACGAGCTCGCCCAGCGCATCGGCGCCCGCATCGAGCTCGTCGGCATCGCCGTGCGCGACGTCGACGCCAAGCGCGACGCCGAGCTGCCGCGGGAGCTCCTGACGACCGACGCCGACGCGCTCATCCTCGGGTCCGACATCGTGATCGAGCTCATGGGCGGCATCGAGCCGGCCCGCACGCTCGTGCTGCAGGCGATCGCGTCGGGTGCCGACGTCGTCACGGGCAACAAGGCGCTGCTCGCCAGCCACGGCCCAGAGCTCTTCGCCGCCGCGGAGCAGGTGGGCGCGCAGCTCTCCTATGAGGCAGCCGTCGCCGGTGCCATCCCGATCATCCGGCCGCTGCGCGACAGCCTCGCGGGCGACCGCATCGACCGCATCCTCGGCATCGTGAACGGCACCACGAACTTCATCCTCGACCGCATGGACCAGACGGGTGCCTCGCTCGAGGACGCCCTCGCGACGGCGACGGAGCTCGGCTACGCCGAGGCCGACCCGACCGCCGACATCGGCGGCTACGACGCTGCGCAGAAGGCCGCGATCCTCGCGAGCCTCGCGTTCCACACGAGCGTTCCCGTCGAGGCCGTGCACCGCGAGGGCATCACCGGCGTCTCGGCCGAGCAGGTCGACTCCGCGCGACGCGCTGGCTACGTCGTGAAGCTCCTCGCCATCTGCGAGCGGCTGACCGACGCCGAGACCGGCGAAGAGGGCGTCTCGGCGCGGGTCTACCCGGCGCTCGTGCCGCGTAGCCACCCCCTCGCCGCCGTGCACGGCGCGAACAACGCCGTGTTCGTCGAGGCATCCGCTGCCGGGCCCCTCATGTTCTACGGCGCCGGAGCCGGGGGAGTGCAGACCGCCTCCGCCGTGCTCGGCGATCTCGTCGCGATCGCCCGCCGCCACGTCATCGGCGGCCCCGGCACCGCCGAGTCGACGCACGCGGCGCTGCCCGTGCTCGAGATCGGGCGCATCACCACGCGCTACGCCATCACGCTCGAGGTGGCCGACGAACCGGGCGTGCTCGAGCAGATCGCCCGCATCTTCGCCGACCACGGCGTCTCCGTGGAGCAGTTGCAGCAGACCGTCAGCGAGGGCTCGGAGCGGGCTACGCTGGTGATCGGGACGCACGAGGCGAAGGAGTCCGCGCTCGCCGAGACCGTCGCCGCCCTCGCTCAGAGCCCCGTCGTCGCATCCGTCGCGTCCGTCCTCCGAGTCGAAGGAGCAGTGTGAACACCCCCATCACCCCCAAGGCAAACTCGCGTCAATGGCGCGGAGTCATCCGCGAGTACGCCGACCGGCTCGACGTCACCGACGCGACCCCGGTCGTCACGCTCGGTGAGGGCGGCACGCCGCTCCTGCCGGCGCCCGCACTCTCGGCCCGCACCGGCGCCGACGTCTGGGTGAAGTTCGAGGGCATGAACCCCACGGGCTCCTTCAAGGACCGCGGCATGACCATGGCCGTCACGAAGGCCGTCGAGCACGGCGCCAAGGTCGTCATCTGCGCATCGACCGGCAACACCTCCGCTTCGGCGGCCGCCTACGCCACGCACGCCGGCATCAAGGCCGCGGTGCTCGTGCCCGAGGGCAAGATCGCGATGGGCAAGCTCAGCCAGGCCATCGCCCACAACGCAGAACTGCTGCAGGTGCAGGGCAACTTCGACGACTGCCTCGACATCGCCCGCGACCTCGCTGCGAACTACCCCGTGCACCTCGTGAACTCGGTCAACAACGACCGCATCGAGGGACAGAAGACGGCGGCGTTCGAGGTCGTCGAGGCGCTCGGCGACGCGCCCGACTTCCACTTCATCCCCGTCGGCAACGCCGGCAACTACACCGCGTACACGCGCGGCTACCGCGAGGACATCGCCGTGGGCAACGCCACGCGCATGCCGCGGATGTTCGGCTTCCAGGCCTCGGGTTCCGCGCCGATCGTGCGCGGCGAGCCGGTGAAGGACCCCGACACCATCGCGAGCGCCATCCGCATCGGCAACCCGGCATCGTGGGAGCTCGCCCTGCAGGCGCGCGACGAGACCGACGGCTACTTCGGTGCGATCGACGACGACAAGATCCTCGAGGCGCAGCGCATCCTGTCGGCAGAGGTCGGCATCTTCGTCGAGCCCGCGTCGGCCATCTCGGTCGCCGGCCTCCTCGAGCGCTCGGCCGCCGGAGTCATCCCGGCCGGCGCGCGGGTCGTGCTCACGGTCACCGGCCACGGCCTGAAGGACCCGCAGTGGGCGCTCCGCACCGCCGACGGCTCGGACGTGCAGCCGACGATCGTGCCCGTCGACACGGCGCAGATCGCCTCCGTGCTCGGACTCAGCTCATGAACGCTGCGGTCGTCGCCTCGGGCGACGTCGCGACGTCGCTGACCGGCCGCCGCGTCGTCGTCAAGGTGCCGGCGACCTCGGCCAACCTCGGCCCCGGTTTCGACACGCTCGGGCTCGCGCTGGCCAGGTACGACGAGCTCGAGGTCTCGGTTCCGGATGCCGCGACGGCACAGGATGTCCCGGGGCTCGAGATCGAGGTGCACGGTGTCGGCGAGGGCGAGGTGCCGCTCGACGAGTCGCACCTCGTGGTGCGTGCGATCGCCCACACCTTCGCCCGCGCAGGCGTGCCGCTGCCGGCGCTCAGGCTCGTGGCGCACAACGTCATTCCGCACGGCCGCGGGCTCGGCTCGTCGGGCGCAGCGATCGTCGCCGGCGTCGTCGCGGCCAAGGGGCTGCTCGAGGGCATCGTCGACTTCAGCGCCGACGAACTGCTCGACCTCGCCACGGAGCTCGAGGGGCACCCCGACAACGTGGCCCCCGCCCTCTTCGGCGGGCTCACGATCGCGTGGGTGACTCCCGAGGGTCCGCGGCACAAGAAGCTCATGGTGCACCGCGGCGTCTCGCCCCTCGTGCTCGTGCCCGAGCACGAGATGTCGACGGCGCTCGCCCGCTCGCTGCAGCCCGAGTCGGTGCCGCACGAAGACGCGGTGTTCAACGTCTCGCGCTCGGCGCTGCTCGTGGCTGCGCTCATCCAGAGCCCCGAGCTGCTCTTCCAGGCCACTGAAGACAAGCTGCACCAGCACTACCGTGCAGCAGCCATGCCCGAGACCGACCGGCTCATCCGAGTGCTCCGCGAGGCGGGGCATCCGGCGGTCGTCTCCGGTGCCGGGCCGTCGATCCTCGTGCTCGCGAGCGACCCGAGCGAACGTATCGCGGCGATGGCCCTCGTCGAGGCGACCGCCGACACAGCCTGGCAGGCGCTGCCCCTGGCCGTCGACTTCAAGGGCGCGACGGTTCAGAGCGCGTAGCGGTCCGAAGAGACCGCCACGATTCGCCCATCCACAGGCGCGTCGCGTGGCGGGACGAACGGCTCGGGGATGTTAGACTGACCACGCACCCGGCAGGTGACGCACTGTTCGCGTCCCAGCTCGCTCGTGCAATTCCCGGCAATCTATTGCTTTCGCTCTCGCGCGTGTCTGCGCCATTGTGCGCACCGGCATCGTTCGTGCCAGCGATCAGCTCTCCTGAATCCGCAACTCTTGCGACAGGGGAAAGGAACATACCCAGTGACCAACGGAACCGACCACGCCGATCGCGTGGCCAACACCGCCCGCCTGTCCGCCATGAAGGTCGCCGAGCTCCAGGAGCTCGCCGCATCCCTCGGCCTCGCGGGCGGATCGAAGCGCCGAAAAGGAGAACTCGTGGAGTTGATCTCCGAGCACCAGGCCTCGGCGGCCGACGGCGGCGCCGCCGCATCGGCTGAGCCGCTCGAGGCCCCAGCGGCCGAGCAGGCCGCTCCCGTCGAGCTCGACGAGCCCGCTGCAGCCGAGGCTCCCGCCGAGACCGCGACCCCCGACGTGATGACCGAGGCTGCGGCCGAAGCGCCCGCCGCCACGGCGCCGACGCGTCAGCGCCGTCAGCCGCGTCGCGCCACGAGCGCGACCACCTCCGCCGTGCAGCACGTCAACGCCGGCGGCGCCGGTGTCGGCCTCGTGCCCGAGGCCGCCCCGGCGACCGAGACCGACGACGCCCGCGAGGCGGCACGAGCCGCGGTGCGCGAAGAGCTCGCCGCAGCGACCGGTGAGGGCGCACGCGGCTCCAAGCCCGCCGAGGGCGAAGGCGATGCTGCAGCCTCCGACGAGCCCCGACAGGGCCGCAGCCGCAACCGCGGTCGTCGCGGTGGCGAGCGCGGCGACCGTGCCGAGCGCGGCGACGACGCCCAGAAGACCGAGCAGAAGCAGGGCGAGCGCCAGTCGGGTCGACAGAACGACCGCCAGAACGGCGAGCAGCCCCGCAAGGGCGACGAGCAGGGCGGCCGTTCCGGCGAGCCCCGTCAGGGCGGCGACGCCGACAAGTCCAAGCAGCAGGGCGAGGGGCGCGGCCGCGATGGCCAGGCCCGCGATGGCCAGGCCCGTGACGGCCAGGCCCGTGACGGCCAGGCCCGCGATGGCCAGGCGCGTGATGGCCAGGCGCGTGATGGCCAGGCGCGTGACGGCCAGGCGCAGCTCGACGGCGAAGGCGGCCGTCGCAACCGCTACCGCGACCGCAAGCGTCGCGGCCAGGGCATGGGCGACGAGCTCGAGCCCGAGATCCTCGACGACGACGTGCTGATCCCCATCGCGGGCATCCTCGACGTGCTCGACAACTACGCGTTCGTGCGCACGACCGGCTACCTCCCGGGCCCGAGCGACGTCTACGTCTCGCTCGGCCAGGTGAAGAAGTACAACCTGCGCAAGGGCGACGCGGTCGTCGGCGCCATCAAGCAGCCGCGCGACAACGACTCGAACAGCCGTCAGAAGTACAACGCGCTCGTGAAGGTCGACTCGATCAACGGTCAGACGACCGACGAGGCTGCGGCCCGTGTCGAGTTCCAGAGCCTCACCCCGCTCTACCCGCAGGAGCGCCTGCGCCTCGAGACCGAGCCCACCAAGCTCACGCAGCGCATCATCGACCTCGTCGCACCGATCGGCAAAGGCCAGCGCGGCCTGATCGTCGCGCCCCCGAAGGCCGGCAAGACGATCGTGCTGCAGCAGATCGCCAACGCGATCTCGATCAACAACCCCGAGGTCCACCTCATGGTCGTGCTCGTCGACGCGCGCCCCGAAGAGGTCACCGACATGCAGCGCACGGTGAAGGGCGAGGTCATCGCCTCGACCTTCGACCGCCCGGCCGAAGACCACACGACGGTCGCCGAGCTCGCCATCGAGCGCGCGAAGCGCCTCGTCGAGCTCGGTCACGACGTCGTCGTGCTGCTCGACTCGATCACGCGCCTCGGCCGTGCGTACAACCTGGCCGCACCGGCATCCGGTCGCATCCTCTCGGGCGGTGTCGACGCCTCGGCGCTGTACCCGCCGAAGCGCTTCTTCGGCGCTGCGCGCAACATCGAGAACGGCGGCTCGCTCACCATCCTCGCCACAGCGCTCGTCGAGACCGGGTCGAAGATGGACGAGGTGATCTTCGAGGAGTTCAAGGGCACCGGCAACTCGGAGCTCCGCCTCTCACGTCAGCTCGCCGACAAGCGCATCTTCCCGGCGGTCGACGTCAACGCGTCGTCCACGCGCCGCGAAGAGATGCTGCTCTCGGCCGACGAGGTCAAGATCACCTGGAAGCTGCGCCGCGCCCTCGCCGGCCTCGAGCAGCAGCAGGCGCTCGAAGCCGTGCTCGGTCGCCTGAAGGAGACGCAGTCGAACGTCGAGTTCCTCATGCTCATGCAGAAGTCGATGCCGGTCGCCACCGGTCACGGCAACTCGCACGGGCACGAGACCGACCACCGCTGAGGCATCCGTGTTCGAGTCCGTCCAGAGCCTGCTCTCCGAGCACGCGAAGCTGCAAGAGGAGCTCGCCGACCCGGCGCTCCACGCCGATGCCGCGCGGGCGAAGAAGGTCAACCGGCGCTACGCCGAGCTGAGCCGGATCGTCTCCGCGCACTCGGCGTGGCTCGAGGCGCAGGACGACCTCGCCGCCGCGCGTGAACTCGCGAAGGAGGACGAGGCGTTCGCCGACGAGGTGCCGGCGCTCGAAGAGGGTCTCGCCACGGCGCAGGAGCGGCTCCGCCGTCTCCTGATCCCGCGCGACCCCGACGACGGCCGCGACGTGATCATGGAGATCAAGGGCGGGGAAGGCGGCGCCGAGAGCGCCCTCTTCGCCGGCGACCTGCTCCGCATGTACATGCAGTACGCGCAGTCGAAGGGCTGGAAGATCGAGCTCCTCGATCAGAACGAGTCCGACCTCGGCGGCTACAAGGACGTGCAGGTGGCGATCAAGTCGAACGCGACCGACCCGTCGCAGGGCGTCTGGGCGCACCTCAAGTACGAGGGCGGCGTGCACCGCGTGCAGCGCGTGCCCGTCACCGAGACGCAGGGGCGCATCCACACCTCGACGACGGGCGTGCTCGTCTTCCCCGAGGTCGATGAGCCCGAAGAGGTCGACATCAACCAGAACGACCTGAAGATCGACGTCTACCGGTCGTCGGGCCCCGGCGGCCAGTCGGTCAACACGACCGACTCCGCGGTGCGCATCACCCACCTGCCCACGGGCATCGTGGTGTCGATGCAGAACGAGAAGTCGCAGCTGCAGAACCGTGAGGCCGCGATGCGCGTGCTCCGCGCCCGCATCCTCGCGCGTCAGCAGGAGGAGATCGCGGCCGCGGCGTCAGACGCCCGCAAGTCGCAGATCCGCTCCATGGACCGCTCGGAGCGCATCCGCACGTACAACTTCCCCGAGAACCGCATCGCCGATCACCGCACCGGGTACAAGGCGTACAACCTCGACCAGGTCATGAACGGCGCGCTCGAACCGATCATCGAGTCGGCCATCCAGGCCGATGAAGAGGCGCGGCTCGCCCACCTCGGCGACCAGTAGCGCAGCGACGACGAAACGGATGCCCCGGACACCTCGAGTGTCCGGGGCATCCGTCATCTGGCGCGAGTGCCCAGAGCGCTCAGATGTGCCAGTCGTGGATGCCGCGTGCGGCGTCGGCCGTCTCGTGCGAGAGCGGCTTGAACGTCGCGGGAATGCCGACGACGAGCGAATGCGCGGGCGCGTCCTTCGTGACGACGGCGTTCGCGCCGATCGCACTCCACGCGCCGATCGTGATGTCGCCGAGCACCTTCGCGCCCGCACCGACGGTGACCCCGTCGTCGAGGGTCGGATGCCGCTTCGCCCCGCGGTCCGCGCCGCGAGCGGCCTTCCCGCCGAGGGTGACGCCGTGGTAGAGCATCACATCGTCGCCGACGATCGCCGTCTCGCCGATGACGACGCCCATGCCGTGGTCGATGAAGAACCGGCGGCCGATGGTGGCGCCGGGGTGGATCTCGACGCCGGTGAGGAAGCGCACGATCTGCGAGACGAGACGAGCGGGCAGACGCAGCCCGCTGCGCCAGAGCACGTGCGCGAGCCGGTAGCCCCAGATGGCGTGCAGGCCGGAGTACGCGAGGAACACCTCGACGTTTCCGCGGGAGGCGGGGTCGTGCGCGCGCGCCGTCGCGATGTCCTCGCGGAGTGCTCGGAAGAAGGTCACGTCGATAGTCAATCAGTCCGTACGTCGATCGGATGCACCGAGCGCCCGGACAGCGTCGTCGACGCTGCGCCGGGCGCTCGCGGTCGCTCAGTCGCGCAGGTCTTCGTAGAGCACGGTCGAGACGTACCGCTCGCCGAAGTCGGGCACGATGACGACGATGGTCTTGCCGTCGTTCTCGGGGCGCTTCGCGACCTCGAGGGCGGCCCAGACGGCTGCGCCCGAGGAGATGCCGCCGAGGATCGCCTCGTCGGTCGCGAGGGCGCGTGCGGTCGCGATGGCGTCGCTCGTGGCGACGTCGATGACCTCGTCGTAGACCTCGCGGTCGAGCACGTCGGGCACGAAGTTGGCGCCGAGGCCCTGGATCTTGTGGGGGCCGGGGGTGCCCTGCGTGAGGATGGGGGAGTCGGCCGGCTCGACGGCGACGACCGCGAGGCCCGGCTTCTGCTCCTTGAGGTAGCGGCCGGCGCCCGTGATGGTGCCGCCCGTGCCGATGCCGGAGACGAGGATGTCGACGCCGCCGTCGGTGTCGGCCCAGATCTCGGGGCCGGTCGTCGCGTAGTGGATCGCCGGGTTCGCCTCGTTCTCGAACTGGCGCGCGAGGATCGCGCCGGGCGTGGCCTCGACGATCTCGTTGGCCTTCGCGACCGCGCCCTTCATTCCCTCGGAGCCGGGGGTGAGCACGATCTCGGCGCCGTAGGCACGCAGCAGCACGCGACGCTCGACGCTCATCGTGTCGGGCATGGTGAGGATCACGCGGTAGCCGCGAGCAGCGCCGACGAGGGCGAGCGCGATGCCGGTGTTGCCGCTCGTGCCCTCGACGATGGTGCCGCCCGGGGTCAGCTCACCCGACTTCTCGGCCGCGTCGATGATGGCGACGCCGATGCGGTCCTTGACGCTCGCGGCGGGGTTGTAGAACTCGAGCTTGGCGAGCACCGTTGCGCCCGCGCCCTCGGTCAGGCGATTGAGACGCACGAGCGGAGTGCGACCGACGACCTCGGTGATGTTCTCGTAGATCTGCGCCATGGGCTTGCCTCTCGGGTCAGGTGGTGGACGACGGCCTCAGCCTAGGCTTCGGCTCCCGTGGAGGCGAGTGCGTTACATTCCATTGCGTGGATACGACGACCCCCGATGCCCGAGCGCGATCCCTGCGCGAGCTCCGAGACGAGACGGTGTCGACACTCGCCTCCGCCGGCGTCCCCGATCCCGAGGTCGATGCCGACCTCCTGATCGGACACGTGCTCGGCCTCTCGCGCGGCGCCGTGCAGGCGCGCATAGTGGTCGGCGCCGTGGTCGGCGAAGCGGATGCCGCGGCACTCGCCTCGCTCGTCGGGCGTCGTGCCCTGCGTGAGCCGCTGCAGCACATCACGGGTCGTGCGGCGTTCCGCAACCTCGATCTGCAGGTCGGCCCGGGTGTCTTCGTGCCGCGACCCGAGACCGAGCAGGTCGCCCAGCTCGCGATCGACGCGCTCACCTCCGCAGCCGAGCCCGAGCCGATCGGCGTCGACCTCGGCACGGGCAGCGGCGCCATCGCGCTCGCGCTCGCGACGGAGGTGCCGCACGCGAGGGTGTGGGCGGTCGAGAAGTCGCCCGAGGCATTCGTGTGGACGCGGCGCAACGTCGCCGAGGTGGCCGCCCCGAATCTCGAGCTCGTCTTCGGCGACCTCGCCGACGCCCTGCCCGAACTCGATGGCCGGGTGGCGGTCGTGGTCTCGAACCCGCCGTATGTGCCGCTCCGCGACATGCCGCGCGACCCCGAGGTGCGCCTCCACGACCCCGAGCTGGCGCTCTACGGCGGCGCCGACGGGCTCGATGTGGTTCGCGTGCTCTCCCGGCGCGCGCTCGCCCTGCTGCGTCCGGGCGGCGCGCTCGTGATCGAACACGGCGAGGAGCAGTCGGCGGCGATCGCCGCGATCCTCGCCGCCGACGGCTGGCGGGCGATCGCGCACCACCGCGACCTCACGACCCGCGATCGGGCGACTTCGGCGGTGCGCTGAGCGCCCGGGCGCTACTCCTTCTTCGCCCGCTCCGCCTTCTCGCGAGCGAGCTGCTCACGCTCGAGCGCGTGCTTCTCGCGTTCGAGCGCGTGCTTGATCGCCTCGCGTTCGCGCTTCTGCGCCTCGCGCAACGCCTTCTCGGCCTCGCGTCGGGCCTTCGCCGCCTCGCGCACCTGCTTGTCGCGGGGCAGTTCGAGCGCGGGAGGCAGCGGCTCCGCGGCGACGGCGCCGGCGCCCGAATCGACCCGGCCCACGTGGTACTCGATGCCGTCGAGGATGCGCTGCAGCCCGAATGAGAAGTCGTCGTCGCTGTCGTCGGGGTCGGTGCCGGGTTCCGCCACGTAGCCGCCTGCGGCGAGGAGCGGGCTCAGGTATGGGAACCGTTCGGGGGTCACGAGCTCGGCGAGCGCCTCGAAGTAGTTCGCACCGGTGACATCCGCCGGGTCTGCCGCTGCTGCTGCGGCGGCGCCGATGTCGCGTTCCTGCGCGCCGGTGGCGCGCGCGTAGCTCGTGAGCAGCAGCAGGGTCGACATCTTCTCGCCGTCGCTGAGGGGGAGTGCGCGCACCTCGCGCAGGAACCAGTCGACGATGAGCAGGCTGTTGGGCGTGATCGGCGCACCCGAGATCGGGATGTCGACGAGCCAGGGGTGCTCGCGGTAGGCGGCGCGCATCGCGAGCACCCACGCAGTGACGCCGGCGCGCCATCCGCGTTCGACCGTCTCGTCGGGCACGGGCGGCGTGACCGCACCCTCCTGCATGAGCAGGATCAGGTCGTCCTTGCTGGTCACGTACCGGTAGAGCGACATCGTCGTGAAGCCGAGCGACGCGGCGACCCGGCTCATCGACACCGCCCCGATGCCCTCGGCGTCGGCGATCTCGATGGCGGCGTCGACGATGCGCTCGATCGAGAGCTCCCGCTTGGGCCCGCGTTGCGGGTTCGCCGCGACGCCCCACGCGAGGGCCACCCCTCGGGGGAGTTCGGGATCGCGTCGCTCGGGGCTCACACGCTCAGGGCTCACAGGGGGTCCGTTCTCGAGAAGGTGTTGACGACAGTCTAGAACTGTGTATTACTTAAACAACAGTGCATCACGTAAACAGTTTGCGCCATACGCATAAGCATGGGCCGCAGACGAGAGAACAGGAGAGATCCATGTCAGTCGCGATCGACACGCACGGGCTCAGGAAGCGGTTCGGGGCGACCGAAGTGCTCGCCGGCCTCGACCTCAGCGTGCCCGCGGGCTCGGTGTTCGCCCTGCTCGGCCCGAACGGCGCCGGCAAGACGACCACCATCAACATCCTCACGACGCTCGTGAAGCCCGATGCCGGCATCGCGCGGGTCGCGGGATTCGACGTCGCAGCGTCACCCGAGGAGGTGAAGCAGCGCATCGCCCTCACCGGCCAGTCGGCGGCCGTCGACGAGGTGCTCACCGGCACCGAGAACCTCGTCATGATGGGCCGGCTCTCGGGTCTCGGCCGCCAGCAGGCACGGGATCGCGCCGCCGAGCTGCTCGAACGGTTCGATCTGACGGATGCCGCGCGCCGACGCCTCGGCACGTACTCGGGCGGCATGCGCCGACGTCTCGACCTCGCCCTCAGCCTCGTCGTCGACGTGCCGATCCTGTTCCTCGACGAGCCGACCACCGGCCTCGACACGCGCAGCCGCCAGGAGCTCTGGAACGTCATCCGCTCGCTGACCGAGGCCGGCACGACGGTCTTCCTCACGACGCAGTACCTCGAGGAGGCCGACCGGCTCGCCGACCGCATCGCCGTGCTCGACCGGGGCCGCATCGCCGCAGAGGGCACCGCCGACGAGCTGAAGGCGCGCATCGGCGGCGATGTCGTCGAACTCCGCGGCGCCGACGGCGAGCTGCTGCTCGAACTGCCGACCGACGGCAGCGTGCACGGACTGCGCGCCGCCATCGACCTGCTCGACCACTCGCCGGTCTCCGCCGCCGAGGGGTCGCAGGTGTCCATCCGCCGCCCGAGCCTCGACGACGTGTTCCTCGCGATCACTGCAGGCGCAGCGGCATCCGCCCCCGACCTCATCGAATCGAAGTGACCATCATGACCACCCTGACGACCGCCACCACGACATCCGCCTCGAGGGGTGCGGGCGCCGGCATCGCCCCCGCGCCCGCCCGAGCGAAGCTCGGCCCCTTCACGGCCGAGTCGACGTTCATCGCGCGCAGCTTCCGCCACTCGGTGCGCGACATCGACGCCATGCTCATGGCGGTACTGCTGCCGACGATGCTCATGCTGATGTTCACCTTCATCTTCGGCAACGCCATCGACCCGTCGGGCGGCTACGTCGACTACGTCGTGCCCGGCATCATCCTGCTCTGCGCGGGGTTCGGCGCGTCGTCGACGGCTATCTCGGTCTCCCGCGACATGACGACGGGCATCATCGACCGCTTCCGCACCATGCCGCTGCGGAGCGGCGCCGTCACCACCGGGCACGTGGTGGCGAGCCTCGCCCGCAACCTCGTGGCGACGGGGGTCGTCATCGCGGTGGCGCTCCTCGTGGGCTTCCGGCCGAGCGCGACGCCGCTCGAGTGGCTCGCCGTGTTCGGCCTCGTGGCCCTCTACATCCTCGCGATCACCTACCTCTTCGCGGCGATCGGCCTTGCGGCGTCGAGCCCCGAGGCGGCGAGCGGCTACGGTTTCATCCTGCTGTTCCTGCCCTACCTCTCGAGCGCGTTCGTGCCCGTCGAGACGATGCCCGAATGGCTGCAGTGGATCGCCGAGAACCAGCCGATCACCCCGGTCATCGAGACGATCCGCGGCCTGCTCATGGGTACGCCGATCGGCGACTCGGCATGGTGGGCGATCGGCTGGTGCGTCGGCATCGTCGTGGTCTCGGTCGTCTGGGGCGGCTGGCTGTTCCGTCGCAGGGCGGGCCGCCGCTGAGCCCGTCGAACGGCAGCGGATGCCGCGGCGCACGCCTGCGCCGCGGCATCCCTTCGACAGGCTCAGGACGGCGCCGCTGCCCGTCGAGGTTCCGCATCGGGGCGCTGGTCTAGAATCGGCAGGTCATGACTGCCATCTACGACTGTTCGGTCGACTCAGAGCTCCTCACCGGCATGCGCCTCGCTCGAAGCGCCATCGGGCGCGGAGAGCTCGTCGTCATCCCCACCGACACGGTCTACGGGGTCGCGGCCGACGCGTTCGCCCCGAAGGCCGTCTCCCGGCTGCTCGACGCGAAGGGGCGCGACCGCACGTCGCCCCCTCCCGTGCTCATCCCCGGCATCCCGACCCTCGACGCCCTCGCGAGCGAGGTGCCGCCGGCCGTGCGCGAGCTCGTCGGCGAGTTCTGGCCCGGGGGGCTGACCGTCATCCTGCACGCGCAGCCCTCGCTGCAGTGGGACCTCGGCGAGACGCGCGGCACGGTCGCGCTCCGCATGCCGGCGAACCCCATCGCCCTCGAACTCCTCGCCGAGACGGGTCCGCTCGCGGTGTCGTCGGCGAACCTCTCGGGCGAGCCGTCCGCCACCACGGCGGCGGACGCCTCGGAGATGCTCGGCGACGCGGTCAGCGTCTACCTCGACGGCGGCCCGGCCGGCGGCTCGTACGAGGCCATCGGCGAACGCGAGGGCGACACCTCCTCGACCATCGTCGATGCGACGGGCCTCGCCCGCGAAGGCGGACGGCTCCGCATCGTGCGCGCCGGAGTGATCTCGCGGGAGCGCATCGCGGCCGTCGTGGGGGAGGACCTCCTCGAGCCCGAGCGCGCGGCGGAGCCCGCCCTCGAGGCAGAGCCTGAGCCTGAGCCCGTCGCACCCGCAGCAACCGCCGCCGAACAGCCGGCCGAGGCGGGGCCAGCGGCCTCCGCTGCCGAGCCCGCGACCTCCGCCGAGCCCGCGACCTCCGCCGACGACGGGGACGCTGCCGCCTCATGACCCTCTTCCTGGCCATCGCCCTGCTGACGGCGCTCGTCACCTTCGGCGGATCGATCATCGTCTGGAAGCTGAGCCTGAAGTACAAGCTCTACCCGAAGATCCGCGAGCGCGACGTGCACACGCGGCCGACGCCGCGCCTCGGCGGCGTCGCGATGTTCGTCGGCATCCTCATCGCATTCGGCGCCGCGGCGTTCGTCTCCACGCTCGGCTCCTCACGGTTCTCGAACATCGCGATCGTCTTCCAGAACCCGGGCCAGATCCTCGCGATCCTCGGCGCCGCGCTCCTCATCGTCATCGTCGGCGTCGCCGACGACATCTGGGACCTCGACTGGACGACGAAGCTCGCCGCCCAGTTCCTCGCCGCCGGGCTCATCACCTGGCAGGGCGTCTCGATCGTGTCGCTGCCGATCGCCGGCATCACGGTCGGCTCGTCGTGGATGTTCGCGATCATCACCGTCTTCGTCATCGTGCTCGTGATGAACGCCGTGAACTTCATCGACGGGCTCGACGGGCTCGTCGCCGGCGTCGCCCTCATCGCGAACGGCGTGTTCTTCCTGTACTCGTACCTGCTCGTGCAGCAGACGTCGCCGACGAACTACTTCAACCTCGCCTCGCTCGTGGCCATCATCCTGGTCGGCGCGTGCGCCGGGTTCCTGCCGCTCAACTGGCACCCCGCGAAGCTCTTCATGGGCGATGCCGGCGCCCTGCTCATCGGGCTCCTCATGGCGACCTCCGCCGTCGCGGTCACCGGCCAGCTGAACCCGACGGGCGTCGGTCTCAACCAGTTCGTGGCGGCGTTCATCCCGATCCTGCTGCCGTTCGCGGTGCTCGTGATCCCGCTGCTCGACTTCGGGCTCGCGGTCATGCGGCGCCTGCGCGCCGGCAAGTCGCCGTTCTCGGCCGACCGCAAGCACCTCCACCACCGCTTGCTCGACATGGGGCACTCGCACCTCCACGCGGTGCTGATCCTCTACGGCTGGACCGCGGTCGCATCGATCGGATGCCTCCTCACCTACGTCTTCCCGGTCTACTTCAAGATCTCCTCCCTCTGGGCGCTCCTCGCGCTGTTCATCGGCTTCGTCATCTGCGCCGTGATCACGCTCGCCCCGCTCGGCCGCCGCAAGCGCCTCACCGTCGCCGCCGAGGCGGTGGCGGTCGACGAGATCCCCGAAGCGGAAGTCGCAGGGCTCGACGAGCTCGCGGGCGTCGAGGCATCCCTTCGACAGGCTCAGGACGGCGCCGCTGCAGCCGACGGGGGCCGCCCGGCGTCCGCTCAGGACGGCTCGGTAGAATCCGGCGACCCCGAAACTGGAGCACGATGAACGACGCACGACCCGAAGCCGACCGCACGCCGACCTCGAACCCCGTACTGCGAAGGGCGCTCGTCTGGGGCGGTGTGCTCGCCGGGGTGATCCTGGTCGTCGGCGCGATCCTCGGCTACGTGCTCGCCGGCGTGCCAGGCCTGCTGGGCGCCCTCATCGGCACGCTCATGGCCGTGGTCTTCATGGGCATCACGGCGGCGAGCATCCTCGCGGCCAACCGCTTCGCCTCGAGCGACCTGTTCGTCGGAGCGTTCTTCGGCATCGTGCTGGGCGGCTGGATCCTGAAGTTCATCGTCTTCATCGTGCTCGTCGTGGTGCTGCGCGACGCAGAGTGGCTGAACACGACGGCGCTCTTCCTCAGCCTCGTCGCGGGCGTGCTCGCGTCGCTCGCCGTCGATGTCATCGTCGTCGCGAAGTCGCGCCTGCCGTACGTCAGCGACGTCGAGCTGCCCAAGGCGCCGACTGAAGAGTGAGGCCGTCTCGGCGATTCGTCGACAGCCCGAAGTATTGCTAGAGTAATGGGGATCCCCCCACGGTTCTGCCCTGCTCGCGCACGGGCTGCCGAGGTCCATGTTCGTCGCCGCGAGAGCCGAGCTCCACGCCCCGAAACAGGAGAAAGCGCTGCTAGCTAACGCTCTGAACCTGCTGGTTCCGATGTCAACCGACGATGGTGGCTTCCACGGGCCGTCGATCGACGAATTCTTCCCCGGGCCGCTGCTCTTCGAAGACACCCCCTTCGAGATCAACCGCATCATCCTCGTCCGCTACGTCGCGGTCATCGCGCTGCTGCTCGTGTTCTGGCTCGGCACCCGTCGCATGAGCATCGTGCCCGGGCGCTTCCAGAGCCTCGTCGAGATGGGTCTCGACATGGTGCGCGTCAACATCGCCGACGACCTGCTCGGCAAGAAGGACGGCAAGCGGTTCCTGCCGATCCTCACGACCATGTTCTTCATGATCCTGTTCATGAACCTGACAGGTGTCATCCCGTTCCTGAACATCGCCGGCACCTCCGTCATCGGCGTGCCGCTCGTGCTCGCGATCGTCGCGTACGTCACCTTCATCTACGCGGGTGTCAAGAAGAGCCCCAAGAACTTCTTCAAGAACTCGCTCTTCCCCTCGGGTGTGCCGTGGCCGGTGTACATCATCGTCACGCCGATCGAGTTCATCTCGACGTTCATCATCCGTCCGATCACCCTCACGCTCCGACTCATGATGAACATGATCGTCGGCCACCTCCTGCTGGTGCTCTTCTTCGCGGCGACGCAGTTCTTCGTCGTGCAGATGAGCGGCTGGTGGACCCTGCTCGGTGTCGGAACGCTGGCCTTCGGCCTCGCGTTCACGCTGTTCGAGGTCCTCGTCGCCGTCCTGCAGGCGTACGTCTTCGCACTTCTCACCGCGGTCTACATCCAGCTCGCGGTCGCAGAAGAGCACTGAGCCCGGGCATCCGCCCAGAACATTCCCTAGGAAAGGAAACCCAACGTGGACGCAACCACCGTTCTCGCTGAGATCAACGGCAACATCGCGACGGTCGGCTACGGCCTCGCCGCCATCGGCCCGGCCATCGGCGTCGGCATCGTCGTCGGCAAGACGATCGAGGGCGTCGCCCGCCAGCCCGAGCTGGCCGGCCGCCTCCAGGTCCTGATGTGGATCGGTATCGCCTTCACCGAGGCGCTCGCCTTCATCGGCATCGCCACCTACTTCATCTTCGTCTGATCCACCCGCCCCAACTGAGGAGGCCAACGTGCTTCAAGCAGTACTGAGCGCTGCAACCGAGGGTGGCGAGACCCACAGCCCGGTGATTCCGGAGTGGTACGACATCATCTGGTCGTCGGTCTGCTTCGTCATCATCCTCATCTTCTTCTGGAAGTACGTGCTGCCGCGCGTGCAGAAGCTGCTCGATGAGCGGGGCGAGGCGATCGAGGGCAACATCGCGAAGGCCGACGAGGCGCAGCGCAAGGCCGAGGCGGCTCTCGAGGAGTACACCGCCCAGCTCGCCGACGCGCGCACCGAAGCCGGTCGCATCCGCGAGACGGCTCGCGATGACGGCAAGAAGATCGTCGCCGAGGCGAAGGACGCCGCCACCGTCGAGGCTGCTCGCGTCACCGCGAGCGCACAGGCGCAGATCGAGGCGGAGCGCCAGACGGCACTCGTCACGCTCCGCTCCGAGGTGGGCACGCTGGCCATCGACCTCGCTTCCGGGGTCATCGGCGAGTCGCTCTCCGACGACGCGAAGGCGACTGCGGTCGTCGACCGCTTCCTCGCCGAACTGGAGGCCTCCGAGGCCACCGCCGGAGGGAAGAAGTAGTCCATGGGTAGCGCTACGAGAGAGGCCCTGGCCGGCTCGAAGGCCGCGCTCGCGGAGCTCGGCCGAGCCGACCTTCCGGTTGCCGAGGCCCTCCTCGCCGCAGGCCGAGTCATCGGCGAGTCCGCGCACCTGCGCACGGCTCTCATCGACACCGAGGCCGACGTCGCGCAGAAGCGCGCGCTCGTCGAGGCCGTGTTCGGCGCCCGCATCCCGGCCGAGGCCGCCTCGCTCCTCGTGAGCGCGGCTTCGCGCCGGTGGTCGTCGGGCGACGACTTCCTCGCCGGCATCGAAGAGATCGGCATCCGCGTCGCCGCGGACTCCGCTTCCGACGACGTCGACCTCGACGCCGAGCTGCTCGCGTTCGAGCGGGCGGTCGCGAGCGACGCCGAGCTCGAGCTCGCGCTCGGGTCGAAGCTCGGCGAGACCGTCGCCAAGACGCAGATCGTCGACCGGCTCCTCGAAGGCAAGGCATCGCCGCAGACCGTCGTCATCGTTCGGCACCTCGTGCAGCAGCCTCGCGGCCGCCGCATCGGCGAGCTGCTCCGCCACGGGGCATCCGTCGTCGCAGACCAGCGCGGATTCGACATCGCGACGGTCACGAGCGCCGTTCCGCTCACCGCCGCCCAGCTGGGCCGGCTCGAGCAGGGCCTCGCGGTCCAGGCGGGCCGCCGTGTCCGCTTCGACACCATCGTCGATCCTGCCGTGCTCGGCGGGATCCGCGTGCAGATCGGCGACGACGTCATCGACGGCAGCGTCGCCTCGCGCCTCAGTTCGCTGCGGCAGAAGCTTGCCGGCTGACGCCGGTTGAAACGACCGGCGCTCGCGCCGTGACACACCAGTAGCTGTACAACCGGTACAGAAAAAGGGAAAAGACAATGGCAGAACTCACCATCAGCCCCGACGAGATCCGTTCGGCTCTCTCGGAGTTCGTCTCGTCGTACGAGCCGGGACAGGCGGAGAAGACCGAGGTCGGGTACGTCACCGACGCCGGCGACGGCATCGCGCACGTCGAAGGTCTTCCCTCGGTCATGGCGAACGAGCTGATCCGCTTCGCGGACGGCACGCTCGGTCTCGCGCAGAACCTCGACGAAGACGAGATCGGCGTCGTCGTGCTCGGCGAGTTCACCGGCATCGAAGAGGGCATGGAGGTGACCCGCACTGGCGAGGTCCTCTCCGTTCCCGTCGGCGAGGGCTACCTCGGCCGTGTCGTCGACCCGCTCGGCCACCCGATCGACGGCCTCGGCGAGATCACCGGCCTCGAGGGCCGTCGTGCCCTCGAGCTGCAGGCGCCCGGCGTCATGCAGCGCAAGTCGGTGCACGAGCCGCTGCAGACCGGCATCAAGGCCATCGACGCGATGATCCCCGTCGGCCGCGGCCAGCGCCAGCTCATCATCGGCGACCGCCAGACCGGCAAGACGGCCATCGCGATCGACACGATCATCAACCAGAAGGCCAACTGGGAGACCGGCGACCCGTCGAAGCAGGTTCGCTGCATCTACGTCGCCGTCGGCCAGAAGGGCTCGACGATCGCCTCGGTGAAGGGCGCCCTCGAAGACGCCGGAGCCATGGAGTACACGACGATCGTCGCCGCTCCCGCCTCCGACCCGGCCGGCTTCAAGTACCTCGCACCGTACACCGGGTCGGCCATCGGCCAGCACTGGATGTACGACTCCAAGCACGTCCTCATCATCTTCGACGACCTGTCGAAGCAGGCCGAGGCCTACCGTGCCGTGTCGCTGCTCCTGCGTCGTCCGCCGGGACGCGAGGCGTACCCCGGTGACGTCTTCTACCTGCACTCGCGTCTGCTCGAGCGTTGCGCGAAGCTCTCCGATGAGCTCGGCGCCGGCTCGATGACGGGTCTGCCGATCATCGAGACCAAGGCCAACGACGTCTCGGCGTACATCCCGACCAACGTGATCTCGATCACCGACGGCCAGATCTTCCTCCAGTCCGACCTGTTCAACTCGAACCAGCGCCCCGCTGTCGACGTCGGCATCTCGGTCTCCCGAGTCGGCGGTGACGCACAGGTCAAGTCGATCAAGAAGGTCTCCGGCACGCTGAAGCTCGAGCTCGCGCAGTACCGCTCGCTCGAGGCCTTCGCGATGTTCGCATCCGACCTCGACGCGGCCAGCCGCCGTCAGCTCGCCCGAGGAGCACGCCTCACCGAGCTGCTGAAGCAGCCGCAGTACTCGCCGATGTCGGTCGAGAAGCAGGTCGTCTCGATCTGGGCCGGCACCAACGGCAAGCTCGATGAGGTTCCCGTCGAAGACATCCTCCGTTTCGAGAGCGAGCTGCACGACTTCCTCGCTCGCAACACCGAGGTGCTGAACTCGCTGCGCGAGACCAACGTGCTCTCCGACGAGACCGCGGCCGAACTCGCGACGGCAGTCGACACGTTCAAGCTCGAGTTCCAGACGGGTGAGGGCAAGCCGCTCGCCTCGGTCGGTTCCGAGCAGTTCGAGGCGATCGCTGCAGAAGAGGTCGTCCAGGAGAAGATCGTCAAGGGTCGCCGCTAGTCATTCCGAGGTTCCCTGAGGCTCTCGACGGGAACTGACCTCACGGGGTCGAGTCGAGAGCCTCAGTACCAGGAAGACAGGACACAGGAGAAACATGGGAGCGCAGCTTCGGGTCTACCGGCAGAAGATCAAATCTGCCCAGACGACCAAGAAGATCACGCGGGCGATGGAGCTCATCTCCGCCTCGCGGATCCAGAAGGCTCAGGCGCGCGTTGCGGCGTCGGAGCCGTATTCGACCGCCATCACTCGGGCAGTCTCGGCCGTTGCGAGCTACTCGAACGTGGCTCACGTGCTGACGACCGAGCCGGAGCGCATCGATCGCGCCGCGATCGTGATCTTCACGTCGGACCGCGGCCTCGCCGGCGCCTTCAACTCGCAGGTGCTGCGCGAAGCAGAGGAGCTCACCGAGCTCCTGAAGAGCCAGGGCAAGTCGGTCGAGTACTTCCTCGTCGGTCGCAAGTCCGTCGGGTACTTCAACTTCCGGCACCGCGCCTTCGAGCGCAGCTGGATCGGCGGCACCGACAACCCCGACTTCGACACGGCGAAGGAGATCGCCGACGCGGTGCTCGAGGCGTTCCTCCGGGACGCGGGCGACGGCGGCGTCGATGAGATCCACATCGTCTACAACCGCTTCGTGAGCCGCATCACGCAGGTTCCGGTGGTCACCCGCCTGCTCCCGCTCGAGGTCGTCGAGAGCGATGAGGCCCCCGAGGCCTCCTCGACGAAGCACGAGGTCTTCCCGCTCTACGAGTTCGAGCCCGACGCGGAGACCGTCCTCGACGGACTCCTGCCGGTCTACATCGAGAGCCGCATCTACAACGCGATGCTGCAGTCGTCGGCGGCCAAGCACGCCGCGACGCAGAAGGCGATGAAGTCGGCCAGCGACAACGCCGACAAGCTCATCACCGACTACACGCGTCTGGCGAACAATGCGCGCCAGTCCGAGATCACCCAGCAGATTTCCGAGATCGTGGGCGGCGCTGACGCGCTGTCGTCCGCCAAGTAGCCCCTTACGAAGAGAGAGAACACATGACTGACACCGCTACCGCCCCGGCCGCGGCCGCGCCTGTGGCCGGCGCCGTCGGCCGCGTCGCCCGGGTCACCGGCCCCGTCGTCGACATCGAGTTCCCGCACGACTCGATCCCCCCGATCTACAACGCGCTGAAGACCGAGATCACGATCGACGGCAACACCACGGTGCTGACCCTCGAGGTCGCACAGCACCTCGGTGACGACCTGGTCCGCGCGATCGCCTTGAACCCGACCGATGGCCTCGTCCGCGGCCAGGAGGTCTCCGACACCGGCGCATCGATCTCGGTGCCCGTCGGCGACGTCACCAAGGGCAAGGTCTTCAACGTCATCGGCGAGGTGCTGAACGCAGAGCCCGGCGAGCAGATCGAGATCACCGAGCGCTGGCCGATCCACCGCAAGGCTCCGGCCTTCGACCAGCTCGAGTCGAAGACCTCGATGTTCGAGACCGGCATCAAGGTCATCGACCTCCTCACGCCGTACGTGCAGGGTGGAAAGATCGGCCTCTTCGGTGGTGCAGGTGTCGGCAAGACCGTCCTCATCCAGGAGATGATCCAGCGCGTCGCGCAGGACCACGGTGGTGTGTCGGTGTTCGCCGGTGTCGGCGAGCGCACCCGTGAGGGCAACGACCTCATCCACGAGATGGAGGAGGCGGGCGTCTTCGACAAGACCGCCCTCGTCTTCGGCCAGATGGACGAGCCGCCGGGAACGCGTCTTCGCGTGGCGCTGTCGGCCCTGACCATGGCGGAGTACTTCCGCGATGTGCAGAAGCAGGACGTGCTGCTCTTCATCGACAACATCTTCCGCTTCACGCAGGCCGGTTCCGAGGTCTCGACGCTCCTCGGCCGCATGCCGTCGGCCGTGGGCTACCAGCCGAACCTCGCCGACGAGATGGGCGTTCTGCAGGAGCGCATCACCTCGACGCGTGGACACTCGATCACCTCGCTGCAGGCGATCTACGTCCCCGCCGACGACTACACCGACCCGGCCCCGGCCACGACGTTCGCGCACCTCGACGCCACGACCGAGCTCTCCCGCGCAATCGCGTCGAAGGGCCTCTACCCGGCCGTCGACCCGCTGACCTCGACGTCGCGCATCCTCGACCCCCGTTACCTGGGCGAGGACCACTACCGCGTCGCCACCACGGTCAAGCAGATCCTCCAGAAGAACAAGGAACTGCAGGAGATCATCGCCATCCTCGGTGTCGACGAGCTCTCCGAGGAAGACAAGATCACGGTGTCGCGCGCGCGCCGTATCGAGCAGTTCCTCTCGCAGAACACCTACATGGCGAAGAAGTTCACCGGTGTCGAGGGTTCGACCGTTCCGCTCAAGGACACGATCGAGTCCTTCGACGCGATCGCCAAGGGCGAGTTCGACCACGTGGCCGAGCAGGCCTTCTTCAACGTCGGTGGCATCTCCGACGTCGAAGAGAAGTGGGCTCAGATCCAGAAGGAGAACGGCTGAGCATGGCCAGCCTCAACGTGAGTGTCGTCTCGGCCGACCAGCAGGTCTGGTCGGGCGAGGCGACCATGGTGGTGGCGCGCACCGTCGAAGGCGAGATCGGCATTCTGCCGGGTCACGAGCCGATGCTCGCGATCCTCGCCGGCGGCGAGGTGCGGGTCACCCTGCCCGGCGGTGAGAAGATCACCGCCAACGCCGACGATGGATTCCTGTCGGTGCAGGCGAATGCGGTGCAGGTCGTCGCGTCCCGCGCCGAACTCGTCTGAGGAGTGCCGGATGCAGGGGGAGCAGCCGATCGAACGCCAGTTCGGTGACCTGAGTGTCACCCAGCTCATCGTCATGGCCGGGTTGCCGGGTGCGGGAAAGTCGACGATCGGAGAGATCGTCGGCGCCCGCCTCGGCGCCACGGTCGTGTCAGTCGACCCGATCGAGTCTGCGATCCTGCGGGCCGGCATCGAAGCCGACCAGCCGACCGGTCTCGCGGCATACCTCGTAGCCGAGGAGATCGCCGAGAAGGAGCTCGACTCGGGACGCACGGTGATCGTCGACGCGGTCAACGCCGGTGAGGCTGCGCGCCTGCAGTGGCGCGACCTCGCGGAGCGTGCCGAAGTGCGCCTGCGGGTGATCGAGGTCGTGTGCTCCGATGAGGAGTTGCACCGCGCCCGCCTCGAGAAGCGCGAGCGCAAGCTCCCGCACCTCGAGGAGACCACCTGGCGCGCCGTCGAGCAGAGCCTCGAGGGGTATGCGGCCTGGACCGGCCCGTCGTCGGCGCTGCCGCGAGTGACGATCGACAGCATCGAGTCGCTCGGGTCGAACGTCGACGCCGCACTCGCCTTCATCGGCTCGTAGTGCGGCTGCTGCTTCCGCCGTCCGAGACCAAGCGCGACGGCGGCGTCGACGTCGCGCTCGATCTGCGCGCGCTCTCGTTCGGCTCGCTCACCCCGGTTCGGGCTGAGACGACCGCAGCCGTTGTCGCGCTCGCGCACGACCCCGCCGAGATGATGCGGGCGTTGAAGCTCGGACCTCGGCAGGCGCACGAGGTCGAGCGGAACCGGCACCTGCTCGACTCGCACACGATGCCCGTGCTCGACCGGTACACGGGCGTGCTCTTCGATGCGCTGGACGCCCCGACACTCGATGCCGGTGCTCGCGCCTACGCCGCGGAGCACGTGGTCGTGCACTCAGCACTGTTCGGTCTGCTCGGGGCGATGGACGTGATTCCGGCGTACCGGCTCTCGCACGATTCGCGCCTGCCGGGCGTGCGGATGAAGGCGCTGTGGCGGGAACCGATCACGGCGGCACTCGAGGCGGCCGGCGGTCTGCTGCTCGACCTCCGCTCCGAGGCGTACGTCGAACTCGGACCCGTTCCCGCGCACACCGAAGCGGCGTTCGTGCGGGTCGTCTCCGTCGACGGTGCCGGCCGGAAGCGCGCGCTGAACCACTTCAACAAGCGCGCGAAGGGGCTCTTCACCCGCGCCGTGCTGACCGCGCAGCCGCAGCTCGCCTCGATCGAGGAGCTGATCGACTGGGCGCACGAGGCCGGCTTCTCGCTCTCGCTCAGCTCGGAGCGAGTCGGCGCGGGCGTTCGCGAACTCGAACTCGTCGCCTGACCGAGGCTTCGGCCGCGGGAGAGCTCACGCGGCGACTGCACTCGCCGATCGGTGGCACGCGGCCAGGTGGTCGTCGACCATGCCGGCCGCCTGCATGAGCGCGTACATCGTCGTCGGCCCGACGAAGCGGAATCCGCGACGGCGCAGCTCCTTGCTCATCGCCGCTGACTCCTGCGTCGTCGCCGGCACCTCGGCGAACGTGGCCGGCGCCACCCCGCGCCGCGCGGGTGCGAAGCTCCACAACAGCTCGTCGATGGGCAGGTCGAGTTCGAGCGTGGCACGGGCGTTCTGGATCGTCGCCTCGATCTTGCCCCGGTGACGGATGATGCGCTCATCGCCGAGCAGGCGCGAGACGTCGTCGTCGGTCATGGCGGCGACACGTTCGGCATCGAAGCCGTGGAAGACCTCGCGGAAGGCCGGACGACGCCGAAGGATCGTGATCCACGACAGACCCGCCTGGAATCCCTCGAGGCAGACCTTCTCGAAGAGCCGCACCGGATCGTGCTGCGGCGTGCCCCACTCCTCGTCGTGGTACCGGCGGTACTCGGGGTCGGTGGCGCCCCACCCGCATCGGGCGAGTCCGTCGTCGCCGACGACGATCTCGGGTCTGGGAATGACGCTCACGCGGCGAAGCCGATCTGCTCGTGGCCGAGCAGCCAGAGTTTGGTGGGAACGCCCTCGCCGCCGGAGTACCCGGTGATGCGCCCGTCGCTCGCGAGCACGCGGTGGCAGCCCACGATGATCGGCACGGGGTTCGCGCCGACCGCGCCGCCGATGGCCCTGGCGGACCCCGGCTTGCCGACTGCGGCCGCGAGTGCGCCGTACGAGGTGGCCTCACCCCAGCGCAGTCGCTCGAGCTCGGCCCAGACGGCCTGCTGGAAGGGGGTGCCGGTGAGTCGCACCGGAACGTCGAAGTCGAGGCGCTGCCCCGCGAAGTACTCGTCGAGCTGTTCGCGAGCCGCGCGGAGCACATCGTTGGGGCGTTCGGGCGTGTCGTCGTGGGGAAGCACGCCGCCGCTCTCGATGGAGAGGCTCGTGACGGCCTCGTCGTCGGCGACGAGTTCGAGACGCCCGATCGGGCTGTCGAGGCGGATGAGATACACGTTCGTCATGTTCCGAGCGTAACCGCGGCGTCCGACACCGGCTCGCGGGAATCGGACATCGCGGAACCTGCTCCCGACCGCGCGCTGTGGAGGAGGAGTCGGTGGGACCCGTCCTCCACATCGGCGATCTCGTCTCGATCGGATACGGATCCGAGACCGGCGCCGCCGGAAGCGCGGCAGCAGGCGAGGCTCGGCGCATGACGACCATCATCCGCGCCGAAGCGGCGCACGACTTCCTCGCCCTCGTCCCGGCGCTGGCCGGGTTCCAGCCCCAACGGTCGCTCCTCTGCGTGGCGTTCAGCGGCAACCGCACGGCCGGCGTGCTGCGGTTCGACCTCCCGCGACGGGCGCGCGATCGCGAAGCGCTCGCCGCCATGGTCATCGGCACGCTCTGCCGGATGCGAGGCGTCGACGCAGTCGTGCCGATCGTGTACACCGAGGCGCGATTCGGCGCGGGCCGGGGGATTCCGGGGCGATCGCTGCTCGGAATGCTCACCGCCCGCGCCGAGGAGGCCGGATTCCTCGTGCGCGATGCACTGTGCCGGGCATCCGACGGATGGGGGTCGCTGCTCGATCCGCAGACGCCGGCCACGGGGCATCCGCTCGCCCTCATCGACGAGAGCCCCGTGACGCGCCTCGCCGCCGGCGCGGGGGAGTCGGTGGCCTCGTCGCCGGCCGCGAGCGCGGACCTGCCCGAGCCCGAGCCCGACGGCGCCGCTCGACTCGCTGAATCGCTCGCCGAGCTCACCGGCGACGGGCGCGAAGACGCGCTGAGGCGACTGGGGGAGAACGCCGATCCGGTCGCACTCGTCGAGACGCTGCTCGTTCGCGACGGCACGCATCCGCCGCTCCGCCTCGCGTGGTTCCTGCACCTCTCGTCCGTTCCCGCCGTGCGCGATGCCATGATGCTGCAGATCGGGTTCGGCGCGCTGATCGGCGAGGCGGCGCACGATGACGCGGTCGCCACGGCCGAGCGCGCGGCCGAGCACGACGAGACCGTCGAGCGTCTCGTCGTGCGGGAGTCGGCGACCGGTGCGACCGGCGAGGTGAGCGACATGCTCTCCCGGCTCATGGTCGGCCAGTCGCAGTTGCGCCCCGATGCCCGTCGGGTCGAGCGGGCGCTCGCGCTGCTGCGCCAGCTGGTCGCGAACGCCCCGACGACCCATCGCGTCGGCCCGCTCTGCATCGCCGCATGGCTCGCGTGGTCGCTCGGCAGGGGCTCGGCGGCCGGGGCGTACCTCGATCGGGCCCTGGAGATCGATCCCGATCACTCGATGGCTGGTCTGCTCGGCGCACTCGTCGGCAGCGGCACGCTGCCCGAGTGGGCGTTCAGTGGCCGGTGAGCCCGCCGACGGCACGGGCGAGCAGCGACGTCCGGCCGGTGAGCCGTTCCTCCGCGTCGGAGAATCGCATGCCGAGCACGCCGAGGTTCGCACCGAGGTACCGAAGCGGCTCCGGCTCCCACAGCGGCGACCGGTGATTCACCCACGGGAGGGCGGTCAGGTTGCTCTGCACGCCGCGCACGAGGTCGGACATGGTTCGGCCGGCGAGATTCGTGGTCGAGAGGCCATCGCCGACATACGCGCCGGCGAACCCCACGCCGGTCTTCGGGTTGTAGCTCGCGGTCGCGTTCCAGTCGCGTGCGACGCCGAGCGGGCCGCCCCAACGATGGGTGATGCGGGTGCCGGCGATCGCGGGGAAGAGCTCGAACAGTGCGGCGCGCAGCCGGCTGAAGACGGCCTCCGCCTGTTCGAACGCGGGATGCAGCGCGCTGCCCCAGTGATAGCTCGCGCCACGGCCGCCGAAGGCGAACCTGTTGTCGGCCGTGCGCTGTCCGTAGACGAGCAGGTGGCGGAAGTCGCTGAACGTCGTGCCGTGCGCGAGGCCGATCTCGTCCCAGACCTCGTCGGCGAGCGGTTCGGTGGCGATCATGAGGGAGTAGAGGGGGAGGATGCGCCGGCGCACACGCGGCAGGCTCGCGCCGTACCCCTCGGTCGCGACGATCACGTGTCGCGCCGAGACCGTGCCCTCGGCGTCGTTGCCGTCGAGCGTGCGGAACCGCACCCTGCCCGCCGACCAGTCGACGACCTCGGTCTGCTCGAACACCGAGACGCCGAGCTCCTCGACGACACGGGCGAGGCCGCGCACGAGCTTCGCCGGGTGCACCCGTGCGCACGACGGATCGAAGACCGCGTCGGGTGCCCGGCCGTCGAGACCGGTCGCACCGTACGTCGCCGCGACGACGTGCGCTTCCCGGTACTCGAGCGCGTCGACCCCGAACCGGCGTGCGTCGTCGACCTCGGCGGCGGCGAGTTCGCGCTGCGAATCACTCCGTGCGAAGGTGACGGTGCCGCCCTTCACGAAGTCGCAGTCGATGCCCTCGCGTGCGGTGATGCGGCCGACCTCGTCGACGGTGTCGAGCATCGCACGTCGCATCGCCACCGCCTGGTCGTAACCGTGATCACGTTCGATCGATGCGGCCGACTGCGGGAACAACGCCGAGCACCAGCCGCCATTTCGGCCGGACGCCCCGAATCCCGAGAACTCGCGCTCGAGCACGGCGATGCGCAGGGTCGGATCCGCCTGCACCAGAGCGTAGGCGGTCCAGAGGGCCGTGAGTCCGCCGCCGATCAGGCAGACGTCGAACCGGGCGCTCGAAGCGAGGGCGGTGCGCGGGCGGAGATCGTCGAGCCCGCGCACGACCAGGTCGTCGAGCCAGAAGCTCACCCGACGGGACGAATCCGGTGAGGCATCCGTCACCGTCGGGCGAGCCCCCGCCATCAGAGCCGGTTGGAGGCTTCGGTCAGCACACCGCGCAGCTTCTGCTCGATCTCGGCGAACTCCGCCGGGCCGATCGTGAGCGGCGGCGCCAGCTGGATCACGGGATCGCCGCGGTCGTCGGCGCGGCAGTAGAGACCCGCGTCGAAGAGCGCCTTCGACAGGAACCCGCGGAGCAGGCGCTCGGACTCGTCGTCGTCGAAGGTCTCGCGCGTCTCCTTGTCCTTCACGAGTTCGATGCCGAAGAAGTAGCCGTCGCCGCGCACGTCGCCGACGATCGGCAGGTCGAGCAGCTTCTCGAGCTCGGCACGGAACAGCGGCGAGTTCTCGAGAACTCGTTCGTTCAGCTTCTCCTCCTCGAAGATGTCGAGGTTCTCGAGTGCCACTGCGGCCGACACGGGGTGACCGCCGAACGTGTAGCCGTGGTAGAACGACGTGTTGCCCTCGGCGAACGGGGCGTAGATCTTCTCGGAGACGATCGTCGCGCCGATGGGGGAGTAGCCCGAGGTCATGGCCTTCGCGCACGTGATCATGTCGGGCACGTAACCGTAGGCGTCGCACGCGAACATGTGGCCGAGGCGGCCGAAGGCGCAGATGACCTCGTCGGAGACGAGGAGCACGTCGTACTGGTCGCAGATCTCGCGCACGCGCTTGAAGTAGCCGGGGGGCGGCGGGAAGCAGCCGCCGGAGTTCTGCACCGGCTCGAGGAACACGGCGGCGACCGTCTCGGGGCCCTCGAAGAGGATCATCTCCTCGATGCGGTTCGCCGCCCAGAGACCGAAGGCCTCGAGGTCGTCGGCCGGGGCGCCCATCTCGGCGGCGCGGTAGAAGTTCGTGTTCGGCACGCGGAAGCCGCCGGGGGTGACCGGCTCGAACATCTCCTTCATGCCGGGGATGCCGGTGATCGCGAGGGCGCCCTGAGGGGTGCCGTGGTAGGCGACCGAGCGGGAGATCACCTTGTGCTTCGTCGGCCGGCCCTGGAGCTTCCAGTAGTACTTGGCGAGCTTGAAGGCCGTCTCGACGGCTTCACCGCCGCCCGTCGAGAAGAAGACCCGGTTCAGGTCGCCGGGTGCGTAGCCCGCCAGTCGGTCGGCGAGCTCGATCGCCGAGGGGTGGGCGTACGACCAGATCGGGAAGAAGGCGAGCTGCTCTGCCTGCTTGGCGGCGACCTCGGCGAGCCGCGCGCGCCCGTGGCCCGCGTTCACGACGAAGAGACCGGCCAGACCGTCGAAGTACTCCCGGCCCTGGACGTCGTAGATGTGGTGGCCCTGACCGCGGGTGATGATCGGCACCCCCGACGTCTCCATGGTGGACTGCCGGGAGAAGTGCATCCAGAGATGATCCTTCGCCTTCTGCTGCAGCACGTCGTTGTCGTAGACCGTGTCGGTCATTGCCATCCCTTTCTCGATGAGCACCCGCTGACTCAGCGGGTGCCCCAGTTGTAGAACTGCTTCTGGAGCTTCAGGTAGACGAACGTCTCGGTCGACTGCACGCCCTCGATCACGCGGATCCGCGTGTTCAGGAGTTCGAGCAGCTCGTCATCGTTCTCGCAGACGACCTCGGCCATCACGTCGAAGCTGCCCGCGGTGAGCACGACGTAGTCGATCTCGGGGATCTCGGCGAGGCGAGCGGCCAGCACGCGGGTGTCACCCGCGGTGCGGATGCCGATCATCGCCTGCGTGGTGAATCCGAGCTGCATCGGGTCGGTCACGGCCACGATCTGCATCACACCCGACTCCGTGAGCCGCTGCACGCGCTGGCGCACGGCGGCTTCCGACAGGCCGACGGCCTTGCCGACATCGGCGTACGAGCGCCGCCCATCGGCCTGCAGCTGTTCGATGATCGCCTTCGAGACGTCGTCGAGCTGCACGGGTCGGGGCTGCGAGGAACGCCCGTTGTTCGTCATGCCACGATTGTGACAGTGACGAATGCCCCGTGCAAGCGATTCCGTTGAATATCGGCGCAAAATCGACTGAATCCACAGCAATAGCCTGGTTTGGGCTGCGGATCGCGGAGGCGCCGATGCTGCGCAGCCCCGTCGTGGCCCGGTATCCGGCGTCCACGAATTCAGGATGGACGACCAGGCACGACCCCTCGTGCGCAGACCCCGCACGGTGCCAGAATGTCCGCATGGTCTCAGGCGCTGTCTCGAGTTCGGCGTCGGCCGGTGCCCCCGCGTGGGATGTGATCGTGGGAGACCGGTTCATCGCCGCGGTCGCCGCACCCGCTCCCGAAGCGGTGCTGAACGCGCTCTCCGAAGCGGCGAGCGACGGTCGACTCGCGCTCGAGACGCTCGTGGGGCTGGTGCCGTCGGGCCGCGTCGACCCGGTGGAGTCGTTCGGTCTCGTCTGGTGGGCGGAGGAGGCGGTGACGAGCGTGACCGCCGTCGTTCGCGGCGACGCGGTCGTCGACCTCGCCTCACCGGGCGGCAGCCGCAGGTTCGACGCGCGCGGCATCCGTCCGTGGCACCTCGCAGACTTCGACGACGTGGTGGCGCTGCGCATCACCGACGCCGCAACGCCGCTCGAACGCGAGCAGACCGCTGGCGAACCCGTGGTGCCTCGACGGGCGAGCCTGCGAGCCTCCTCGGTCGGGTGGACGGCGGCCGGCAGTCCGGCGGATGCCCCTGCTCCCACGCCCTGGCTCGACGCCGACACATTGCTCGCGCCCCGCCAGCGGGAGGCGGACCTCGGAGCGTCCGTCGCCGACACGGTCATCACCCCGCGGCAGGTGCGGCGCGTGCCAGACGACATCGGCACCTCGCCGACCGGATCGCCCACGTCTCCGACGGGTGCCGCGGCGGATCCGGCACCGAGCGGTCCTCGCTTCCGCATCGGCGACGGGCAGCCCATGACGATCACGGCACCCGTGCTCATCGGTCGGAAGCCGCTGCCTCCGCGTGTCGCGGGCAGCGGCATGCCGCCCGAACTCCTCACGGTCGAATCGCCGGCGGCGATCGTCTCGGGCACGCACCTCGAGCTGCGCATCGTCGGCACCCGACTCGTCGCGACCGACCTGCACTCGACCAACGGCACGGTGCTCCGCACGCTGTCCGGCGCACGACGGCTCCGTGCGGGGGAGTCGGTCGTGGTGCTTCCGGGCACCGCTCTCGATCTCGGAGACGATACGATCATCGAGATCCTCCTCGCCCAGGATTCCCCCGGCGCATGACCCCTACAGACAGCAGGCTTCACAGGTGACCCAGATCGGCAATGGCAACGCCCGCCATCGGATCACGCTGCCCGACGGCACCGAGGTCACCCTCGCCTGGGCCGCGGTCACCGACACCGGCCTGCGCCGCGAGGTCAACGAGGACAGCTTCGTCGCCCAGGCGCCGATCTTCGCCGTGGCCGACGGCATGGGCGGCCACGCCGCCGGCGACTTCGCGAGCGCCGCGGTCGTCACCCGGCTCGCCGAGCACGGTGGCAAGACGCTCGTCGGCACTCCCGAGATCGACCACGCCCTCCGCCTCGCGGTGCAGGACATGGGCCGCGGCGCCGGCGTCACCGACGAGGGCAGCGGCACGACGGTCACAGGTGCCGCGATCGGGGCGATCGCGGACGAGCCGGCCTGGATCGTGTTCAACATCGGAGACTCGCGCGTCTACCGGCTGGTGGGCGGGGTGCTCGAGCAGCTGACGGTCGACCACTCGATCGTGCAGGAACTCGTCGACGCCGGGCAGATCACTCGCGAAGAGGCCGACACCCACCCGCACTCGAACGTGATCACGCGTGCCGTCGGATTCCACGAGGCGCCGATCCCCGACTATCGCGCGATCGCCGTCGAGCCCGGCATGCGGCTGCTCATCTGCTCCGACGGGCTCACGAAGGAGCTCACGACCTACGGCATCCGCCACTTCCTCGTCGCCAATGCGAAGGCCGAGAAGGCCGCGCACCAACTGCTCGAAGCGGCGCTCGGCAACGGAGGACGCGACAATGTCACGGCGATCGTGGTCGACGTCCTGAAGGTCGTGCGCCCCGAGGGCGCGCAGCCGTCGGGCGAGGTCGAGCCGGCGCACCGCTGATCCGAGGCCGCGGCCCGGTTGTCGTGATGTGCACCGCACCACGAGGCATCCGTCGCCCGCGGATACAATGATGGGCACCGGGCGCCACCGGCCACCGGGCGGCGTCCCACCGACCCAGAGCAGGCAGGAGGATCGTGTCTCGACGACTGCCGTCCACGCCGCCGAACCTGCCGGGTTTCGCGTTCATCCGCGTGCTCGGGTCGGGCGGATTCGCCGACGTCTTCCTCTACGAGCAGAACATGCCGCGGCGCCTCGTCGCGGTGAAGGTGCTGCTCGCCGAGGTCGTCAACGACGACCTGCGGCAGATGTTCCAGGCCGAGGCGAACCTCATGGCCCAGCTCTCCTCCCACCCGTCGATCCTGACGGTCTACCAGGCCAGCGTCGCGGCCGACGGCCGGCCGTACCTGGTGATGGAGTACTGCTCGGCCTCGCTCGGCCAGCGCTACCGTGCGGTGCAGTTGCCGCTGGCCGAGGTGCTCGCGGTCGGCGTGCGCATCGCGAGTGCGGTCGAGACGGCGCACCGGCAGGGCGTGCTGCACCGGGACATCAAGCCGTCGAACATCCTCACGACCGCCTACGGCCACCCCGTGCTCTCCGACTTCGGCATCGCGGCGACCCTCGGCGAGGCCGAGTCCTCCGACGCGGTCGGCCTGTCGATCCCGTGGTCGGCGCCCGAGGTGCTGCACGACGAGGTGTCCGGCAGTGTCGCGAGCGAGGTCTGGTCGCTCGGCGCGACCGTGTACTCGCTCCTCGCCGGTCGCAGTCCGTTCGAGACACCGGGCGGCGACAACGGATCCGGCGCGCTCATGGGCCGCATCGACAAGGCGAAGTACACCCCGACAGGGCGACTCGACGTGCCGAAGAGCCTCGAGCAGGTGCTCGCGCGTTCGATGTCGCGTCGACCGTCGAACCGGCAGTCCAGTGCGCTCGAGTTCGTCCGCGACCTGCAGTCGGTCGAGGAGGAGCTCGGCCTCTCCCAGACGCCGCTCGAGGTCGCGATGGACGACTGGGCGCTCGCGACCGCCGTCGACGTCGACGAGCAGACCCGCATCAGCGGTGCCCACGGCATCGGCGACGCGGCACCGCGTCGGCGGCGCGCGCGGAGCGGTGCGTTCGGCGCCACCCGGTCGGAGGCGGACTCCCGCCCTCGTGACCTCGGCACGAGCCGGATTCGAACGACCCCGCCGACGTCTGCGCGCCTCGCCTGGGGCATCTCGCTCGTCTCGGTGCTCCTGATCGCGCTCGTCGGCGCGGGTGCGTACTTCGTGATCCAGGGCACCAGGTCGATCCCAGTCGTGACCGACGTGCAGGGCGTCGATGCGGGTGAGACCGTGACCTTCTCCTGGAACGACCCGGGGCTGCAGAGCTCCGATGCGTATGTCGTGACCGTCGACGGCGAGACCCAGCCGCTGCAGCGAGAGGCGCGGGTGACCGTGCCGGCCGAAGACGGCGACCGGGTCTGCGCGAGCGTCCGGGTGGTGCGCGACGGAAAGTCGGGTGCCGCGAGCGCCGAGCGCTGCGTCGAGGTGTCCGTCGATCTCGGTGATGGTGCATGATGCCGCGGCTTCCCGACCTGACCAGACTCCCCAAGCCGCGATCCGCTGTCGTCACCGCCGCGGCGACCACCGCCGTGGTCGCACTCGTCGCGGGCGTCGCGATCGCGTCCGGCGGGTACGCCGCCCAACGGGTCGACCTCGGCGATGCCGCCGTGTGGGTCAGCAGCAACGAGTACCAGGCCATCGGCCGTGCGAACACGGCGCTGCTCGAACTGAACTCGGTCGTCGAGACCGGCTCGACCGGCACGGAGATCGTGCAGCAGGGGGCCACCGTGCTCGCGCTCGATCGTGTGAGGGCGACCGTGCGGATCGTCGACGCGACGACCTCGAGCCTCACCGAGACCGTCGCGGTCCCTCCCGACGACGCGACGCTCGCCCTCGCCGGTTCGAGGGTCGTCGTCACCTCGGACGGCGACGTCTGGACGACGCCGGTCGACCGGTTCGCGCAGTTCGACGCCGACTCCGAGCCGATGCTCGCGTTCGGCACCGGGTCGGTGACGTCGGTCGATCCCGACGGCACGCTCTTCGCCTACACGCCGTCGACCGGTGACGTCGCGCAGGTCGATGCGGCCGAGGCCGAGACCGTGCGCACCCGCTGGCAGACCGCGGCGGTCGCTCGCGACGCCGAGGTGCAGATCACCTCGGTCGCCGACCGCTGGGCCGTGTTCGACGTCGGCACCCGGACGCTCCACCTCGATCGGGGTCCGGTCGACCTCTCAGCACTCATCGCCGCCAACGACGCCCCGGTGCTCCAACGCCCGTCGAGCGGTGGCGACGACGTCGCGATCGCCACCCGCCGAGGCCTCATCACCGTCGGGCTCGACGGCGACGAGCCGCGCACCCGCGTCGACGAACCATCGGGACTGCCGGCTGCACCGTACATGCACAACGGATGCCTCTACGCGGCGTGGGCCGGGGGAACCGCGTGGCGGTCCTGCACGGCGGGCGGCGACGAGGACCCCGTCGAGCTGCCCTCGGCGACCGCGAGCGGTGACTACACCTACCTCGCCAACGGCGCCACGCTCGTGCTCAACGAACGGCGCACCGGCAAGACCTGGGCCGTCGGCGCCGCGTTCGGCCTCATCGACAACTGGGAAGCGCTCCTCAAGATCGAGCGCGACGAGGAGACGATCGAGCAGAACGACCCCGACACGCCGCCGACGACCGAGAAGAGCCAGGTGGCGCCCGTCGCGGCCGACGACGAGTTCGGTGCGCGCCCGGGGCGGACGACGCAACTGCCGGTGCTGCTGAACGACTACGACGCCAACGGCGACGCCATGGTCGTCGACGCCGTCGACGGCGAGCTGCCGGCGGGCGTCGCCCTCGATCGGATCGCCGACAACCAGCAGTTGCAGCTCGTGCTCGGCGACGAGGCATCCGGTGTCATCAGCTTCGGCTACACGGTCGACGACGGCTTCGGCGGCACCGCCCACGCCACGGTGAGCGTGACCGTGCGCGATGCCGAAGAGAACTCACCGCCCGAACAGCGACGGCCGACCAAGACCCTCGTGCAGGAGGGGGGCCGCGTCAGCACGGCCGTGCTCGGCGACTGGGTCGACCCCGACGGCGACCCGTTCTTCCTCCGGCGCGCCACGGCCGCCGAACCGGACTCGTTGTCATCGACGGCCGACGGCGTGGTCGTGTTCGACGAGAAGGGCGGCGCCGGAGCGGACCGGACCGTCTCCCTCGAGGTGTCCGACGGACGAGACGACGCCGTCGGCGCACTCGGCATCGGCGTTCGGGCGCCCGGCAGCGTGCAGCTCATCGCCGATCCGTTCGTCGTGCTCGCGACGGCGGGGCAGGAGGTGCGCATCGACCCGCTGCGGCACGTGCGCGGCGGCTCGGGCCAGGTGCAGCTGACCGCGGTGCCCGCGAAGCCCGACGCGCAGCTGACGCCCGACTTCGACGGCGGGACCTTCCGCTTCTCGAGCTCGGCTGTGCGGACGCATTCGCTCGAGTACACCGTGACCGACGGCGTCTGGACGACGACGGGTCGAGTCCGGGTCGACGTCTCCGCCCCGCCCGAGCGCGACACCACGCCCATCACCGTTCCGCACACGGTGTTCATCAGGGGCGGCCAACCCGTGGACGTCGACGTGCTCGCCACGGACATCGACCCGACCGGCGGCGTGCTGATCCTCACCGGTCTCGGCGAGCCGAAGGCGGAGGCGGGCGTGCAGGTCGAGGTCGTCGACCACCGCATCCTCCGCGTCACCCTCATCGGTCCGCTCCCGAACGGATCGAGCGTGTTCGGCTACCGCGTCAGCAACGGCCTCGCCGAAGCGGTCGGCGAGGTCACGGTCGTCGAGGTGCCGCAGCTCGAGTCCCCGCAATCGCCCGTCGCCGTGCCCGACAAGATCTCGGCACGCACCGGCGACGTGGTCGACATCGCGGTGCTGGCCAACGACGAGCATCCCGACGCACTGCCGATCACGCTCGAGCCGACCCTCGACCAGGCGCCGAAGGCGGGTCTGCTCTTCGCCGCCGGCGACCGGCTCCGCTACTTCGCTCCAGACGAGCCGGGGGAGTACGAGGCGGTCTACCGCGTGACCGGCCCCGACGGTCAATGGGCCACCGCGACCGTGCAGATGTCGGTGCGCGAAGCCGACCCCGACAGCAACACGCCGCCGGTCCCGGCGACCGTCACCGCCCGGGTGCTCTCGGGAGAGACGGTGCGGATCCCCGTGCCGCTCGGCGGATCCGACCCCGAGGGCGACAGCGTGCAACTGCTCGGCCAGGGCGGCAACCCCGACCTCGGCAACGTCACCGCGCACGGGGCCGACTGGCTCGAGTACCAGGCGGGGGAGTACTCCGCCGGCACCGACACGTTCGAGTACGAGGTCGTCGACGCGCTCGGCGCCCGCGCCGTGGGCACCGTCAGGGTCGGCATCGCACCGCGACTCGACGGGGCCCGCCGCCCGACCGCCGTCAACGACGTCGTCGTGGTGCGGCCGGGTCGCACCGTCGCCGTTCGCGTCCTCGAGAACGACTCCGATCCCGACGGCGGCGCGCTGACGCTGAAGGACGTCACTGCGACCGAGGGTGATGCCGTCGCCGAGATCGTCGACGATCGAATCGAGGTCGCGCTCCCTCCGGGTGAAGGGAAATACGGCTTCAGCTACACCATCGAGAACGAGCAGCTCGGCCACGCATCGACCTTCCTCAGCATCACGGCGAGCGAGGACGCCCCGCTCGCACGCCCCGAGGCATCCGACACCGTCCTCACGCTGAGCGACATCCTCGACGAGGACGTCGTGGACGTCCCGGTGCTGCGCAACGTCTTCCTCGCCGACGCCGACGTCGCCGATGTCGTCGTCGGACTCGTCGACGGCTACGACCGGGGCGCCGAGGTACGCCGCGACGGAAGCATCCGCGTGCAGGTCGAAGACCGGCGGCGCGTCATCCCGTTCTCGGTGGCCCACCCCGAGGACCCCTCGATCGTGTCGTACGCGTTCATCTGGGTGCCCGGGCGCGACGATGCGCTGCCGCAGCTTCGGGCCGATGCTCCCGACGTCGTCGTGGTGAGCGGAGACGAGGTGACGCTCGATCTCGAGGACTTCGTCATCGCCGCGTCGGGACGCCCGGTGAAGATCACGGATGCCGCGACCGTGCGTGCCTCGCACAGCGACGGCTCCGACCTGGTCGTCGACCAGGACACCCTGCGATATCGCAGCGAAGAGGGCTACTTCGGCCCGGCGTCCCTCTCGTTCACCGTCACCGACGGGGAATCGGCCGCCGACCCCTCTGCACGGACCGGGACCATCGTGATTCCGATCGATGTGCTGCCGACGGAGGACCAGCCGCCGGTGTTCACGGGCGGCGTCATCGACTTCGAGCCCGGGGAGTCGAAGGAGATCGACCTCCTGAAGCTCACGAACTACCCGTATCCGGCCGCGCGGGGTGAACTCGTCTACCGGTTGCTGCCGCCGCCGACGGAGGGGTTCCGCTTCGAGCTCGACGGCTCCGACCTCACGATCGAGGCGGAGGCATCGGCGTCCAAGGCGTCCCGGACGGTCGCGATCGGCGTCGCCGATGACTCGGGCGACGGCAAGCCGGGGCGCATCGAGCTGCGCGTGGTGCCGTCGACGAAGCCGATCGCGAGGCCCGCTCCCGACTCCGCGATCGTGCAGCGCGGACGAACGACGACGATCGACGTGCTCGCCAACGACGGGCCGACCAACCCGTTCCCCGACGTCCCGCTCCGCGTCGTCGATGTCCGCGGCACCGATGCGGACAGCCTCCCGAGCGGCGTGTCGATCGAGCCGAGCGAAGACCGGTCGCGACTCGAGGTGACGGTCGCGCCCGGGGCGGCTCCGGTGAACTCGACGGTGCAGTACGAGGTCGCCGATGCGACCGGCGACGCGGCTCGCAACGCCTGGGGCCTCGTCACGATCTCGGTGCAGGATCGACCCGATGCCGTCACCGGCGCTCGGGTCACGGGTTTCGGGGATCGCAGCCTCGACGTCGCGTTCGGGGCGGGCGCCTTCAACAACTCTCCGATCACGGGCTACGAGATCCAGCTCGTCGATGCGGGCACGGGCGAGGTCGCGAGCTCGTCGGTGTGCGCCGCGACGACCTGCACGGTCACGACCCCCGGCAACGGGCAGGCCGAGGCCGTGCACGTGCGGATCCGCGCGAGGAACGGGATCGGCCTCTCCGACCCGGTCGATGCGCCGGGCCCGATCTGGTCGGACGTCGTCCCTCCGCCGCCCACCGGAGTGCGCGCTCTCCCGCGCGACGGGTATCTCCGCCTCGAGTGGTCCCCGGTGCCCGAGGGGTCCGGAAGCGCCATCGGATCGTACGTGGTCACCGTCGCCGGGGTCTCGACCGAGGTCTCCGCAGCGGCGGTGTGCACGGCGACCGTCTGCTCCACGGACTCTCAGCCGCTCGAGAACGGAAGCCAGGTGCCGATCACGATCAGTGCCAGGAACCAGGCCTTCCCGGCGCTCGCGGTCTGGACCCAGGCCGGCGCCAGCGGCACTCCGTTCGGACCGCCCGTCGCCGGCGGGATCTCCGTCAGCGGCGATGCGGCGGCCGGCACCGTCACCGTCGCCTGGGACGCCTTCGCCGGAAACGGGGATCCGATCGGCGGATACTTCGTCCAACGTCTCGTCGACGGGGCCTCCGGGGTGCCCGCCGGGGCGCAAGCGTGCTCGGTGACCAGTCCCGCTCCCGGAACCGTCGTCGCGCCGTCCGGCGGCGGAACCGTCGCCGAGGTCGTGCACGTCGGCCCGGGCACGACCAGCGTGCAGTTCTCGGGCACGGCGACGGAGGCCACGAAGTACTCGTTCCTCGTCTGGGGCTACAACCGGGCCGCCTGCGCGAACACGGAGGTGGTCGGCACCGTGGTGCGGCCGGCGCCCGACTCCATCCGGAGGGTCGACAGCCACATGGAGATGCGCACCGCCGACACCTACGACCGCTACATCTCGGGCGTCGCGCCGGGAGCCTGGCGATACGACATCGTCGCCGTCGACGGAAACGGTGCGCAGATTCCCGGCACGCAGCAGAGCTTCGACGGTTCGGGGTGGGCGCAGGACCTCTTCGCCAGGCCGTACGGCGAAGCGGTGCGGTTCCAGGTGCGGAGCTGTTCGATCTGGGGCAGCTGCGGTCCGTGGTCGGACGTGCTGCCCGCCGATGCCCGCCCGTCGCTGACGTTCGCGCTGCCGAGCCGGGTCTGGAACGAGAGCACGAAGACCTGGTCGTGGACCTCGGTGCCCGAGAACTCCGGGCTTCCGGTGGCGTTCACCTGCGGCGTCGACGGCGACCGCAACGGCAAGCCGGCGCAGACCCCGACGAGCTGCCAGGTCCCCGAGGCGAAACCGGGCGACCGTGTCTGGTTGGATGTTGAGATCGCGGACGTCGTCGTCCGCTACCAGAACCGCTGAGAAGGAGCCGAGATGACCATGACCCCCGAGGAGGCCGCGCGGTTCGCCGCGACGCTCGATCGACTCGTCGGCGCGGTCGAGGAAGTGCTGCTCGGCAAGAACCGGGTCATCAGGCTCGCCTTCACGGCACTCCTCAGCGAAGGCCATCTGCTGCTCGACGACGTGCCGGGCACGGGCAAGACCTCGCTCGCCCGGGCGATGGCCCAGTCGATCGACGGCTCGAGCAATCGAGTGCAGTTCACCCCCGACCTGCTGCCCGGCGACATCACGGGCGTCACGGTGTACGACCAGCGTTCCGGCGTGTTCGAGTTCCACCCCGGCCCGGTGTTCGCGAACATCGTGCTCGCCGACGAGATCAACCGGGCGAGCCCGAAGACGCAGTCGGCGCTCCTCGAGGTCATGGAGGAGGGCCAGGTCACCGTCGACGGGCAGACCCACCCCGTGGGGCATCCGTTCATGGTGATCGCGACGCAGAACCCCGTCGAGCAGGCCGGCACCTATCGTCTCCCCGAGGCGCAGCTCGACCGGTTCCTGATGCGCACCTCCATCGGCTACCCCGACCACGCCTCGACCATCCGCATCCTCGAGGGCGCAGACCAGCGCGCTCACGAGCATCATGTCGCCTCGCAGCTCGCGGCGGCGGAGGTCGTCGAGATGGCCGCGGTCGCACGCACGGTGTACGTCGATCCCACGATCCACGACTACGTCTCGCGCATCGTCGACGCCACGCGTACCGCTCGCGAGGTGCGCCTCGGCGTCAGCGTTCGCGGCGCGCTCGCGCTGATCCGCGCGGCGAAGACCCACGCAGCGGGTCGGGGTCGTCACTACGTGGTGCCCGACGACGTCAAGGCCCTCGCCGAGCCGGTGCTCGCGCACCGGTTGATCCTCGACCCCGAGGCGGAGTTCGACGGCGTCACCGCATCGAACATGATCGCCCAGGTGTTGATCGAGACACCGCCCCCTTCGACCAGGCAAGCCGTGTGACACTCACCCAGACCCGAACGACGATCCCCGAGGAAGCCAGACGAGAGGGCCTGCTCGCGGTCGTGATCGGGCGCGCCGTCGTGGCCGCTCGCCATGCCGGTGCGACCCTCGCGCGCGCCGGCCGGATGGTGCAGGGAGTCGTGACCCCGATCGGCTGGTCGGTCATCGTCGTCGCCGTGCTCGCCCTCGCCGGCGGCTACACCTGGGGATGGCTCGAGCTCATCGCACTCGGGTGGGGCCTCGTCGCGCTCGTGGCCGCGGCATCCGTCTGGCTGATCGGTCGCGGAGCCGGCACCATCCAGCTCGTGCTCCCCTCGCCGCGAGTGGTCGTCGGCGAGCCGGCCGAGGCGCGACTGATCGCCGCCAATCCCGGTCGTCGCCGGTTCGGCGGCGTGCAGCTCGAGCTTCCGGTCGGCCGCCGCATCGTCGAACGGGTCCTTCCCGGGCTGCCGCGTGGCGGGGTCTTCGATGAGCAGTTCACGATTCCCACGGAGCGGCGGGGGGTCGTGCCGGTCGGCCCGGCGCGCACGGTGAGGGCCGATCCGATCGGCCTCATGCGGCGCGAGTTCGTCTGGTCGGAGACGGCCGAACTGCATGTGCATCCGCGCACCGTGCCGATCAACGCCCTCAGCACCGGGTTCATCCGCGATCTCGAGGGCACGCCGACGCGCGACCTCACGGCCAGCGACATCGCCTTCCATGCGCTGCGCGAGTACGTGCCCGGTGACGACCGCCGCTTCATCCACTGGCGCAGCTCGGCCAAGACCGGCACGTTCATGGTGCGTCAGTTCGAGGAGACCCGGCGCAGTCGCCTCATGGTGCTGCTCGATCTCGACCCGGGCGCCTACGTCGATGACGCCGAGTTCGAGCTCGCCGTCAGCGCCGCGGCATCCGTCGGCGCACGGGCGATCCGCGACGCGCGCACCGTGTCGTTCGTGGTCTCGGGGCGGCAGCCGAGCGCCGGCCCGCGCCGCAGCGCCATGCGCGAACTGCCGACCGTCTCCCGAGACCGTCTCCTCGACGCGCTGTGCCTCGTCGAGATGGCGACCGATGCGGTGATGCTCCCCGACGTGGCCCGTGCCGCGAGCGAGACGCTCGCCGGTGTCTCCCTCGCGTTCATCGTCACCGGAACGGCACGCGGCGTCGCACCCCTGCGAGCCGCGGCGACCCGGCTGCCGCCGGGGGTCGAGAGCATCGCGGTGCAGTGCTCGCCAGAAGGAGAGGCGCATGCGCGCACGATCGCGGGCCTGACCGTCTTCGGCATCGGCTACCTCGAGGACCTGCGCGCCATGCTCGCGAGATCGGCCTCGATCTCATGACCGCCCGCGTTCCCGCCGGCGCCCGCAGGTTCGGGCCCACCCTCGTCACCGTGGTGCTCGTCGTCGCCATGCTGGCCGCGGCGATGCTGCCGTGGTGGCCCGTCTACGAGAGTCCCGCCTTCCTCGTCGCTGCGGCGATCGCCATCGCGGCCGGAGTCGCGATCGGCGTCATCGGAGCGCGATTCCGCCTGGCGTCGTGGATCATCGTGCTCTCCGTGTTCGCCGCGTACCTCGTGCTCGGCGTGCCGGCCGCGGTGCCCGGTGCCGCGATCGGCGGCATTCTGCCGACCCCGTCCGGGATCGTCGAACTCCTCGCCGGAGCGGCGCTCTCCTGGAAGCAACTCGTCACGATCTCGGTCCCGGTCGGGTCCTATCAGGCGCTGCTCGTGCCGCCGTTCCTGCTGGGTCTCGTCACCTCCACCGCCGCGATCTCGATCGCGCTGCGCAGCAGGCGACCGGCGGCCGCCGCCCTGCCGCCCGCCGTGCTCCTCATCGCGGGCATCGCCCTCGGCGTCGTGCACTCGGCGCTCGCCGTCGAGGCCGGCATCGCATTTCTGATCACCGCCGTCGCCTGGCTCGTTCGAGTCGCCATCGCCGACCGGCGTGCGATCACGAGCGGGCGGCGGGTCGAGGCGGTGCTGACCGACGCACGTCGTGTGCTCGGCGCCTCCGCCCTCGTGGCCATCGCGGTCGTCGGTGCGACCGCGGCATCCGTCGCCCTGCCGGTGCCGCCCCGCAACGTCGTGCGGGCCGAGTTGCAGCCGCCGTTCGAGCCGAGACGGCACGACAGCCCGCTCGCCGGCTTCCGCGCCGCATTCGACGAGGATGTCGCCGACGACGTGATGCTCGACGTCCGTGGGCTCCGGGAGGGCGCGGGGCTGCGCATGGCGGCCCTCGATTCGTACGACGGCATCGTGTTCACGGTCGGCGGCGCCGAGTCCGCTTCGGCCTCTGGACGTTTCACGCGGGTGCCCTACCGGCTCGACCAGTCAGGCGTGAGCGGCGACACCGAGCCGCTCGCGATCGAGGTCGAGGTCGAGGGCTACGCCGACGTGTGGGTGCCCGGGGTGGGCCGTCTCGAACGCATGACGTTCGGCGGGCCGCGCGCCGAGGTGCTCACCGAGTCGTTCTTCTACAACGAGGTGACGAGCACGGGCGCAGTGCAGCGCCCGCTGCAGTCCGGCGATCGGTATGCGGCGAGCTCGGTGGTGCCCGTCGCCCCCGAGGAACTCGCCGAGCTGAGCCCCGGCTCCAGTGTGCTCCCGGCCGTGCCGGAGATGCCCGAGAAGCTCGCGCAACTGCTCGACGAGTGGGCCCCCTCGTCCGACGAGCCCGGAGTCCGGCTGCAGGCGATGATCGAGGGATTCCACGAGAACGGCTACGTGAGCCACGGTCTCGGAGAGGTACCGAGCAGATCGGGGCACTCGCTCGATCGACTCGCCGATCTCGCGACGGAACGGCCGATGGTCGGAGACGGCGAGCAGTATGCGGTCGCCGCAGCGCTCATGGCGCGTCGCATCGGATTCCCGGCACGAGTCGTCGTCGGCTACCTCCCGGGCGGAGCCGAAGAGGCCGCCTCGGTCGCCGGCGAGGCGGAGCAGGGCGAATCGGATGTCGAGAGCGACCCCGTACCCGACGGCGTCACCCGGTTCGTGAGCGGCGACAAGCAGGCGTGGATCGAGGTGCAGCGCGCCGATGGCGCCTGGATCGCCGTCGACCCGAACCCGAACCCGCGCCCGATCCCCGAGCGCGAGCCCGATCAGCCGACGATCGTGTCGAGGCCGCAGTCGGCGCTGCCCCCGCCGGCGGAGCGCACGCCGGTCGATGATCTGGCGAACGAACCCGAGACGCCTCCCGACGAGCCCGACGACTCGGCCGATGCCTGGGTGCAGACTCTGCTCGCGGTGCTCGGGGTGTCGGGCATCGTGCTCGGCGTGCTCGCCGTCATCGCGAGCCCGTTCCTCGCGATCATCGTCGCGAAGGTCCGGCGGCGGAGGCTTCGGCGGAAGGCGCCGAGCGCGGTCGAGCGCATCGAGGGCGGCTGGCAGGAGTTCGCGGACTCTGCTGCCGACTACGGGTATCCGATCCGGCCCATGTCGACGCGTGCCGAGCAGGCGGCGACGGTCGGCGGTCTCGCGCCGCTCGTGCTCGCCTCGGTCGTCGACCGTGCCGTGTTCGCACCCGATGGGCCGGCCGAGGGCGACGACCTCCTGGTCTGGGACTCGGTCGATGAACTCCAGGAGCGTCTCGGTGCTCCGCGGTCGCTGCGCGAACGGTTGCGGGCGGCGGTCTCGCTCACCTCGCTCGGCGGGTACGCTGTGACCCGGAGAGGAGGGCGTCCGTGACGTGTCGGATCTGCGGCGCTGAGCTGCCCGAAGGGGCCATGTTCTGCGGTGAATGCGGCAGCTCGACGAGCGCGACCCCCGAATCCCGCCGACGGCCCGACCCGCGGCCCGGCGACACGACGGTGATCGAACGGCCCGCCAGACGCAACAGCGGGGTGATCTCGATCCCGGTCGACGGCTTCCGCGCGGCAGTCGCGATCGGGTCGGTCGACGACGCCGGCGGTGAACTCCTCGCCCCTGCAGCGCCCGCGATGCACGAACCGCTGCCGACTGCCCCCGCTGCGACGCGCTTCGTGCTGACCTTCAGCACCGGTGAGACGCGCACCGTCTTCGGTTCGGGCCTGATCGGTCGTCGCCCGCTGCCGCAGCCCGGCGAGGTGTTCGACCATCTCGTGCAGATCGCCGACCGCTCGTTGTCGGTGTCGAAGACGCACGTCGAGTTCGGGGAGCACGACGGCACGCTCTGGGTCGCCGACCGGTTCTCGGGCAATGGCACGATCGTGCGGCGACCCGATGACGGTGCGATGCGCTGCGAGCCCGGTCGGCGTTACCTCGTGCCGCGGGGGAGCCGGGTCGAGCTCGCGGAGCAGTTCTTCGTCGTCTCCTGAGACGTTTCCGACGGCATCTGCGCCGCCGACTCGTCCTCCACAGGCGCACCGTCGGCCGGTGCTGCGCCGCGACGGCCGCCGCGATCGATGCCCGGCGGTTCGCGTGATCGGATCGCACGGTGGACCGATTCGACCTCGCCCCAGTCTCGCTGGACACCCCGCTCGCGCTGCCGCCGGCGCCGGCCGATCCTGCCCGAGCCGGCTTCCCCCTCATCGCGTCGCTCGCGCCCGTCGCCGGCGCGCTCGCGTTGTGGGCGATCACGGGTTCGCCGTTCTCACTCGTGTTCGCGGTGCTCGGCCCGATCGTGGCGATCGGCTCGATGCTCGACGCGCGACGTTCGGCACGACGTCTGCGACGACGGGCTTCGGTCGAGCGGCGGCGACTGCTCGATGAGCTCGTCGCCGAGATCGCGCAGCGACACGACCTCGAGCGAGGGGCGGCATGGCAGCGTTCGCCGTCATCGCGGCGACTGCTCGAGCAGTCGGAGCATCCGGCGTGGCGCGAGGCTGCCCCGCCGCCGATCGTGCTCGGCCGGGGCGCTGCGGCGAGCGCTCTGCGGGTCGATGGTGCGCCGGTCGACGCCGGCGACCGTGAGGTGCTGCTCGCCGCGGCCAGGCTCGACGATGCGCCGATGACCGCCGATATCGGAGCCGGGATCGGGTTCGTGGGCGAACTCCACCTCGCGCGGGCGGCCGCACGTGCGAGTGTCGTGCAGTTCGCCCATCATGCGCATCCGCAGCGGATCGCGATCGAGGTCGCGGAGGGCACCGATGGCGCCCACTGGGAGTGGCTGCGTGCGCTGCCGCACCGCGGGGGCCGCACGCGTACCGGTCTGGTCGTCGTCGATCCGACCGACGGGAGGCAGCGGCCCCTCGGGCCCTCGACGCTCGTTCCCCATGGCGAGCGCCCGCCCGCCATGGTCGTCGCGGTCGCGCGCACCGCGTCGGACCTGCCGCCCGGTCTCGGCACGATCGTGACGATGCAGACCCCCGATGCGGCGGTCGTGCGTCGCCAGCAGCAGGGCACCGCCGAGATGCTGATCGCCCCCTCGCTCGTCGGCATCGCGGAGGCCGCCGGGTGGGCGCACTCGCTCGCGGCCGTCGCGGAACGAGCCGGGCTCGGCGACCGCTCCAACGACCTTCCGCGACGGCTGGAGCTCGGCCGAGTGCAGGGCCGGCCCGACGAGGGTGACGACCGATCGAGCCTCGCCGTGATCGTCGGACAGTCTGCGGGAGGCGCCGTCGAACTCGACCTCGCACGGTGCGGCCCGCACGCGCTCGTCGCCGGAACGACCGGAAGCGGCAAGAGCGAGTTCCTGCTCGCGTGGATCGTCGCGCTCTCGGCCGCCCACCCTCCCGCCCGCGTCTCGTTCCTCCTCGTCGACTTCAAGGGCGGGGCGGCGTTCGAGCCGGTACGGGGCCTGCCGCACGTCACCGGTATCGTGACCGACCTCGATGACTCCGAGGCGGAGCGGGCCGTGCTCAGCCTGCGCGCCGAGCTCACGCACCGCGAGACGGTGCTCGCTCGGGCGGGCGCACGTGACATCGCCGGGCTCGATGACGACGTCGACCTGTCGCGACTCGTGATCGTCGTCGACGAGTTCCAGGCGATGATCGAGCGCTTTCCCGAGCTCGGGGCGGTCATCGGCGACATCGCCGCACGCGGTCGTTCGCTCGGGGTGCACCTCGTGCTCGCCTCGCAGCGGCCGAACGGTGTCGTCCGCGAGCAGGTCACCGCGAACTGTCCCATCCGAGTGTCGTTGCGCGTGCTGCAGCGATCCGACAGCGAGGCGGTGGTCGGAACGGCCTCGGCCTCGGAGATCCCGTCGGATCTGCCCGGCCGAGGCGTCGTCGATCCGGGCGACGGATGCCCCGTGCTCTTCCATTCGGCCATCGCGACGCCGGCCGTGATCGCCGAGGTCGGCGAGCGCGCGGCCGGATTCCCGCGCGCCCGCCGTACGTGGCTCGACCCGCTGCCGGGCCGGATCGCGCCCGATGCCGTGCGCGAGCTCCTCGGTGCGCTGCGACCGCCCGCGACGCCGGCGCAGAGCACGGCCGAACCGGCAGGCGACGGCGACGGTATCGGCTTCGGCGTCGTCGACGAGCCCGAGCGGCAGCGTCGCAGCCTTGCGCGGTGGGTGCCGCGACGCGACGGCGGCCTCCTCGTGCTCGGGAGGCCGGGCAGCGGGCGCAGCACGGCGCTGGCCGCGATCGAACGGGCCGCGATCCAACGGTCGGCGATCGAGCCGGCTGGCGCCGCACAGGTGACAACCGAGTCGGGTTGGGCAGGCGACCGCGCTTCGGGCGCACTCCGGCTCTCCGGGCCGTCGAGTGCGGTCTGGGACGGGCTCGTTGCGGCGCAGACGGCGGTTCGCGGCGGCGCAGCGCCCCCTGCTCTCGTCGTGCTCGACGACCTCGACACCCGGTTCCGCGCCTGGCCCGAGGAGTACCGGCACGCGGCGTTCGCGATGGCGGAGTCCCTGGTCAGGGAGGGACGCGGCCGGGGCGTCGCGGTCGCCGCATCGGCGGCCGACCTGCACGCCCTCGGCAGCGGTCTGCGTGAGGCGTTCGGAGCACGGCTCCTCCTCCGCCACGCGGCCCGCTCCGACCTGGTGCAGTCCGGTGGCCGCGGCGAGCTCTGGCGCGCGGGCGACGGTGCCGGCGCGGGTCAGTGGCACGGGCGCCGAGTGCAGGTGATCGAGGCGACGCCGGTCGCCGCACCGGCCTCTCCCACGGTTCCGCCGCTCCGGCTGCGTCCCGAGCTCCCGTATGCCATCGCCGCTGCCGAGCCCCGCGCGGCCGCGGCGGTGATCACCGAGGCCGGGCGAACCGCGATCGTCCTCGTCGCCGGCGGGGAGTCCGCCGTCAGGGCCGCCGTCGCCGCGCACCGGCTCGATGCGTCCCCGCCGGTGATCGTCGGCGACGCGGAGGCATGGGCGGCGAGCTGGTCGTTGACGGCAGCGCTCCGCGAGGAGGCCGGGCTCGTCGTGCACGGCGGCGCGGGGGAGTACCGGGCACTCGTGCGCTCCCGAGAGCTGCCGCCCCTGCTCGACGACGGGGCGGGGCAGTGCTGGCTCCTCGAACCGGGGCAGCGTGTTCGCCGCGCGGTCTGGCCGAGACGGCGCAACCACTGAATCGGTCGCGGGATCGGGCGAGAAGCGCTGATTCCGCACCAGATGTTCGCAGAAATTAACGATTTGGACATCATCGAGTGATTTCCGCCCAGCAGTGTGGCAGTATCTTCCCACCCTTGCACTGCTGCAAACCGAAACGGAGTCCCCCGTGAATCGACGCCCCCTGCCCCAGGACCCGATGATGCGATCGCTGATCCTCCAGGCCCGACAGATGCAGCTCAATCGCCGCACGTTGCTCGCCGGAGCGGGTGCAGGAGCCACTGCCCTGGCCCTCGCTGCGTGCTCGACCGGCGGAGGCCAGGCCAAGCCCACCGCCGCGGCGGACACCTCTGCCACCGACAAGACGGTCAACTGGGCCAACTGGGCCGCCTACATCGACGAAGACGACAGCGGCGCGTACCCCACGCTCGAGCAGTTCACCGAGGAGACCGGCATCGCGGTCAACTACGAGGTCGCCGTCGACGACAACAACACGTACTACGGCAAGGTGAAGGACCAGCTCGCCCTCGGCAAGGACATCGGCGCCGACACGGCCGTGCTCACCGACTGGATGGCAGCCCGCTGGATCCGCTTCGGCTACACGCAGGAGCTGAACCACGACAACATCCCGAACATCGTGAACCTCAACCCGGCGCTGCGAGACCCCGACTTCGACAAGGGCCGGGCCCACACGCTGCCCTGGCAGGGCGGCTTCGCCGGCATCTGCTGGAACAAGGAGGCGATCCCCGGCGGCATCGAGTCCGTCGAAGACCTCTGGAACTCCGATCTCAAGGGCCGCGTCGGCGTGCTCTCCGAGATGCGCGACACGATGGGGCTCATCCTGCAGCAGAACGGCGTCGACATCGCGAGCGACTGGGGCGACCCGGAGTTCGACGCGGCCATCGAGGTGCTCCGCGAACAGGTCGAGTCCGGTCAGGTGCGCAACATCAAGGGCAACTCCTACCTCGAAGACCTGAAGAGCGAAGACACCCTCGCGGCGATCTGCTGGTCGGGCGACATCACGGTCATCAACGCCGAGGCCGGCGACAAGTGGGAGTTCGCGATCCCGACCGCGGGTGGCACGCTGTGGAACGACAACTTCCTCGTGCCGATCGGCTCGCCGCGCAAGGCCAACGCCGAGGCGCTCATGAACTTCTACTACGACCCCGAGGTCGCCGCGGAGGTCGCCGCGTGGGTGAACTTCATCACGCCGGTCGCCGGTGCGAAGGAGGCCGCGATCGCGATCGATCCCGAGCTCGCCGAGAACCAGCTCATCTTCCCGAACGAAGAGACGCTGTCGAACGCGCACATCTTCCGATCGCTCAGCGGTGCCGAGGAGCAGAAGTACCAGGCGCAGTTCCAGAGCATCCTCCTGGGAGCGTGAGCGTGTCGGTACGCGAGTTCGCCGAACGCGGCGCAGACCTCGAACTCGTCGGCATTCAGAAGCGATTCCCCGGGTTCACCGCGATCGAGGACCTCGATCTCACGATCCCGGCCGGTTCGTTCTTCGCCCTGCTCGGCCCGTCGGGCTGCGGCAAGACGACGACGCTGCGGCTCGTCGCCGGTCTCGAGGAGCCCACGAGCGGTCGCATCCTCATCGGAGGCCGCGACGTCACGGGAACCAAGGCGCATGAGCGCCCGGTCAACACGGTGTTCCAGAGCTACGCGCTCTTCCCGCACATGTCGGTGCTCGAGAACGTCGCGTTCGGACTCAAGCGCCGTCGCATCGGTGACGCGCTCGGCCGTGCGCACGAGGCGCTCCGGCTCGTCGAGCTCGATCACCTCGCCCAGCGCCGTCCGGCACAGCTCTCGGGCGGCCAGCAGCAGCGCGTCGCGCTCGCCCGGGCCATCGTCAACCGCCCGGCGCTGCTCCTCCTCGACGAGCCGCTCGGCGCGCTCGACCTGAAGCTCCGCCGTCAGATGCAGCTCGAGTTGAAGACGATCCAGGAAGAGGTCGGACTCACCTTCCTGCACGTCACGCACGACCAGGAGGAGGCCATGACCATGGCCGACACCGTCGCGGTCATGAACAAGGGCGCGATCGAGCAGATGGGCGCCCCGGCCGAACTCTACGAGTTGCCGCGCACCTCGTTCGTCGCGAACTTCCTGGGCCAGTCGAACCTGTTCACGGGTGACGTCGCCGGCTCGACGGATGCCGCGATCTCGGTCGACATCGCAGGCGCACGGGTGACCGTGCCCGCTGCACGGGCCCAGCGGCACAAGGGCCGCGTCACCGTCGGTGTGCGACCCGAGAAGGTCACCCTGCTCCGGGAAGCGCCGGCCGAGTCATCCGATCACAACGTCCTCGGCCCGGGCCGGATCATCGACGTGTCGTTCTCGGGCGTGAGCACGCAGTACATCGTCGCGATCCCCGAAGCCGGCACCGTCACCGTGTTCGCGCAGAACACCGGTTCGGGTCCCGTCGTCGGCGAAGGCGCCGAGGTGTGGGTCTCGTGGCCGGTCGAGCACGGCTTCGGCCTCGACGACGTGGCCGAGCCGTCGGCGCGGTTCGCCGCCGACGACGACACGACGTCGATCGCCGCGCAGCGCCGTGAGGAGCTCGTCACGGAGCTCGAGGAGGGCTGACCATGGCCTTCGCCGCCTTCCAGACCGCAGAGGTCGTGCCGCAGGCGCCGAGGAAGCGCAGCCGGATCGCCCTGTTCCTGCTGCTTCCCGGTCTGCTCTACCTCGTGCTGTTCTTCATCACGCCGCTCATCTCGCTCCTGCTCACCTCGTTGCAGGCTCCGGCCGAGTTCGGTGACATCGGCCAGTACGACTACGCGTTCAACTGGCAGAACTACGTCACGGTCATGAGCGACTACTGGCCGCACATCGTGCGCTCCTTCGGGTACGCACTCGCGGCCACGGTGTTCGCGCTGATCTTCAGCTACCCGCTCGCCTACTTCATCGGGGTGAAGGCGCGGCGGTGGCCGATGCTGCAGGGGCTCATGCTCGTGCTCGTCATCGCACCGTTCTTCATCAGCTTCCTGCTCCGCACGCTCGCGTGGAAGCAGTTGCTCTCCGATGAGTCCTTCATCATCACGTCGTTGAAGGCGCTCTCGCTCATGGCGCCCGACGCGCACTTCACGGGCACGCCGTTCGCGGTGATCTTCGGTCTCACGTACAACTTCATTCCGTTCATGACCCTGCCGTTGTACACGACGCTCGAGCGGCTCGACCTGCGCTACCTCGAAGCGGGCAGCGACCTGTACGCGAATCCGTTCACGGTCTTCCGCAAGGTCACCATCCCGCTGTCGATGCCGGGCATCGTCGCGGGAACGCTGCTCACGTTCATTCCCGCCGCGGGCGACTACGTGAACGCGAGCCGCGACTTCCTCGGCGGGCCCGACACGCAGATGATGGGCAACGTGATCGAGGCGAACTTCCTCGTGCTGCTGAACTATCCGGCTGCCGCGGCGCTCTCGATCATCCTCATGGCCGCGATCCTCGTGCTCGTCGGCGTCTACGTCAAGCGATCCGGAACGGAGGACCTGCTGTGAGCGGAGAAGTCCAGGCGGCTGCCGTGCTCGGCGGCCTCGGCGAGAGCCAGGAGCTCGATTCGCGGCGTCCCGGAGGGCGGGTGCGCGGGCGTCGACTCGGGCTCGGCGACTGGCTGCTGCCGGCCTACACGATCATCGCGTTCGTGTTCCTGCTCATCCCGATCGCCTACACCTTCGTGTTCTCGTTCAACGATTCCATCAAGTCGAACATCGCCTGGCGCGGGTTCACCTTCGACAAGTGGCTGAACGTCTGCACGGTCGAGGGCGGGGCCGTGTGCGAGGCGTTCGGCAACAGCATCATCATCGGCATCGCCGCCACGGTCATCGCGACGACGCTCGGCACGATGATCGCGATCGCCCTCGTGCGCTACCGGTTCCGTGCCCGAGGTGCGATCAGCCTGCTGCTGTTCCTGCCGATGGCGACGCCCGAGGTCGTGCTCGGTGCCGGGCTCGCGGCGCAGTTCCTCGCGGTCGGCGTCGCGAAGGACATGACGACGATCATCCTGGCGCACACGATGTTCTGCATCAGCTTCGTCGTGGTGACGGTCAAGGCGCGTGTCGCGAGCCTCGACCCGGCGCTCGAAGAGGCGGGCCGCGACCTCTACGGCTCGCCGTCGCAGGTGTTCTGGAGGGTGACGTTCCCGCTGCTGCTTCCCGGCATCGTGGCGGCGGCGCTGCTGTCGTTCGCGCTCAGCTTCGACGACTTCATCATCACGAACTTCAACTCGGGCGCCGTCTCGACGTTCCCGAAGTACATCTACATCTCGGCGTCGCGCGGCATCCCGGCCGAGGCGAACGTCATCGCGTCGGCGGTGTTCCTCTTCGCCCTGGTGCTCGTGATCGTCGCGCAGGTCTCGCGTGCGGCGCGCGCGAAACGGCTCGCGAATCTCGGCTGATCCGACCGTTCGAGAGAGCGGATGCCGCGGCGGGAGTGATCCCGCCGCGGCATCCGTCGTCGTGGTGCATGCTGCCGGCGCGAACGCCGGCGCCGACATCGGCGCTACGCCGACACCGGCGCGTACGCCGCCGTCGGCCCGCGTCGGCTCAGACGGTGGCGCGGATCGAGCCGACGCGCTGCTCGCCGCCCATGACCCACAGGTCGAGCTCGGTCTGCACGGCGTCGATCGCCTCGTGGTCGATCGCGTGCGACTGCGCGAGCAGTCGCAGCGCGATGATCGTCGATGCGCGTGCGGAGCCGTCGAGCACCTTGAGCGCCACGGTCGTGCCGTCGGGCGCCGTCATGACCATGACGCCTTCGGCGCCGATCTTCGCGAAGACGCCGAGCCGTTCGATCGCGACCGTGTCGGGCTGGCCGGGGCCGCCGACGGCCCAAGCATGCTCGCGCACCGCTTCGGTGAGCGCGGCGGCCTCGCGGTACAGCGCGAAGGGCGAGCCCGCGGCGGCGGTGGTGATCTTCTGGATGCCGCGGCCGAGGCCGCCCAGGCTGATCGCGTGCACGGGCGCACCGCAACCGTCGACCGCAGTCGCCGCCGGCCGCTCACCGGTGAAACGCTCGATCACGTCGAGCACGCGCTTCTGCAGTGGGTGGTCGACCTCGAGGTAGCCCTCGAGCGGCCACTCGTTGGCGACGCACGCGAGCAGCATCGCCGAGTGCTTGCCCGAGCAGTTCATGTACACACGCTCGCGCGACCCGCCCGTGCGGATGAGCTGTTCGCGCGCCGTCTGATCGGACGGGGCCGCCGGAGGGCAGCCGAGCGCCGACTCGGGGAGCGATTCACGCTCGAGCAGGCGTCGCACGAGGGCGACGTGCGCTGCGGTGCCCGAGTGGCTCGCGGTGGCGATGGCGGCGTCTTCGCCTCGGAGCGTGACGCCCGAGGTCATGACGGCGACGGCCTGAAACGGCTTCAGGCAGGACCGGGGGAAGATCGGGGTGACCACGTCGCCGAGGGCGCGCAGCACCTCGCCTTCGGGGGAGAGCACGACGGCGGAACCCGCGTGCCGGGACTCGATGAAACCATTACGCTCGACCACGGCGAGTTCGACGGAGTCAGTGACTGAGAATGTGCCGGCCACCTGCACTATCCGAGCGAGGCGAGGGCGTCGTCGAGCACGCGGAGCCCGTCTTCGATGAGCGCGTCGCTCACCGCGAGGCTGGGCAGGAAGCGCAGCACGTTGCCGTAGGTGCCGGCGTTGAGGAAGAGCACCCCCTGCTGCGCGGCGAACGCGACGATCGCCGTGACGGCTTCGGCGTTCGGGGCCTTCGAGGTCTGGCCGGTACCCGGCTGCACGAGTTCGATGGCGATCATCGCGCCCTTGCCGCGGATCTCGCCGATGACGTCGTAACGCGCTGCGAGCTTCTCGAGCCCGGCGCGGAACGTCGCCTCGATGCGCCGGCCCTCGGCGAGGAGGTCGTGCTCCTCGATCGACTCGAACACGGCGATCGCCGCGGCGCACGCGACGGGGTTGCCGCCGAAGGTGCCGCCGAGGCCGCCGGGCTGCGAGGCGTCCATGATCTCGGCGCGGCCGGTGACCGCGGCCAGGGGGAGGCCTCCCGCGATGCCCTTCGCCGAGAGCACGAGGTCGGGCTCCCAGCCGAAGTGCTCGCTCGCGTAGTAGCGGCCGGTGCGGGCCATGCCCGACTGGATCTCGTCGGCGATCATGACGACGCCGTGCTCGGTGCACCACGTCTGCAGGGTCGGCAGGAACCCGTCTGCGGGAACCATGAAGCCGCCCTCGCCCTGAATGGGCTCGACGACGAGGCAGGCGAGGTCGCTCGCCCCGACGACCTTCTCGAGGTAGGCGATCGTGCGGGCCGCGGCGTCTTCGCCGGACAGCCCGTCGCGATAGGGGTACGAGTTCGGCGCGTGGTAGACGTCGCCGGCGAGCGGGCCGAAGCCGGTCGCGTAGGGCATCGCCTTGTAGTTCATCGCCATCGTGAGGTTGGTGCGGCCGTGGTAGGCGTGGTCGAGCACGGCGACGGCACGACGGCCGGTGTGCTTGCGCGCGATCTTGACGCCGTTCTCGACGGCCTCGGCGCCCGAGTTGACGAGCACGCTCTTCTTCTCCCAGTTGCCGGGGGTGTGCTCGGCGAGGAGTTCCGCCACGCGCACGTACTCCTCGTAGGGGGTGATCGTGAAGAGCGTGTGGATGACGTCTTGGAGCTGGTCGGCAGCGGCGGCGACGACGCGCTGCTCGGTGTGGCCGATCGTCGTCACGCCGATGCCGGCACCGAAGTCGACGAACTGGTTGCCGTCGACGTCGACGAGGATCGCGCCGTTCGCGCGCTCGATGTACACGGGCAGCGCCGAGGAGACGCCGGAGGAGACGACCTTCGATCGTCGGGCCTGCAGCTCCTGCGACTTCGGACCGGGAATCGCGGTCACGATCTTGCGCTCCTGCGGCACGGTGTAGACCGGGGCGGCGGCTGTCTGGGCGTCGATGCGGGTATCAGTCATGGTGCCTCCACCCTATCGCCGCGTCACGACCGGCATCGGGCAGAATCGGATGGCGCGGGCCGCGCGCACGATCGGAGGAAGCATGCTCGGCGAACACCGCTACGAGATCGAGGTCGAGTGGCAGGGCGACCGCGGAACCGGCACCTCGGGCTACCGCGACTACGGCCGCCAGCACGTCGTTCGGGCGGCAGGCAAGCTGCACGAGATCGCCGGGTCGAGCGACCGCACCTTCCACGGCGACCGTGAGCGCTGGAACCCCGAGGAGCTGCTGCTCGCTGCGCTGAGCGAGTGCCACATGCTCTCGTACCTGCACGTCGCGACGAACCACGGCGTGGTCGTGCGCGGCTACTCCGATCGGCCCGTCGGGCTCATGCGGGAGGACGGCAGGGGCGGCGGCGCATTCGTCGAGGTCGTGCTGCGACCGCGGATCGAGGTGGCGGACGCCTCGATGCTCGAGCTCGCCGCCGCGCTCCACGTCGAGGCCTCCGCGAAGTGCTTCATCGCAGCATCCGTCAACTTCCCGGTGCGTCACGAACCGGTCGTGACGGTCGGCGCCTCCACCGCCTGAGCCGACGACGCGTCGGCGTCAGTCGGCTTGCAGCCCGACCGGCGGCACGGCCGGCAGAGTGGCCTCGGGGATCGGGCAGGCGTGCCCGCCGACGAGCCTGCTGCACGGCGGCAGGAATCCGGGGTAGCGCTCCGCCTCCGGATCGCCGAACCAGCGGTGCCAGAGCCGCCAGAAGTTCAGGTTGCCGAAGGCCGAGCAGCCGTCGCCGACCTCGGGGTCGGCCACTGCGGCCGGGTTCGGCTGGTACGGCGTGTAGTTGTAGAGGTTGGCCGTGGCCTGGTTGGCGATGGTGACGGATGACGCGCCGCACGCGGCATCCGGATGGAACCCCACATCGACGGCGCCGATGCGGTAGGCGCGGTCGGGCTGCTCGGTGTACTGCCGGAACTGCCAGGCGGCGTTGTAGACCTGGTTGAAGAAGCCGAAGTACTCGGTGTCGCAGTCGGCGGTGTCGGGGCAGCCGTAGCCCGTCGCGCGGAGGTAGCCCGACTCGCTCGGCCGGGTGAGCAGCGACTGCTCCTTCTGCAGCAGCACGAGCAGGGTCTTCGGGCTCACTCCGCATGCCGCGGCGACCTTCGAGACGATGCGGCTCGCACGTTCGCGGATGCCGCCGCGGTACTCGGTGCAGTGCCCCTGGCCCGCGGCGGCCTGGGTCGTGGTGCTCTGCATGTAGTCGGCCAGGCATGGCACGCGGTCCTGCGGCCGGCAGTCGACCCCCTCGAAGAAGGCCTGGATCTCGTCTTCGCTCATCGCGCCGCTGTCGTAGAACGAGTCGTCGCTGACGATGAATCCGGGATCGAACTCGGTCGCCGGTGGGATCGGGAGATCGACGACGTCGGTCGCCTCGACGCGCCCGGCGGCCGCCCGCTGCACGTCGATCGGAGCGCTGCACGCCGCGAGAGCGAGCACGACGGCCACCGTCGCGGTGACGCGGCTGATGATCGAAGCGGGGCGCATCGGACTGACGATACCGGGGCGTGGCGGGGAGCGGCTGGGAATCCGGTCAGATCCGCTCGCGCGGCACGACCCGGTCGGCGAGCTTGGCGAGGGCGCCCTGCGGCGGGGTCTCGTTGTAGACGCCTGCGAGCTCCTGCCCGCTGAGCGCATGGATCGCCGCCATGATCTCGTCGGTCGCGGCACGGCGAGCTCGCCCCGAGGTCGCCTGCCCGTGACGGCTCAGGTCGAGTGGTTCCCCGAAACGAACGGTCACCGGGCGCACCCGGGGCAGCTTCGCGCCGACCGGCTGGATCTCCTCGGTGCCGATGAGGCCCACGGGCACGACCTTGGCGCCCGTCGTCAGCGCGAGCCAGGCCACGCCGGTGCGGCCGCGGTAGAGGCGGCCGTCGAGCGACCGCGTGCCCTCGGGATAGAGGGCGAAGGCGTTGCCGGCATCGAGGATGCGGCGGCCGGCGTCGAGGGCCTCCTGCGCCTGCGAACCGGCACCGCGCTCGACCGCGACGGCGCCGATCGCGCCGAAGAAGGTGCGCGAGACCCAGCCCGAGAACCCGGTGCCGGTGAAGTAGGTCGACTTGGCGAGGAACTGCACCGGTCGCGGCGACGCGAGCGGGATCACGACGCTGTCGACGAACGAGAGGTGGTTCGAGGCGAGGATGACCGGGCCCCGCATGGGCACGTGCTCGGCCCCGGTGATCTTCGGCCGGTAGATGAGTCGCACGAGCGGGCGGAGGAAGCCGCGGACGATGCGGTAGAGCGGGCCCTGCCGCACAGGAGCTGGCACGGCGTCGCCTTCGATCTCTGTCACCGTTCGACCCTACGCGCGGCGACATGCACGGCGCGGCATATCGGATCGGCCCGCGCGTCGAAGTCTTCGGCGCCGTGCGAGAAGATGGGGGCATGGATGTCGCGGCCGAGGGCGAGCTGATCGAGCTCGAGGCCTCCGGCGTGCGTGTCGTGGTGGTGATGCGCGGGCGCCGGGGCCCGGCCGCCGACACCGTGCTGCGCGGGCTGCTCGCGGACAGCACCGGCGTGCCCGCCGACGACGTCGAACTCGTACACGCCTGCGCCGAGTGCGGGGCGCGCCACGGCCGGCCTTCGGTCGCGTACCCGCTCACCCCGTCGGGTGCGACCTGGTACGCCGATGTCGCCGTGTTCGGCGACGCGGTCGTCGGCGCAGCAGCCACGAGGCATCCGGTCGGTGTCGGCATCGAGTCGGCCGCCCTCGAGACGGGCGCCGTCATCGATGAGGCGGCGTTCCACGCGAGCGAGCGGGCAGCGCTCGACCGCTTCGACCCGGCGGGGCGGGCGATCGCCCGTGCGACGCTGTGGGCGCGCAAGTCCGCCCTGCTGCGTGCCGTCGGCCACACCGAGTTCATCGAGCCGTCGAGGCTGGCGCTCACCATGCCGAGCGACGACGGCGGGGTCGGTCGCATCGAGGTGAGCCCGCCCGAGTTCGGTTCCGGATGGCGCGGCATCCGCTTCCACGACATCGACGTGCCCGGAAACCGGGCGGCGACGGTGGCCGTGCTCTCCTGACGTGCCCGTCAGTGTTCCCATGCAGTCGGGCGGCGACGGTGGCCGTGCTCTCCTGACGTGCCCGTCAGTGTTCCCATGCAGTCGGGCGGCGACGGTGGCCGTGCTCTCCTGACGCCCGGCCTCGTGCTCCCATACAGTGGGGATGTGCGCTCCGTCATCATCCTCGGCTCATCCGGTTCGATCGGCACCCAGGCCCTCGACGTCATCAGGGCGAACCCTCGCCGATTCGACGTCGTCGGCCTCGCAGTGGGGTCCAATCGCGCGCTGCTCGAGGCGCAGGCTGCCGAGTTCGGCGTCGAGCACACGGCGGTCGGCATCGAGGAGGCCGAGCAGCTCGTGCGCGAGGTCGACGCCGACGTCGTGCTGAACGGCATCACCGGCTCCGTCGGCCTCGGTCCGACCCTCGCCGCCCTCGAGCGCGGCACCACGCTCGCCCTGGCGAACAAGGAGTCCCTCATCGTGGGCGGCGATCTCGTGACCCGCCTCGCGAAGCCCGGACAGATCGTCCCAGTGGACTCCGAGCACTCGGCGATCGCGCAGGCCCTGCGCTCGGGCACCGACGACGAGGTGCGCCGGCTCGTGCTGACCGCCTCGGGCGGTCCGTTCCGAGGCCGCCGTCGCGACGAGCTCACGGCGGTCACCCCCGCCGAAGCCCTGGCGCACCCCACCTGGGACATGGGCCTCGTCGTGACGACCAACTCGGCGACGCTCGTCAACAAGGGACTCGAGGTGATCGAGGCGCACCTGCTCTTCGACGTCGAGTACGACCGCATCGACGTCGTCGTGCACCCGCAGTCGATCGTGCACTCGATGGTCGAGTTCGTCGACGGCTCGACGATCGCGCAGGCGTCGCCGCCCGACATGCGACTGCCGATCTCCCTCGGCCTCGACTGGCCCAACCGGGTCGCCGCGGCCGGCAAGCCCCTCGACTGGACCCGCGCGCAGGAGTGGACGTTCGAGCCGCTCGACGGCGAGGCGTTCCCCGCGGTCGCGCTCGCCAAGCAGGTGGGACGCGCGGGCGGCGAGTACCCCGCCGTCTTCAACGCGGCCAACGAGGAGGCGGTCACCGCGTTCCACGCCGGTCGCATCGGCTTCCTCGACATCGTCGACACCGTGCGCGACGTGGTCGAACACCACGAGGCATCCGACGCCGCCCTCTCGGTCGCCTCGCTCGCCGAGGCGGAGCGCAGCGCCCGTCGAGCCGCCGAGACCCGCATCGCCCGCATCTCAGGCTGATCCCTCCGGGTTCAGGCGCCGCTCGCCGAGCTCACAGCCGACCGACAGCGCACTCGAAGCCAGCGGCACTACGCTTGCAGCCGTGGATTCCGTGCTCGCCTTCATCATCGGCGTCGTCATCATCGTGATCGGCCTGGCCGTGTCGATCGGCCTGCACGAGATCGGGCACCTGGTGCCGGCGAAGCTCTTCGGCGTCAAGGTCACGCAGTACATGATCGGCTTCGGCCCGACCATCTGGTCGCGCAGGAAGGGCGAGACCGAGTACGGCCTGAAGGCGATTCCGCTCGGCGGCTACATCTCGATGATCGGCATGTTCCCGCCCGCCAAGGGTGAACGCGTGCACGCCGACAGCACCGGTTTCTTCCGCGGGCTCGTGCAGGACGCCCGCGATTCGAGCACCGAGTCGATTACGCCCGGTGACGAGCACCGCGCGTTCTACCTGCTGCCGGTGTGGAAGCGCATCATCGTCATGTTCGGCGGACCGTTCATGAACCTCCTGCTCGCGATCGTGCTCTTCGGCGTGCTGCTCATGGGCTTCGGCGTCGCGCAGGCCTCGACGACCGTCGGCTCGGTCTCGGCGTGCGCGCTGCCCGCCACGAGCGAGCGGCAGACGTGCGAGCCCGGCGACCCGGCGGCTCCGGGCGCCGCGGCCGGCATCGAGCCGGGCGACGTCATCGTCTCGGTCGCCGGCGAGCCGATCGAATCGTGGAACGAGTCGACCGCGATCATCCGTTCGCACCCGGGCGAGCCCGTCGCCTTCGTCGTCGAGCGCGACGGCGAGACCGTCGAGCTCGAGGTCACTCCGATGCTCAGCGAGCGCTACGTGCTCGACGAGAAGGGCCAGATCGCGACGGATGCCTCCGGCGCCCAGTTGACCGAATCGGCCGGGTTCGTCGGCATCGGCGCCGCGACGGAGATCGTGCAGCAGCCGGTGACGGCCGTCCTGCCCGCCGTCGGCGAGAACGTGGCCGGCGTCGCCGGAATCATCCTGAACCTGCCCCAGCGCATCGTCGACGTCGCGAACGCCGCATTCGGGCCCGAGGAGCGCGACCCCAACGGCCCGATGTCGGTGGTCGGCGTCGGCCGCCTCGCCGGCGAGATCGCGACGATCGACGAGATTCCGATCGCCTCGAAGGCCGCCACCATGATCGGCATCCTCGGGTCGCTGAACATCGCGCTCTTCGTCTTCAACCTCATCCCGCTGCTGCCGCTCGACGGCGGGCACATCGCCGGTGCGCTCTGGGAGGGCACCCGGCGTGGGTTCGCCAAGCTCTTCCGGCGCCCCGACCCGGGACCCGTCGACCTCGCGAAGCTCATGCCGGTGACCCTCGCGGTCGTCGTCATCTTCGGCGCCATGAGCGCGCTCCTGATCTACGCCGACATCGTCAAGCCGGTGCAGCTGTTCTGACCGCACCGCTGATCGTCCGCACCACGGCGCGCACCCGCTCGTACTCCGCAGGGAGTAGCGAGTGAGTCTCCGCGGGGCCGATTCGGGCCGGCGGCGCCGGCGATACGATCTGGGGATGCCCGTGTCCCAGTGGGACGGACCGCCGCCGTGGCAGGCATCATGGGGCGGCCGCCCCGAACGATTCCGGCCGCCGCCGGGCTTCGTGCTGCTCGCGCCGGTCGTCATCAGCCTCCTCGTGCAGGTGCCCGCCGCGATCGGCATCGCCGTGTGGACGCAGGTCGGGTGGGCCGCGGGCCTCGGCCAGGTCGCGCTCGCAGCGGCCGGTCCGCTGGCACTGCTCGGTGCACGGCGATACCCGGGACCGACGGTCGCGGTGGTCTCGGCCGCCGCGCTCGCCGACCTCGTGCTGACACCCGACCTCGGGCCGCCGTACATCGCCGTGGCGTTCGCGATCGTGCTCGCCGTCGCGCGCGGCGCCGTCATCTGGGCGGTCACCTCCGTCGTCGTGGCGTGGGTCGCGGCCATCGTGCTGGCCTCGGTGGTCGGCACCACATGGCATCCGTTCCGCATCGCCTTCACGACGCTCGCGCTCGCCGTGTGCTTCGGCATCGGCTGGTTCGTGCGGGTGCGTCGAGCGCGGGCGTCGGCGTTCCGCGCCGAGGCGATGCGGCGCCGTCAGAGCGCCGAGGAGCGCGAGCGCGTGCGCATCGCCCGCGAGCTGCACGATGTCATCGGGCACGCCCTGTCGCAGATCAACGTGCAGGCGAGCGTCGGCCTGCACCTCATGGACCGCGACCCCGAGCAGGCCCGCACGGCGCTCGGCAGCATCAAGGAGACCTCGAAATCGGCGCTCGACGAGGTGCGAACGGTGCTCGGCGTCATCCGCGACGGCGATGCCCCGCTCGTGCCGCAGGCCGAGCTGGCCGAGCTGCCGAGGCTCGTCCGCGGCATCCGCTCGCCCGAACTCGACGCGCAACTCGTCGACCGGCTGTCGGAGCCGCCTCGACGGGCCGTGCAGTTCGCCGGCTATCGCATCGCACAGGAGGCGCTGACCAACGTCGTGCGCCATGCGGGCGCGACACAGGCGATCGTCACCGTCGAGCGTGCGGGTGACGAGTTCGTGCTCATGGTCGATGACGACGGTGCCGGGCGGGTCGTCGTCGCGGGCGCTGACGCCGAGGAGTTCGACGCCGCCGACCACGGCGACGGCAGCGGCATCCTCGGCATGCGCGAGCGCGCCGCCCTCCTCGGCGGCTCGGTCGAGCTGGGCGCATCGCCGCTCGGTGGCACGCGCGTCACCGCGCGTCTCCCGTGGGGAGGGGTGGCATGATCCGCGTCGCGCTCGCCGATGACCAGGTGCTCGTGCGCGCCGGCTTCCGCGCGCTGCTCGCTGCCGAAGACGACGTCGAGGTCGTGGGGGAGGCGTCGAGCGGCAGCGAGCTGCTCGAGCTCGTGCGTCGCGAGCCGGTCGACGTCGTGCTCATGGACATCCGCATGCCCGACGGCGACGGCCTCTGGGCGACCGAGCAGATCGCCGCCGACCCGAAGCTCGCGGGGGTGCACGTGGTCATCGTGACGACCTTCGAGCTCGACGAGTACGTCGCGAGGGCCGTGCGCGCAGGGGCGAGCGGATTCCTCGTCAAGGACACCGAGCCCGTCGACCTGATCCGGGCAGTCCGGGTGGTCGCGAGCGGCGAGGCGCTGCTCTCGCCCGGTGTGACGAAGCGTCTCCTCGAGCGAATGTCGTCGGGACTCAGGGACGCGCCCGACGCGACGCGACTCGCCGCGCTCACCGATCGGGAGCGCGAGGTGCTGCGCCTCGTGGGGCTCGGCATGACGAACGACGAGATCGCCGAACAGCTCGTGCTGAGCCCCCTGACCGCGAAGACGCACGTCTCGCGCATCATGTCGAAGCTCGCCGCCCGCGACCGCGTGCACCTCGTGGTGGTCGCCTACGAATCGGGGCTCGTCGCTCCGGGCTGGCAGTAGCCGCGGCGCGTCCGACTGCTCCCGGGGGAGTAGTCGAAGTGACTCCGCCGGGCGGATTCGCGGAGAGGTCCGGCTCGCGAGACTCGACATCGACGGCCTGAACCGCAGGCCGCACGATCAAGGGACACCTCATGCTCGCCACCCTCGCCACCACCGCGGTGGTCACTCACGCCGGCCCATGGGCGGCCGGGTTCGGATGGGTCTTCTTCCTCATTCCGATCTTCTGGTTCCTCGTCATCGGGCTGATCATCTTCCTGGTCACGCGGAATCGTCGTCGCTACTGGGCGCACGGCGGCCCCGACGGCTCGTACGGCCCGCCGTGGATGCGCACCGGCAGCGCCGAGTCGACCCTCTCCGAGCGGTTCGCGAAGGGCGACATCGACGAGACCGAGTATCGCGCACGCCTCGAGGTGCTGCGCGCGAACCGGCCGAACGCCTCCTGAGCGCGTTTCGAGGGGCGGATGCCGCGGCATCCGCCCCTCGAGTGCGCCGTTGCCGGCCGTCGAGCGCGGCGCTACCGGTCGAGGGCCCGGTGCAGCGCCTCCGCCTGGTGCCGATGGCCGATGGTCTCGTAGCCGACGATGACGACGAGCGGTGCGCACGCGGCGAGCACGATGCCGACCGCCATGCTCGCACCGGCCACGACGGCCAGCACAGAGATGCAGAGCGCCACCATGCTGAGCACGAACAGCAGGATGTGGAACCGGTCGAACTCGCGCAGCAGCAGCGAGTAGATCGTGAAGAGCGCGATGAGGAAGAGGCCGACGGGTACCGCGACCGTGAGCATGGCCGCCACCTCGCCGATGTGGGCGGTCCCATCGATCTCGAACGCCGCGACGTGCAGGCCGGCCCCGGTCGCCGCGATCGACCCGAAGATCACGAGATGGCCGTAGCCCCACACGAAGCCGCGTTCCCTGAACCGGTGCAGTACCTTCGCCGACGGCATCGTGAAGTAGACCCACCACATTCCGAATGCGAGCGCCGTGCCGCCGAAGGCGACGAGCACCGCGTCGACGCTCCATTCGTGCTGCTTCTCGATCACGGCCGAGATCGTGAGGATCGTGCCGAGCACGACCTCGCCGAGCGTGATGATGACGAGCAGGCCGTATCGTTCGGCGATGTGATGGGCGTGCCAGGGCGTACCGCCGATGCGTCGCTCGATCAGGTACGGGCCGAGCAGTTCGAGGGTGCCGAGGAAGGCGAAGAGGCCGAGCATGACGGGCAGCGAGGGGTTGATGAAGATCGTGGTCACCCAGCCGACCTGGATGATGCCGACGACGGTCGCGTAGGCGAGCGCGCTGCGCCGGTGGGAGGGATCGTGGCGGGCGATCCGCAACCAGAGCGCAACGGTGGCGACCCGCATGACGACGTAGCCCGCGACCACCACGCCGTTGTCGAGGTGCTCGCCCTCGTCGATCGAGTGGAACATCGGCGGCAGCCCGAGCGCCAGCACGAGCACGCCCAGCATCTGCACCATGGTCGCGATGCGGAAGAACACGTCGTCATTGTCGTAGGCCGATGCGAGCCACGAGTAGTTGATCCAGGCGAGGCAGATCGCGAACACGGCGATCGTGAACCCGATGATGGCGGGCGCGAAGTGCCCGATCTCGAGCAGGTGGGCGGCTTGCGTGCCCGCCTGGCTGAAGGCGACCACGAAGGTGAGGTCGAACAACAGCTCGAGCGGCGTCGCGGTGCGGTGCGCCTCGTCGGGGTCGCGGCCGACCATGCGCCGAAGCCGGTGGTCGAGCGGCGGGTGAACGGATGCCCCGGCGCCGGCGTCGCTCGCCGAGCCGTGGTCGCTCGTCTGGCGATCGGCCATGCTGCACCCCTCCCGTCGGCGCACGGGCGGCGCCGGTGGCTAATGCTGCCACAGGCGCCGCCCGCCGCGCAGGAGTCCTGACGCGTCGAACGGCGTATCAGCGCGAGAGCAGCAGGGCCTCGCCCTGGCCGCCGCCGCCGCAGAGTGCGACGGCCGCACGGCCCTCGCCGCGGCGGGAGAGCTCGAGCGCGGCGTGCAGGGCGAGTCTCGCACCGGACGCCCCGATGGGGTGGCCGAGGGCGATCGCGCCGCCGTGCACGTTGACGACGTCGGCGGAGACGCCGAGCTCGCGCGCGGATTCGAGCGAGACCGCGGCGAATGCCTCGTTGATCTCGACGAGGTCGAGTTCGGCCGCGGTGCCGCCGGACTTCTCGAGCGCCGCGGCGATCGCGTTGGCGGGCTGGGCGTGCAGCGAGTTGTCGGGGCCGGCGACCTGTCCGGCTGCGCCGACGACTGCGAGCCAGGGGAGTCCGCGGGACTCGGCCCATTCGCGGCTCGCCACGACGACCGCTGCTGCGCCGTCGGAGAGCGGCGAGGAGTTGCCCGCCGTGATCGTGCCCTCGGCGCTGAACGCCGGTCGAAGCCTCGCGAGCACCTCGACGGTTGAGTCGGGGCGCACGCCCTGGTCTTCGGCGACGACCACGGGGTCGCCCTTGCGCTGCGGGATCTCGACCGGCACGATCTCGTCGGCGAAGAGGCCGTCGGCCTGTGCGGCGCCGGCGCGCACGTGGGATGCCGCGGCGACCTCGTCCTGCGCTTCCCGCGTGATCTCGTAGCGGCCGTTGAAGCGCTCGGTGGAGGCGCCCATCGATTCGCGGTCGAAGGCGTCGGTGAGGCCGTCGTGGGCGGCGTGGTCGAGCATCTCCCACGAGCCGTAGGCCTGGCCGCGACGCGAGCCGGGCAGCAGGTGCGGGGCATTCGTCATCGACTCCTGGCCGCCGGCCACGACGACGGATGCCTCGCCGAGGCGGATGAGCCTCGCGGCATCCGTGATGGCGACGAGGCCCGACAGGCAGACCTTGTTGACCGTGGTGGCGGGTACCCGCCACGGGATGCCGGCTGCGACGGCCGACTGCTTCGCGGGGTTCTGGCCGGCACCGGCCTGGAGCACCTGGCCCATGATCACGGCGTCGACGTCGGCGGGGGAGACCCCGGCCTTCTCGAGGGCGCCGCGGATCGCGACGGTGCCGAGCTCGACCGCCGTCCGGTCCGCGAGGTTGCCGTTGATGCGTGCGAACGGCGTGCGCGCGCCCGCGATGATGACGACGTCGGGTAGGGACATGTTCAGGACTCCTTCGTCAGTGCGCGGCTCTTGCGCGATGGAACCATTCTACGATTCAGTTAGTGAGTATTCACCGGAGATTCCACCCGTGAAGCAGCACGTCGACATGGAGGTCGCGAACATGACACTCGACAAGGTGGTCGGGTCCGCTCACGAGGCGGTCGCCGACATCCCGCCAGGAGCCAGTCTCGCCGTGGGAGGATTCGGGCTCTGCGGCATCCCGATGGTGCTGATCCAGGCCCTGCTCGACGCCGGGGTCGACGGGCTCTCCGTCGTCTCGAACAACTGCGGCGTCGACGACTGGGGGCTCGGCGTGCTGCTCGCGAAGCAGCGCATCGCCAAGATGACCTCGTCGTACGTGGGCGAGAACAAGGAGTTCGAGCGGCAGTACCTCTCGGGCGAGCTCGAGCTCGAGCTCACCCCGCAGGGCACCCTCGCCGAGAAGCTGCGGGCGGGCGGCAGCGGCATCGCCGCGTTCTTCACCCAGACCGGTGTCGGCACGCAGGTCGCCGAGGGCGGCTTGCCCCGGCGCTATCACCCCGACGGGTCGATCGCCGTCGCAAGCCCCGTGAAGCCCGTGCAGACGTTCGACGTTGCAGGGGTGCCCCGCGAGTTCGTGCTCGAAGAGGCGATCACGACCGACTACTCGCTCGTGCACGCGCTGAAGGGTGATCGGTACGGCAACCTCGTCTTCGACAAGTCGGCGCGCAACTTCTCGCCGCTCGCGGCGATGGCGGGCCGGGTCTGCATCGCACAGGTCGAGGAGATCGTCGAGCCGGGCGAGCTCGACCCCGATGCCGTGCACCTGCCCGGCATCTACGTCGACCGCATCGTGGTCGTCGGCCACGACATCGAGAAGCGCATCGAACGCCGCACCGTGCGAGAGGGGAACTGAGATGGCACTGACTCGCTTCGAGATGGCCGCCAGGGCCGCCCGTGAGCTCGCCGACGGCTCGTACGTGAACCTCGGCATCGGCCTGCCCACGCTCGTGCCGAACTACGTGCCCGACGGCGTCACGATCCTGCTGCAGTCCGAGAACGGCATCCTCGGCGTCGGCCCGTACCCGACCGACGACGCCGTCGACCCCGATCTCATCAACGCCGGCAAGGAGACGGTGACGGTGCTGCCCGGCGCCGCCTACTTCGACTCGGCGGCGAGCTTCGGCATGATCCGCGGCGGAAAGATCGACGCCGCCATCCTCGGGGCCATGCAGGTCTCCGCCACGGGCGACCTCGCCAACTGGATGATCCCCGGCAAGATGGTGAAGGGCCCGGGCGGCGCGATGGACCTCGTGCACGGCGCCCGCAAGGTGATCGTGCTCATGGAGCACGTCGCGAAAGACGGCTCCGCGAAGATCGTGAACGAGTGCTCGCTGCCGCTCACCGGGCGCGCGGTCGTGCACCGCATCATCACCGACCTCGCCGTCATCGACGTGACGCCCGAGGGTCTGCGGCTCGTCGAGTGCGCGCCCGGCGTGACGGTCGACGAGGTCGTCGCGGCAACCGAGCCGCCGCTCATCACGGACTGAACGGACTCGCGCGCAACGCTCGAAGCGATCGTGGAGCACGCCGTCGACCTGCGCGGGTTCGGTGACCGCGAGACGCTGCCGGTCGATGCCGCCGTGCCGGATCGCTACTCGGATGTCGGCGGCCGCGTCACCGAACCCGAATGATCGACTTGGCCGACCCACCGCATCAGGGCCGACACTGGGGCCCGGAGTTCCCGCCGTGCCCGATACTGTTCGGAGCAACGAAGCGGAGGACCATGAACCATTTCCCGGCAATGCACGGAGCCATTGCGGTCGCAGCGACATTGACGACGGTGTTCGGCGCGCCTCCGACTGTTGAGGAGGACCCGGGATCGAGCGGCGAACCGCCGAGCACCGTTCACCGGTGGGACGGATTCGAGCTGCGGGAGCCGCGATACGGCGGCGTGGCAGCTGACATGGCGCCGTCCCTCTCGCTGCCGAACTTCAGGGTCGTGTTCACGACGGCCGCATCCGGCGACGTCGAGCTCACGACGACCTCGGGTCGCGTCGTCGGTGAATCCTGGTCCGACTTCGCGGCATCGCCCGACGCGGCGAAGAACGGGTTGTGCGTCGAGCGGTACGGCGAGGTCGTCGTCCTGCCGATGACATGTTCCGACGGCACGGTGGAGGATGCCCGGAACTCGATCGAGTTCCAGCCGTCCGACGACGAGACGGTCATCGCGAGCGTCGAAGCGCGACGGGTGCGCATAGCGCCCGGAACCAGACCGGGCCACATCGGGTGAGGAAGAGGACACGACGTTGAACAGACCGGCACTCGTCAGGTGGGTGCTCGCTGCCGTGGCACTGTCGATGACCGCGGCGATGACCGGCTGCATCGGGCCGAGCCCGATGCCCACGGTATCGCCGACGGCGACCGTGGAACCGACGCCGACTTCGACGCCGACGCCGGCGCCTGCGGCCGATCCTCTCGACGGCGTGGTCGCGCTCGTCGCCACCGCCGAGACCCTCGACCTCCGCGATCGCGACGGCGCGCTGGTCGAGCAGTTCCACTACCTCGACCAGCCGGCGGGTGTCATCGATGCGCTCTCGATCGTGTTCGGTGCAGCGCCGGTCGACGAGGAGAGTCCGGGGAGCAATCACACGCCGCCGTCGACATCGCATGTCTGGGGCGACGTCGAGATCGAAGAGCGGCACTACGACGAAGCCCGTCGTGAGGCGGAGTCGATCGGAATGTCGTGGCCTCGGTTCTCCGTGTACTTCGACGCACCGACGTACGACGACGTCGAGCTCACCACACCCTCGGGCTACCAGGCCGGTGACATCCTCGCCGATCTCGCTCCCGGCTTCGATACCGACTGGACGTGCGTGGGACAGGGGGTCGACGTCGTCACCATCGACGAGTACGTGGAATGGCAAGGCGGGAATGTGGAGCGCGAATACGGCGTCGCGCTCGCGAACTGGGACTCGATGGGCGGGCCGCCCGACGGCGTCGACGACGACGACGGCACCGTCATCTGGATCGGCGCGCCCTACGTCGTCGCCGAGGGCTGCGCGTAGCGATCGGCGAGCCGGCGGATGCTACCTCACAGCCGACGACCCTCCGCGCGGAAGTAGACTCGTCTCGTGCCTGCTGTGAATCTCGGAATGCCCAAAGTCCCTGAGGTACTGGCCCCGCGACGCAAGTCCCGCCAGATCAAGGTGGGCAAGGTGCTCGTCGGCGGTGACGCACAGGTGAGCGTGCAGTCGATGACGACGACGCCCACGACGAACATCAACGCCACGCTGCAGCAGATCGCCGAGCTCACGGCATCGGGCTGCGACATCGTGCGTGTCGCCGTGCCGAGCCGCGACGACGCCGAGGCACTGCCGATCATCGCGAAGAAGAGCCAGATCCCGGTCATCGCCGACATCCACTTCCAGCCGAACTACGTGTTCCAGGCGATCGACGCCGGCTGCGCCGCGGTGCGCGTCAACCCCGGCAACATCCGCAAGTTCGACGACAAGGTCGGCGAGATCGCTGCTGCGGCGAAAGCGGCGGGCGTGAGCCTCCGCATCGGCGTGAACGCCGGCTCGCTCGACCCCCGACTGCTCCAGAAGTACGGCAAGGCGACGCCCGAGGCGCTCGTCGAGTCGGCGGTGTGGGAGGCGAGCCTCTTCGAGGAGCACGACTTCCACGACTTCAAGATCTCGGTCAAGCACAACGACCCCATCGTCATGGTCAAGGCCTACCGCCTGCTCGCCGAGCGCGGCGACTGGCCCCTGCACCTCGGCGTGACCGAGGCCGGCCCCGCCTTCCAGGGCACGATCAAGTCCGCCACGGCGTTCGGCATCCTCCTCAGCGAGGGCATCGGCGACACGATCCGCGTCTCTCTGTCGGCCCCGCCGGTCGAGGAGGTCAAGGTGGGCCTGCAGATCCTGCAGTCGCTGAACCTCCGCGAGCGCAAGCTCGAGATCGTCTCGTGCCCGTCGTGCGGTCGCGCGCAGGTCGACGTGTACAAGCTCGCGAACGACGTCACCGACGGACTCGAGGGCATGACCGTGCCGCTTCGCGTGGCCGTCATGGGCTGCGTCGTCAACGGTCCGGGCGAGGCCCGTGAGGCCGACCTCGGCGTCGCATCCGGCAATGGCAAGGGCCAGATCTTCGTGAAGGGCGAGGTCATCAAGACCGTGCCCGAGTCCGAGATCGTCGCGACGCTCATCGAAGAGGCCAACCGCATCGCCGACGAGATGGGCGCCGATGCGCCGGTGGGCACCCCCGAGGTCGTGACCCCGTAGTCGCGGGCGCCGCCCGAGCGTATCGTGGGCGGCAGCGGATGCCCCGGGGCATCCGATCGCGAGAGGAGACCGCGATGAGCGGCGACGGCAGCGAATTCGAGTACCCCGACACGGCGGGCTACCCCGACGGCATGGGCACCCTGCACGAGGGCACCGACGACGGCGCCGACGAGGGCCTCGACGACGGCTCGGACGAGGGTACCGACGATGCGGCGGCGGCGGCGGAGGGCGACCTCGAGGCGTTCGCGCTCGACGACGAGGAGGACGTCGAGGGCGTCTGACGAGCGCCGCGAGCGGCCCGGCAGGTCAGGCGACTCCGGCCGCCCGGAACTCGATCGTGCCCGTGGCGATGTCGGCCGCGAGCAGCTCGACCTCGAGCGAGGTTCCCGCGCGAACCTCGGCGGGCGCCGGACACATCGCGGTGACCGCGGGGTCGGCGAGCTGGAGCACCGCCCGATCGCCCCGCACCTCGAGCACGGTCGCGGTGAACCGCTCGCCGACCCGCGCGCTCAGCAGTGCGGCCTCGACCCGCGCGATCGACTCGGCGTCGAGCCGGCTCGCGCGCTGCGACGAGGCGCCCATGAGCGACGGCAGCTCGCCGAGCGAGGAGCGCGCCCATCCGGGCACCTCGCGCCCGGCGCAGAGCGCCTCGCAGACGACGAGCCCCCAGCGGTCGACGAGACGGCGCAGCGGCGCGGTGACGTGCGCGTACGGCGCCGCGAGCGCGGACTGGATCGGATCGGACGGAACGTCGCCGTCGACGGCGAGATAGCCGGCACCGCGGAAGAGCCCGGACGCCGCCTGCATCACCGCGAGCGAGGCGGGGTCGTCGCGGTCGAGGCCGCGGAGGTATTCGCCGTACGAGATCGACTCGGGCCACGGGCGCCCGAGTGCGTGCGTCTGCGCGCGGAAGGCCGTGACGCGCTCCTCGCTCGGCTTCGGCATGGTGCGGAGCACGCCGATGCGTCCCTCGAGCATGAGCTGCGCGGCCGCCATGCCCGTCATGAGCGACAGCTGCGCGTTCCACTCCTCGACCGGCAGCGGGTGCCGGCGTTCGAGCGAGTAGCCGCCGCCCGCAGTGCGCACGATCTCCTCATCGGGGGAGTTGAGGCTCGCGCCGCCGCGGGCGCGCTCGAGCTCGATGCGCAGCAGCCCGACCTCGCGCAGCAGCGCCAGGGAGGAGTCGCCGTCGCCGGCATCGATGCGGGCCTGTGCCTCGTCGTAGGTGAGCTGTTCGCGCGAGCGCACCGTCGCCCGGCTGAGCCCGGTCGACGTCACCGTTCCCCGCTCGTCGAGTTCGAACGCCCACACGAACGCGCTCCGGTCGGAATCCGGCAGCAGTGACACGCGGTCCTCGCTGAGCACCACGGGGTGCAGCGGCACCCGGCCGTCGGCGGCGTACAGGGTCTGGCCGCGGCGCCGGGCCTCGAGGTCGACTGCCCCGTCCGGGACCACCCAGCCCGGCACATCCGCGATCGCATAGTGCACCAGGAAGCCGGCGGCCCGGCGCTCGATGTGGAGGGCTTGGTCGAGATCGGTCGAACCGGGCGGATCGATCGTGACGAACGCCAGCTCGCGCAGGTCGGTCTCGGGAACCGCCGCACGTGTCGACTCGGCCTCGGCGAGCACCTCGGGCGCGAACGACTCGGGCACGTCCAACTCGGCGCGGAGCTGAGCGAGGGCGACCGCCAGCTCGCTCTGCGCGACGGACTCCGTGACGTGCGTTCTGCGGCTCGGCATGCGCCTCAGCCTACGAGCAGCAGGGCGATCGGATGCCTCGGCGTGCGGTGGCCCGTCGCCGCGTCACGCCGAGCCGTCGTCGCGGCCGGTCACGCGGGTGAGATGTCGCAGCACCGCCTCGCCCCACTCGCCGATCTCCTCGTCGTCCGCGTCGGCGAGGCAGTCCCACCAGGTGAACGCCCGGTTGACGGCCTGGGAGACCTCGGCGGCTGCCGTGAGCGCGGCCCAGTCGGCGTCGTCGAACCCGGCGACCACGGACCACGCGTCGCGGAACGCCCCGACAACGGGCGCCGGATCGAGACCCCCGTACTCCATGACCGCCATCGGGATGAGCACCGCTTCGACGGGGTGCGCCCATTGGGCGTCTCCGAAGTCGAACACCCGCAGTCGGCCGGGCTCGCCGGGCGCCGCCGCGAACACGTTGCCGGGATGCAGGTCGCCGTGCTGCAGCGTCGACGGCAGATCGCTCGAGACGAGCTCGGCGGCGGCCGTCGCCACGCGGGAGCGCGAGCCGAGCAGCGCCGCCGCGGTCGCCGGATCGGGTGCCGACGGATGGGACGGGGGCAGCGCGAGCACCCGTTCGAGCATGCGTTCGAAGCGTTCGGGCACCGTGGCCGGCGAGCAGTCGGGCACGCCGAGCGCGGTGACGTCGACGGCGTGCGTCGTGAGCGCGTGTTGCACGCGGGTCCACTCGTCGACGACGGTGAGCCAGTCGTCGACGGTGGCGCCGGCATCGCCGCGGGCCTCCCGCAGCGTCGCGCCGAGATCGGCCGAGATCATCCACCCGCGCTCCTGCTCCGTCGCGATGGGCGCAGCCGCCGCATCGGGCAGCAGCTCGGCGATGAACGAGTGCAGCGCCGGCTCGAACGACTGCGCGGGGCAGTTCGCCTTGAACCAGAACCGGCTGCGGCCCGCCGGCGTCTCCGCCTCGATCACCAGCTGCGTCGACCACGGGCGCACTCTCGGCTGCGTCACCGCGAGCACCCGGCCGTCGAGCGCCGCCACGGTTTCAGCAGCCCAGGCCTCGGCCTCGCGCCGCCAGGTCGCGGAGGAGACCTCGACCGAGAACGGAATGCCAGCCGGATGCATGTCAGCACACTAGGGCAGGAGGCATCCGTCGTGCGCGTCGGCGATGCGAGGTCCGCCGGTAGAATTCGAGGATGACCATCAACAGCCGCCACCTCGAGAACGCTGCCAACGCCCGCGACGACGCGTACCACCTCATCGAGGAGTTCGCCGACGGCGACGTGCACCCCCGCGTGCTCGAGGTGCTCGAGAGCCTCGACACCGCGCTGTTCGACCTCATCAACTGGGCAGACCAGGTCACCCGCCACCTCGCCGAGAGCGGCGTCGAAGTGGTCGACGTCGACCTCACCTGACCCCCTCCGGCGCACCCGGGCGGGAGGCATCCGTCGTGCTCAGTAGAATCGTCGGGTGCCCACACGCCTGACGAACTACTTCCTCCGTACGCTCCGCGAAGACCCCGCCGACGCCGAGGTCACGAGCCATCGCCTGCTCGTGCGCGCCGGCTACATCAGGCGCCAGGCGCCAGGGGTCTTCGCATGGCTGCCGCTGGGCCTGCGCGTGAAGGCGAAGATCGAGGCGATCATCCGTGAAGAGATGACGAACGCGGGCGCGCACGAGGTGCACTTCCCGGCGCTGCTGCCGCGCGAGCCCTACGAGGTCACGAACCGCTGGACGGAGTACGGCGACAACCTCTTCCGCCTGCAGGACCGCAGGGGCGCCGACTACCTGCTCGCGCCCACGCACGAAGAGGTCTTCACGCTGCTCGTGAAGGACCTCTACAACTCGTACAAGGATCTGCCGCTGTCGATCTACCAGATCCAGGACAAGTACCGCGACGAGGCCCGGCCGCGTGCCGGCCTCCTGCGCGGCCGCGAGTTCACGATGAAGGACGCGTACTCGTTCGACATCTCCGACGAGGGGCTCGACGCGAGCTACCAGGCGCAGCGCGACGCCTACGAGCGCATCTTCACGCGCCTCGGCCTCGAGTACGTGATCGTGAAGGCCGATGCCGGCGCAATGGGCGGCTCGAAGAGCGAGGAGTTCCTGCACCCGACCCCCGTCGGCGAAGACACCTTCGTGCGCTCGGCCGGCGGCTATGCGGCCAACGTCGAGGCGTTCGAGACGGTCGTGCCCGAGCCGATCCCCTTCGACGGTCTTCCGGCACCGCTCGTGCTCGACTCCCCGAACACGCCCACGATCGCGACGCTCGTCGACCTCGCGAACGCCGAGTACCCGCGGCCCGACGGGCGCGCATGGACCGCGGCGGACACCCTGAAGAACGTCGTGCTCGCCGTCGTGGCGCCCGACGGCACCCGCGAACTCGTCGTGATCGGCCTGCCCGGCGACCGCGACGTCGAGATGAAGCGCGTCGAGGTGGCATTCGCCCCCGGCGAGGTCGAGCCCGCGACCGAGGCCGACTTCGCGAAGCGCCCGGGCCTCGTGAAGGGCTACATCGGCCCCTGGTCCGAGACCGGCGCCGTGCTCGGCGAGGAGTCCGCGACCGGCATCCGCTTCCTGGTCGACCCGCGGGTCGTCGACGGCACCGAGTGGATCACCGGCGCCAACGTCGACCAGAAGCACGTGTTCGGGCTCGTGGCCGGACGAGACTTCGTCGCCGACGGCACCGTCGAGTCGTCGAACGTGCTGCCCGGCGACCCCGCGCCCGACGGCTCGGGACCGGTCGAGCTCGCGCGCGGCATGGAGATCGGCCACGTCTTCCAGCTCGGCCGCAAGTACGCCGAGGCGCTCGGCCTCAAGGTGCTCGACGAGAACGGCAAGCTCGCCACCGTCACCATGGGTTCGTACGGCATCGGCGTCACCCGCATCCTCGCGATCATCGCCGAAGACAACAACGACGACAAGGGCCTCGTCTGGCCGGCGACCGTCGCGCCCTTCGACGTGCACGTGGTCGCGACCGGTCGCGACGAGGCGGTGTTCGACGCGGCCGAGACGATCGTGGCCGAGCTCGAGGCATCCGGTCTCGACGTGCTCTTCGACGACCGCCCGAAGGTCTCGCCCGGCGTGAAGTTCGGCGATGCCGAACTCATCGGCGTGCCGAAGATCGTGATCGTCGGTCGCGGCGTCGCCGACGGCATCGTCGAGGTCTGGGACCGGGCGACGGGCGACCGCACGCAGGTCGCGATCGGCGAGGTCGTGACAGCACTCGCCTGACATCGGCAGGTCTCCTGAACCGCTCGCTCCCATCGATGGGAGCGAGCGGTTCAGTGCTTCTCGCGCGTCTCGTGCAGGTGGTCGCGGTGCTCAGCTGCGAGACGGCGGCGCGCCGGGGCGAGCGCGCCGGTCCGTTCATCAGGGGTTCACCGCGCGTTCAACGGTCGTCCGATGCCGATTCGGTTTCCGGGAGCACTCTGCAGAGTGGAATCCCGACCACGAGCGTGAGGACCGATCCGTGACGATCACCGATATCCAGCTGTTCCCGATGGCCGATCACGTGCGAGGCAAGCGCTCGCCGGTGACGTGCCACTTCAAGTGCGGCAACGCCTGTCTCGGTCCGGAGTGCAACACGTCATCGAACCCCGCCTTCCGCGAGATCGCCTCCGCCGCACTGTCGCGTCGTGCGCTGCTCGGACTCGGCGCCGCGGGAGCCGTGGGCATCGCGCTCGCCGCAGCGAGCCCGGCCGGAACCGCTGTCGCCGCGCCCGGCGGCGGAGCCTCGGGCGGCGGCGGCCTGCAATTCGACGCCATCTCGCCGGTGCCGAAGATCGTCGACGACTTCACCGTGCCGGCGGGCTACACGTGGGCGCCGATCATCCGCTGGGGCGACCCGCTGTTCTCGGGCGTGCCGGCGCTCGACTTCGACAACCAGACGCCAGAGGCGCAGGCGGGCCAGTTCGGCTACAACTGCGACTACCTCGACATCCTCGCCGATCGGAGCGGCCGCACCGGCGTGCTCGTGAACAACCACGAGTACGTCAACCCGGGCATCATGTTCCCCGCGACGAGCGACGCCGCCGAGCTCGACCGCCGCGCAGCGATCTTCAAGGCCGCTCACGGCTTCTCGGTCGTGGAGCTGCGGCGCAGCAAGCTCGGCCGGCCCTGGCGCTATCTCGTCGACGGTCGCCGCAACCGCCGCATCACCGCCGACACCGTGTTCGAGCTCACCGGCCCCGCGGCCGGCACCGACCTCGTGAAGACCGCCGAGGACGCCGAGGGGCGCTGGGTGAAGGGCACGCTCGGCAACTGCGCCGGCGGCACCACGCCGTGGGGCACCGTGCTCTCGGGCGAGGAGAACTTCGACGGCTATTTCGCCTGGGCCGCCGACACCGCGGGGCAGAAGCGCTACCGCGCCACGCCAAGCGCGAAGTCCACCTACACGTTCGAGCGCATCGACCCGCGCTTCGACGCGCACGATGCCGGCTTCGTGAACGAGCCCAACCGCTTCGGCTGGATCGTCGAGATCGACCCCGAGGACCCGTCTTCGACGCCGCGCAAGCACACGGCGATGGGCCGTTTCAAGCACGAGGGCGCCAACGTCATCATCGCCGAGGACGGCCGCGCGGTCGCCTACATGGGCGACGACCAGACGAACGACTACCTCTACAAGTTCGTCTCCAAGGGCACGTTCGATCCGAAGAACACCCCGGTCGCGCGCCGCAAGAACCTCGGCCTCCTCAGCGAGGGCGACCTGTACGTCGCGAAGTTCACGGGCAACTCGCCGGCCGCCGAGATCACCGGCACCGGAGCGCTGCCTGCCGACGGGCTCTTCGACGGCACCGGCCAGTGGATCCCGCTGACCCAGGGCGGCGAGAGCGTCATCCCCGGCATGACCACCCAGGAGGTGCTCGTCTACACGCGACTCGCGGCCGACACCGTCGGCGCGACGAAGATGGACCGCCCGGAGGACGTGCAGCCCAATCCGAAGACCGGGAAGGTGTACGTCGCCCTCACGAACAACTCGTCGCGGAGCCTCGCGACGATCGACGAGGCGAATCCCGTCACCGGCAACCGCAACGGGCACATCATCGAGCTGACCGAGACCACAGGGCAGTCGGGCACCGCGTTCGGCTGGAGCATCCTGCTGCTCTGCGGCGACCCGGCAGTCGACCAGAACACCTACTTCGCCGGGTTCCCGAAGGAGCTCGTCTCGCCGATCTCCTGCCCCGACAACGTCGCGTTCGACTCCGAGGGCAACCTCTGGATCTCGACCGACGGCGCGCCCAGCAAGATCGGGTTCAACGACGGTCTGTTCAAGGTGCCGCTCGAGGGGCCCGACCGCGGCCGCGTGCAGCAGTTCCTCTCCGTTCCGCGCGAGGCCGAGACCTGCGGCCCGGTCATCCACGACCAGGAGGGCATGGTCTTCGTCGCCGTGCAGCACCCGGGCGAGGAGGGAACGGTCGGTGCACCGACCTCGTACTTCCCCGACTACGTGCCGTCGCACCGCCCCGACACCGGGCTCGTAGCCGCGCCGCGGCCCTCGGTCGTGCAGGTCTGGCGGGCGTAGCGGGCACGTGCAGCACAGACGAGGGTGACGGATGCCACGCGGCATCCGTCACCCTCGTCACCCGTCGCTAGGCGGCGACCGCCTTCGCGGCCCGCTCACCCGAGACGACGGCGCCGTTCAGGAAGCCGAAGTACTCGACGCTCGTGTGCTCGCCTGCGAAGTGCACGTTGCCCTCGGGCGTCGACCCGGCGCCGAACAGCGTGGTGTACTGGCCGGGCCGCAGCACCGTGTAGGACCCCTTCGACCAGGGGTTGGCCCACCAGAAGTCGCGGTAGGACTTGCCGGTGTATGCGGCGGTCATACCGGGGAAGATCGGCTCGGCCTGCGCGAGGAGGCCGCTGACCTGCGATGCGCTCGCCGGGCCGAAGGCGTTGCCCGTCCACGCCTTGACCTGGTCGCCCGACGGGAAGAAGTTGAAGACGCCCGTCGGCAGGGGGTGGTCGGCCGTGTCGTCCCATCCGCACTGGAACCCGCTCTTGTTCGTGTACGCGGCGCCGCCGTACCCCTGCTCGACCCACGGCCGGTGGCTCACCTGCACGTGCACCTTGGCGTTCGCCCCGAGTCCGACCTCGTTGATCGCCCGCCGTTTCAGCGCCGAGAATCCGGACTGGCTGAGGTCGCAGTCGCGCAGCGTCGTGAACGGCACGGCGAGGATGGCGCGGTCGGCGGTCTGGTCGACCGTGGTGTTGCCGACCCGGAAGCTGAGGCGCACGGTGCCGTCGGCATTGCGCTTGACCGCGGTGAGCTTGTAGCCGTAGCGCACGGTGTTCGCGGGCAGTTCCTCGAGCATGCGGGAGACGATGAGGTCGTTGCCGCCGTTCACCGAGTACTTCTCGTCGGCGCCGTTGACGGGCGAGAGGCTGTTCTGCGCGTTCCACCCGAGCAGGTAGACGAGGCTCAGCGCCGACTGCTCATGCGGTTCGAGGCCGTACTCGCTCATCACGTTCGACTGCATCAGCTTGGCGAAGCGGCTCGAGAGGCCCCCGGGCACGTTCGCGGCGAGCCACTGGTCGACGTTCATCTGGTCGAGGGCGACCCCGGCCGCGGTGTGGCTGTCGTAGGTCTGGCAGTACGGCGCGCTCGCGAGCGCGGACTTGAAGGCCTGGTAGACGACGCCCCAGTCGGCGTTCGCATCGTCGTACGGGTAGTCGGCGCCGTCGATCCAGTACTTGTCGTCCCAGCCCTGGTAGCTGCCGCCGGCGACGACGTCGAGGCTCAGGCCGAGGTTCGACGCGAGATTGCGCGTGGCGTTGTGGTCGGTGTTGATGAGGGCGCCACCGTGCTCCACGACGATGCCGTCGTCGAAGTGGCCGCGCAGGCTGTAGCACCGGCCGCCGGCTCGGGCGCTGCCCTCGTAGATGGTCGACGCGATGCCCTTCACCCGCCAGAGCCAGTGGGCGGCGCGCACGCCGGCGAGGCCGGCGCCGACGATCACGACCTTCGGTGCCGGGCCGGGCTTGGCCACTGCCGCGTTGGCGGGCGTCGCCATGGCGAGCGCCGCGCCGGCGCCGATCGCGCCGCCGGCGATGAGCGCATCGCGCCGGCTGACGCCGTGCTGCCGCTCGGGCTCGCGCCCGAGCACGTCGTCGACGGGGACGCCCGTGCGATCGGCTTCGGCATGGGCGCGGATGATCCGGCCGAGCCGTGAGCTGAGCGGAGTGGTGCCTCGGGAACCTGTCATGATGAAAGCCTCGCAATCCGTGGTGGGGTTGGGATCGGTGGTGCTTAACATGTTGCTTAGTGCAATTGAGCAGGATGTCTCGTGGGCGCGTCAACCCCCAAGTTCTCGCGACCGCGGCGGGCCCGGCGCCCCGCGGCATCCGTGATCTGTGACCTGGAGGTGGAGGAGTGACCGGCAACGACGTCGGCGAACAGGTGCGCCGCTACCGTGTCGCCCGGCGGCTCTCGCAGCGTGCGCTCGGAGAGCAGGCGGGGGTGACCTCGGGCTTCCTCAGCCAGCTCGAGACGGGCCGCACCAACGCGAGCGTCTCGACGCTGCGCCGCCTCGCCGACGCCCTCGGCGTCGGACTCGCCGATCTCGTCGAACCCGGCCCGGTGTCGGCGGCACGCGTCGTGCGCGCCGACCTCCGGCGCACACTCTCCGCGAGCGACGGCATGACGAAGGCGTTCCTCACCGAGCCGCCGTTCGGCCACGTCGAGATGTACGCCGTGACCATGGAAGTCGGGGGATCGACCGGTTCCAGCCAGTACCGGCACGGCGACTCGGAGGAGGTGCTGCTCGTGCTGCGGGGGAGCGTGCGCGTCGAGCTCGCCGACGAGATCCACCTGCTCGCCGCCGGCGACAGCATCGTGTTCGCGAGCAGCACGCCGCACCGGGTCGCCAACGACGGCGACGGCGAGACCGAGCTCGTCTGGGTGAACAGCCCGCCCACGCCCGATTGAGCCGCCGACCGACCGTCGAGGGCGTCGCGAGCGTCCATCGTGGCTGCCCGAGTGTCATGACATCCGGTACCGTAGAGTCCTGTCCGCTCCGAGGGGAAGCGGCGTGAGAGCTGAATAGAGGAGGCCGGGTTCATGGATATCGACCTCAGCGTGCTGCGGATGATGGAGCGCGAGAAAGAGATCCCATTCGACGAGCTGGTGGAGATCATCGAGCAGGCCATCCTGATGGCCTACTTGAAGCACACCCATCCCGACCAGCACGGACATGCGAACCCCGACGGCGCACGTGCGCACCTCGATCGCAAGACCGGCCACGTCTCGGTGTTCGTTCCCGAGCTCGATGAAGAGGGCAACGTCATCGGCGAGGCCGAAGACAGCCCGAGCGACTTCGGCCGCATCGCCGCGTTCGCCGCGAAGCAGGTCATCAACCAGCGCCTGCGCGACATCGCCGACGACGCCGTGCTCGGCGAGTTCCGCGGGCGCGAGGGCGACATCGTCGCCGGCATCATCCAGCAGGGTCCGAACCCGCGCATGGTGCACATCGACCTCGGCACGGTCGAGGCGATCCTGCCGCCCGAAGAGCAGGTGCCCGGCGAGGAATACCTCCACGGCCAGCGCATCCGCGTCTACGTGACGAGCGTCGCCAAGGGGCTCAAGGGCCCTTCGATCACCGTCTCGCGCACCCACCCCGCGCTCGTGCGCAAGCTCTTCGCACTCGAGGTGCCCGAGATCGCGTCGGGCGTCGTCGAGATCGTCTCACTCGCCCGCGAGGCCGGCCACCGCACCAAGATCGCCGTGCGCGCGACCCAGCCCGGCGTCAACGCCAAGGGCGCCGCGATCGGCGAGCTCGGGCAGCGCGTGCGTGCCGTCACGGCCGAACTCGGCGCAGAGAAGATCGACATCGTCGACTGGAACGAGGACCTCGCGACCTTCGTCGCGAGTGCGCTGAGCCCCGCGAAGGTCACGAGCGCGTTCGTCATCGACGAGGCGACGCGTGCCGTGCGCGCACTCGTGCCCGATTACCAGCTCTCGCTCGCGATCGGCAAGGAGGGCCAGAACGCCCGCCTCGCCGCGAAGCTGACGGGCGCGAAGATCGACATCCAGCCCGACTCGGTCCTCGAGTCGGACTGACCCCAACGGCCGTCGAGCGGCCGCCGCCATGTCCACCGATCGGCCGCCGTCGGCGGCCGCACAGCGCAGAGTGTAAGATGGAACCCGTCAGAACGTGCATCGGATGCCGTTCGCGTGCCCCACGAGCCTCACTTCTGAGGCTCGTCGCCCAGAACTCCCACGTCATCGCAGATGATGCGGCCGTGCTTCCGGGCAGGGGGGCGTGGATGCATCCGACACTCGAGTGCTACCGGCTCGCTGAGCGGCGACGCGCCTTCGGGCGTGCGCTCCGCATTCGCGGCGAGGTGGACACCAGCAACGTAGAGAACAGGCTGAACGGCGTGATCACTAATGAGTAACGACTCATGAGCGGCTCGAAATGAGACCCGTCCGTCATTGATGGTCTGCCCCTGTCCGGGGTCGGACCCGGAACAGGAGAGAAGTGGCTGCCAAACCACGCGTACACGAGATCGCAAGCGAACTCGGTGTCGACAGCAAGATCGCCCTTGAGAAGCTCAAGGAGATGGGCGAGTACGTCAAGGGACCCTCGTCGTCCATCGAACCCCCCGTCGCACGTCGCCTGAAGGCGGCGCTCGAGGCTGCAGGCGCGGCCGCTTCCGCGGCTCCTGCCGCTCCGGCACCGGCGAAGCCCGCAGCGGCCTCCGCTGCGAAGCCCGGCGCCAAGCCCGGCCCGAAGCCGGCTCCGAAGGCTCCGGCCGCCCCCGAGGCTCCGGCCCCGGTCGAGGTCGCAGAGGCCCCCGTCGCCGAGGTGCCGCTCACGGTCGCCGAGCGCCAGGCGCAGGCTGAAGAGCGCGCAGCGCAGGCTGCGGCCGAGAAGTCGACGGATGCCCCGGCAGCTGCGTCGACCGAAGGCGATGGCGACGTCGCCAAGCCCGGCGGCGCTCCGAAGCCCGGTGCTGCTGCAGCTCCGCGCCCCGGCGCCCCCCGCCCCGCAGGCGGCGGCACGCCCCGCCCCGGCAACAACCCCTTCTCGAGCTCGCAGGGCATGGGCTCGCGCCCCGCTCAGCCGCGCCCGGGCAACAACCCGTTCTCGAGCGCGCAGGGCATGGGCCAGCGCCCGAGCCCCGGCAACATCCCGCGTCCGCAGGCGCCGCGACCCGGTTCGCCGCGTCCCGGCGCTCCGCGTCCGGCCGGTGCAGGCGGTCGCCCCGGCGGCGGCTTCCAGCGCCCCGGCGGCGCCGGTGCCGGTGCAGGCGCTCGTCCCGGCGGTGCCGGCGGCGGCTTCCAGCGCCCCGGCGGCGCGCCCGGCGGCGGCTTCGGCGGCCCGCGTCCCGCGGGTGGCGGCGGCCGTGGTCGCGGCCCCGGTGGTGGCACGGCCGGTGCCTTCGGTCGTGGCGGCGGCAAGAGCAAGTCGCGCAAGTCGAAGCGGACGAAGCGGGCCGAATTCGAGATGCGGGAAGCCCCGTCGCTCGGCGGCGTGAGCGTTCCCCGCGGCGACGGCAACACCGTCATCCGTCTGCGTCGCGGCTCCTCGATCTCCGACTTCGCCGACAAGATCGACGCGAATCCCGGTTCGCTCGTGACGGTGCTGTTCCACCTCGGTGAGATGGCGACGGCGACCGAGTCGCTCGACGAGGCCACCTTCCAGGTGCTCGGCGAAGAGCTCGGCTACAAGATCCAGGTCGTCTCGCCCGAAGACGAGGACCGCGAGCTCCTCGAGGGCTTCGACATCGACCTCGACCAGGAGCTCGAGGACGAGACCGACGAAGACCTCCAGCAGCGTCCTCCGGTCGTCACCGTCATGGGTCACGTCGACCACGGTAAGACCCGACTCCTCGACGCGATCCGCAACGCGAACGTCGTCGCAGGCGAGGCCGGCGGCATCACCCAGCACATCGGTGCCTACCAGGTGCACACCGAGCACGAGGGCATCGACCGCGCGATCACCTTCATCGACACCCCGGGTCACGAGGCGTTCACCGCCATGCGTGCACGTGGTGCGCAGGTGACCGACATCGCGATCCTCGTGGTCGCGGCCGACGACGGCATCATGCCGCAGACGGTCGAGGCGCTCAACCACGCCCAGTCGGCGAACGTGCCGATCGTGGTCGCGGTGAACAAGATCGACAAGCCCGACGCCAACCCGGCGAAGGTCCGCCAGCAGCTCACCGAGTTCGGCCTCGTCGCCGAGGAGTACGGCGGAGACGTCATGTTCGTCGACGTCTCGGCTCGCGAGAACATCGGCATCCAGGACCTGCTCGACGCAGTGCTCCTCACGGCCGACGCCGGTCTCGACCTGCGTGCGAACCCCAACAAGGACGCCCGCGGTGTCGCCATCGAGGCGAAGCTCGACAAGGGTCGCGGTGCGGTTGCGACCGTGCTCATCCAGTCGGGAACGCTGCGCGTCGGCGACGCGATTGTCGCGGGCACGGCCTACGGCCGCGTTCGTGCGATGGTCGACGAGAACGGCGACCCCGTGGCCGAGGCCACCCCGTCGCGCCCCGTGCAGGTGCAGGGCCTCTCGAGCGTTCCTCGCGCCGGCGACACCTTCCTCGTCACCGAGGAGGACCGCACCGCGCGTCAGATCGCCGAGAAGCGAGAGGCCGCGGAGCGCAACGCCCAGCTGGCCAAGGCGCGCAAGCGCATCTCGCTCGAGGACTTCACCCGTGCGCTCGAAGAGGGCAAGGTCGAGTCGCTCAACCTCATCATCAAGGGTGACGTGTCGGGTGCCGTCGAGGCACTCGAGGAGTCGCTCATGAAGATCGAGGTCGACGACAGCGTGCAGCTGCGCATCCTCCACCGCGGTGTCGGTGCGATCACCGAGAGCGACGTGAACCTCGCGACGATCGACAACGCGATCATCGTGGGCTTCAACGTGCGTCCCGACACGAAGGCGCGCGAGCGCGCCGCTCGCGAGGGCGTCGACATCCGCTTCTACTCGGTGATCTACAACGCCATCGACGAGATCGAGGACTCGCTCAAGGGCATGCTCAAGCCCGAGTACGAAGAGGTCCAGTCGGGCGTCGCCGAGATCCGCGAGGTGTTCCGCTCCTCGAAGTTCGGCAACATCGCCGGTGTCATCGTGCGGTCGGGAACGATCACGCGAAACGCGAAGGCTCGTGTCATCCGCGATGGCGTCGTCGTCGGCGACAACCTCGCGATCGAGTCGCTGCGCCGCTTCAAGGACGACGTCACCGAGGTCCGCACGGACTTCGAGGCGGGCATCGGCCTCGGCAAGTTCAACGACATCCAGGTCGGCGACGAGATCGAGACCATCGAGATGCGGGAGAAGCCCCGCGCGTAAATCGTGGGAAGGGGTCCCCGTTCTTTCACTGAGGTGAAGAGCGGGGACCCCTACCCCGATTCACGTCGAGGCGGCCAGGGCGGCGAAGCCGTTCAGGCCTTGCCACGAAAAGGAGAGACAACATGGCGGATCCGGCACGGGCCAGGAAGATGGCCGATCGCATCAAGGAGATCGTGGCCAAGCGGCTCGACAAGGGCCTGCGCGACCCGCGGCTCGGGTTCGTCACCATCACCGACGTTCGCGTCACCGGCGACCTGCAGCACGCGAGCATCTTCTACACGGTGTACGGCACCGACGAGGAGCGCGAAGACTCGGCCAAGGCGCTCGCAGCGGCGACCGGCATGCTCCGCAGCGAGGTCGGCCGCAACATCACGGCGCGGCTCACCCCGTCGCTCGAGTTCATCGCCGACGCGATCCCGGAGAACGCCGAGCACATCAGTGCGCTCCTCCGTGAGGCGCAGACGCGCGACGCCGAGACGGCCGAGCTCGCGGCATCCGCGGAGTACGCCGGCGAGGCCGACCCGTACGTCAAGCCCCGCGAGTTCGACGAAGACGGCGACGAGGTGCAGGGCGGCGACGAGAGCGTCGACGAAGCGGATGCCGCGCGCTGATCAGCCCTCGGGCAGTCGATAGCCCTCGGCGTCGCAGACGGCGAGTCCGTCGGCGACGAGCGTCGTGAGTGCACGGTCGAGCTGAGCGACGTCGGCCCAGACGGGCTCGAGCTCGGCTCGGCCGACGGGGCGGTGCGCCGCCCTGAGCTCGCGCATGACGAGTCCGCGCACCTGGCGATCGGAGCCGGCGAAGCGGGCCTGCACGGCCTTCCTGGGGCCCGCGTAGGCGGGATAGCCGGCGGCGCGCCACGCACATGAGCCGGCGATCGGGCACGAGTCGCACTCGGGTGTCCGTGCCGTGCACACCGTCGCGCCGAGTTCCATCGCGCCGGCGTTGAACCGACGGGCGGCGTCGTCGTCGCGGGGGAGCAGCTCCGCCATCGCGGCGAGGTCCCGCTTCGTCGACGGCGGCCCGGGCTCGGCCTGCCCTGAGACCGACCGGGCGATGACCCGTCGCGTGTTGGTGTCGACGACCGGCACCCGCAGCCCGAAGGCGAATGCGGCGATCGCGCGCGCCGTGTACGGACCGATGCCCTGCAGCGCGAGGAGCGCATCGAGGTCGCTCGGCACCTCGCCGCCGTGACGCTCGACGATCTCGACCGCCGCGCGGTGGAGCCAGAGCGCCCGACGCGGGTAGCCCAGCCGATCCCACGCCCGCACCGCCTCGGACGGCGGCTCGGCGGCGAGGGCCGCCGGTGTCGGCCAGCGTTCGATCCACGCCTCCCACCTGGGCACGACTCGCGCGACCTGCGTCTGCTGCAGCATGAACTCGCTGACGAGCACCGCCCACGGCGAGACGTCGGCGGCGCGCCACGGCAGCGGCCGCGCGGCATCCGCGAACCAGGCGACCACGGGGGGCGCGATCGCATCGGGGCCGGGCGTTCGGGGCATCCGTCCAGCCTACGGCGAGGCGGATGCCGCGGAGCTAGGCTCATCGCATGAGGCTCGTCACCACGCCCCGGGTCACCTTCCTGCGCTCCATCGCCGACGAGGTGCTGCAGCATCACGGCCGCGGGCGCACGATCGTCGCGATCGACGGGCCGCTGCGGAGTGGCAAGACGGCGCTCGCCGACGATCTCGCGGCGGTGCTCGCGGAGCGCGACCATGCGGTGTTCCGCGCGAGCATGGAGGGCTTCCACCGGTCGCGCGAGGCCCAGGCGGCGTTCGGCGCCGACACCCCCGAGCGCTACTACCGCTACGGATTCGACGAGTCCGCACTGCGTCGCGTGCTCGTCGAGCCGTTCCGCCTCGGCGGCTCGACCGCATTCGTGACGCGAGTCTGGGACCCGACCCGCGACGCGTGGGTCGAGCCCAAGTGGATCACCGGATCCGAGGACGCGATCCTCGTGCTCGACGGGCGGTTCGTGCTGCGCCCGCGACTCGCGGGCCTCTGGGACGTGCGGATCGCCCTCGACGGCGACCCGGTCGACCCGGCCGACAGGATCGCCTACGCAGAGAGCGACCCGCGCCTCGCGGCATCCGTCGTGATCGACGACAGCGACCCCGAGCACCCCCGTCGACGCGTCGTCGACCACCGCTGACGAAGGGCCGTTCGACCGGGCGACGACCCGTTTGTCCCCCGTTCGGGAGGAACTTTGTACCCCGATGGGGCAAATGGGTGACACGTCCCCGTTTCGGGGGACATAATGGGGGACACAGCCAAGCCCCCCGGCGACGCGAACCCGAATCACCACCCGAACCACCCGACGTCAGTCGACGAGTGCACCGCGCCCGTCGGCATCGCTGTGCGCCCCGAGCGCCGCCGTCACCTCGGATTCGACGACTCTGCCGGGCCGACCGATGGAGAAACCCGAATGAGCAAGCCCGGCGCCGCTCTGGCGCACGCCGACGGCGATGCCCGCACTCGCGTGCGATGGTCGTCACGACGCCCGTTCCGCCGCTTCGCGGCGATCCTCACCTCACTCGCGCTCGGCGCGGGATTCGCCCTCGTGGGCGTCGCGGCGCCCGCGAGCGCCCATCACAACACGATCAGCCCGGCGGTCGTCTGCGACGCCGACGGAACACCGTCGATCGAGTGGACGGTGACGAACTCCGAGTCCAAGAAGGACGAGAAGATCATCGCGTCGAGCGATGAGCGCATCGTGAAGGTCGGCACCGAGATCAAGAAGGGCAAGAGCGCGACCTTCACGCAGGCCGACGTGACGCCCGGCACCTACACCCTGAGGCTCACGGCCGAGTGGAGCAACGGCGCCGAGAATGACGACAGCGCCAGCATCACGATCACCGAAGAGCAGTGCGAGACCGTGCCGACGGTGAAGAAGATCACCTTCTGCCACGCCACGCACAGCGAGACGAACCCGTTCGTGAAGCTCACGACCTCGGTCAGCGCCTTCTTCCGCTCCGGTCACGACAAGCACCAGGACCTGGAAGACATCTACCCGGCGTTCAGCTACATCAAGCACGGCAAGACCTACACGGTCGAGGCCCGCGGCGATCAGAGCCTGCTCCAGTACCCGGACTGCACGAAGCCCATCGTCAAGATCCCGGTCGAGGGCGCGCCGACGTACGTCGACGTGTGCGGTCCCGACAACGAGAAGCTGACACTTCCCGAAGACACCGCGACGATCGACTGGAACTCGTCCGAGTCGAACGGCGTCATCACGGTGACGGCGACGGCGAAGCCCGGCTACGAGTTCACGAAGGACTCGAAGACCGAGTGGACCTTCACCATCGATGACGAGCCCTGTGTGGTGCAGGTCGTCGGTGCGCCCGAGTTCGTCGACACGTGCGGTCCCGACAACGAGAAGCTGACGCTTCCCGAAGACACCGCGACGATCGACTGGAACTCGTCCGAGTCGAACGGCGTCATCACCGTGACGGCGACGGCGAAGGCCGGAAACGTCTTCCCCGAGGGTGCGACGACGAGCTGGACCTTCCCGATCGACGACAAGCCCTGTGTGGTGCAGGTCGTCGGTGCGCCCGAGTTCTCCGACAAGTGCGGACCCGACAACGAGAAGCTCACGGTTCCCGAGGACACCGAGACGATCGACTGGAACTCGTCCGAGGAGAACGGCGTCATCACGGTGACGGCGACGGCGAAGGCCGGCAACGTCTTCCCCGAGGGTGCCACGAAGACCTGGACCTTCACGATCAACGACGTGCCGTGCATCATCGAGGTCGTCGGCGAGCCGACGTTCAGCGACAAGTGCGGTCCCGACAACGAGAAGCTGACGGTCCCCGAGGACACCGACACCATCGACTGGAGCTCGTCCGAGGAGAACGGCACGATCACGGTCACCGCGACCGCGAAGCCCGGCTCGGCGTTCCCCGAGGGCGCCAAGGACGAGTGGACGTTCACGGTCGATGACTCGCCCTGCGTGATCGAGCTCGTCGGCGCGCCCGAGTTCTCCGACACGTGCGGTCCCGACAACGAGAAGCTGACGGTCCCCGAGGACACCGACACCATCGACTGGGCCTCGGCCGACGTCGCCGGGGTCTGGACGGTCACGGCGACGGCGAAGCCCGGATACGCGTTCGCCGAGGGCGGCCCGGTCACCTGGACCTTCCCCTACTCCGACGCCGACTGCATCGCGCCGTCGCTCACCGGCTCGTTCGCGACCGGCACCTGCGTGGCGGACTCCCCGTGGATCACCTTCGACGTCGAGATGACCGACCCCGACAAGCAGTCGACCGGCAACACCGCCTCGCTCGTCCTGACCGACGGCACCAACACCGAGACGATCGTGCTCGGCGACCTGAAGGACGGCAGCCTGAAGGGCGAGGTGCTGTGGCCCGGCGCCTCGGTCGACGAAGACGGCAAGGCCAACGGCTGGCCGGGCTGGGCGCTCGTCGGCGACAAGTGGATCGAGGTCGACGACAACTTCGCCTGGACCCGCGGTGACATCACGGCCAAGCTCGTCGTGAACCCCGAGGTTCCGGTGACGATCTCGTACCCGCCGGCGACGCCCGAGTGCGCCACCGGCCCGAAGGTCACGCCCCCGGGCGGCGGCGAGGGCAGCACTCCGCCCGAGCCGAACGGCGCGGGTCTTGCCAGCACCGGTTTCGCCGGCACGTCGATCGCGATCGTCGCGGGCATCATCGTGATCGCCGGTGTCGCGTTCCTCGTGGTGGCTCGCATCCGCCGCAAGCGCGCGTAACGCGTCGCTGACGCACACCGAGGGGGCCCGGTTCACCGGGCCCCCTTCGTGCACGATGCGCGCCATGAGCGCCGCTCGACAGGGAGGGCGGGGCCGATACGTCCCCCGTTCGGGAGTGATTTCGTACCCCGGTGGCGAAAATGACTGACGAGTCCCCGTTTGAGGGGACATACTGAGGACACAGCCCAGCCCCCCGGCTACGCGAACCCGATTCATCACCCGAACCACCCGACGTCAGTCGACGAGCGCCTCGGCGCCCGTCGACATCGCTGTGCGCCCTGAGCGCCGCCGTCACCTCGGATTCGCCGACCCTGCCGGGCCGACCGATGGAGACACCCCGAATGAGTACGCCCCGCGCCGCTCTGGCGCCCGCTGCTGTCAGCGGCAGCAGAACATCCAGGCGATCGTCATCGCCGAGCCCGCTCCACCGCGTCGCCGCGGCACTCACCGCACTCGTGCTCGGCACCGGCCTCGCCCTCGTCGGCATCGCCGCACCCGCGTCGGCGGGAGGCGAAGGCAATGAAGGGAAGGTCTGCGCCAACCTCGACACCGGGCACAAGTCCGACGCCGTCGGAGCGTCGTTCACGATCGAAGCGCCCGAGGGCAAGCTCATCGCCGAGGTCTGCGTCAAGGCCGGCTCCGACAACCAGGGCGACGGACCCGTCTCCACCACGTACGACCCGCCCGTCGCGTCCGTCATCATCTCCCACCCGTCGGGCAAGGACATCAGTCACTACTCGGTGCGCTACGTCGACGTACCGGTCGAGCCCGAGGTCGTGAAGGTCGAGGTCGAGCCCACGTCCGTCGACCCCTGCGGCACGGCGAACGACTCGTACTCGCAGCCGAGCGACACCACGGCGATCACCTGGTCGGTGACCGGGTCGGTCCAATCCGGCACCGTGGTGCTGACTGCGGCGACGAAGCTCGGCTTCGTCTTCGAGGCCGGCGCGCAGAAGGTGTGGACGTTCACGTTCACGAACGTGCCGTGCGAAGAGGAGCCCGAGGTCATCGTCATCGAGATCGTGCCGACGTCGATCGACCTCTGCGGCACCATCGACGACGGGTTCACGGCTCCGACGGACACGACCCGCATCGACTGGACCGTCGACGGCACGGTCGCGTCGGGCAAGGTCGTCGTGAGTGCGGTCGCCGCTGCCGGCTACAAGTTCGCCGACGGCGCGAAGACCTCATGGACGTTCGAATTCACGGATGACCCGTGCGAGGTGGAGCCGAAGGATCCGACACTCGAGGGCTCGTTCGCGACCGGCACCTGCGTGGCGGACTCGCCGTGGATCACCTTCGACGTGAAGCTGACCGACCCCGACAAGCAGTCGACCGGCAATACGGCCTCGCTCGTGCTCACCGACGGCGTGAACACCGAGACCATCAAGCTGGGCGAGCTCGAGAACGGCAGCCTCAAGGGCGAGGTGCTCTGGCCCGGTGCTTCGGTCGACGAAGACGGCACGGCCAACGGATGGCCGGGCTGGGCGCTCGTCGGCGACAAGTGGGTCGAGACCGACGGCAACTTCGCCTGGACCCGTGGCGCCATCACGGCCAAGCTCGTCGTGAACCCCGAGGTTCCGGTGACGATCTCGTACCCGAAGGCCACGCCCGAGTGCGCCACGGGCCCGACGACCACGCCGCCGGGTGGCGGCGAAGGCGGCACGACCACGTCGCATGATGGCGCGGGCCTCGCCAGCACCGGTTTCGCCGGCACCTCGATCGCGATCGCCGCGGGCGCCATCGTGATCGCCGGACTCGCGTTCCTCGTGGTCGCTCGCCTCCGCCGCAAGAGCGCATGACGCGTCGCTGACGCTGACTGAGGGGGCCCGGTTCGCCGGGCCCCCTTCGTCGTGCCCGGCGTGTCAACGGGCGTCCACGAACGCCGGGCGGGAGCCGCGGCATCCGCTCGGCCAGTCTTCGCGCGGTCGCTCAGACCGGAACGTCGGCGAGCACACGCTCGGGCGGCAGCGGGCCGCCCCGCTGCTCGACCTCGTGCACGAGCGCGGTGAGCGCCCGGTTCACGGGCGCGTCGCGGCCGACGGCGGATGCCTCGCGCACGACCGCCCCGTTCAGGAAGTCGACCTCGGTCGGCTGCCCGCGCCGCAGGCTCTGCTGCGTCGACCCGAGGTTCGGCACACTGCCCATGCGCACGCGCATCGACCACGGCAGCACCTGCCCGATCACGAGCGGCATTCGCGCGAAGAGCCTGAGGCGTCGGTCGCCGAGCCCTTGCAGGGAGCCGAAGTGCACGCCCTGCGCGACGGCGACGCGCACCGTCTCCCGCATCGACGCCGCGACCACACGCCGCAGACGTCGATCGTCGACGACGTCCTGCACGCTGCGGCCGACGATCGCGGGCACGGCGTTCAGCATGTTCACGACGAGCTTGGTCCATTGCGCGCCGCGGAACCCAGGGATCGCGACGACCGGCACCGCCTCGGAGAGCACGGCGGCGATGCGGGTGCATTCCGCGTCGGCCGGTCCGTCGCCGCGGCCGAGGTAGCTCGTCGCCGGTGTCGTGACGCGCACGACGCCCGGCTCGGTGTAGTTGGCGGCGATGATCGAGAGCAGACCCATGCACGAGGCGCGGGGGAGGAGCCGCGCGGCCGTCGCCACGCCGTCGAGGCCGTTCTGCACGATCACGACGGGCACGTCACCGATGAGTTCGGCGTTCGCTGCGATCGCGGATGCCGCGTCCTGCGCCTTCGTGCAGACGAGCACGAGCTCGGGGGGCGTCGTGAGCCGTGCACCGGCCGCGACGCGGGCCCGCACCTCGCCGTACGCCCCGCTCAGGGCGATGCCCGACTCGCGGATCGCTTCGAGACCCGCGCCCCGCGCCGTGACCTCCACGTCGTGCCCGGCCCGTGAGAGCAGTGCCGCGAACGTGCCGCCGAGCGCGCCAGCGCCGATGATGCCGATCCTCACCGCTCCAGCGTAGGCGCGCGGCGGCTCCATGCCGCGCACGACTGTTAGCCTGTACCGCGTGAACAGCGGCATCCTCCTCGTCGACAAGCCGCAGGGAATCACGAGCCACGACGTGGTCTCGCGCATGCGCCGCCTCGCCGGCACGCGCAAGATCGGCCACGCGGGCACCCTCGATCCGATGGCCACCGGCCTCCTCGTCCTGGGCGTGAACGGCGCGACGCGCCTCCTGCACTACCTCGTCGGTCTCGACAAGGAGTACTTCGCCACCATCCGCCTCGGTTGGAACACGACGACCGACGACGCCGAGGGCGAGGCGCTCGACGCCGCTCCCGTCGCCGTCGTCGCCGCGGTCACCGAAACCGGCGTCCTGGCAGCGATCACGCCGCTGACGGGTGAGATCGAACAGGTGCCGAGCGCGGTGAGCGCCATCAAGGTCGACGGCAAGCGCGCGTACCAGCGCGTGCGCGACGGCGAGACCGTCGAGCTCGCATCGCGCCGGGTCACTGTCTCGGCGTTCGAGGTCCTCGGCTTCCGCCCCGGCGACGGCCATCTCGACGTCGACGTCCGCGTCGAGTGCTCGTCGGGCACGTACATCCGCGCGCTCGCCCGGGATCTCGGTGCCGCGCTCGGCATCGGGGGCCACCTCACCGCCCTCCGGCGGTCGCGCATCGGCCGGTTCAGCGTCGATGAGGCGGGCGAGCTCGAGGGCTTCGACGTCGCGTCGGCGATCATGAGCCCGGCGGATGCCGCGCGGCGGGCGCTGCCCACCGTGACGCTCACGTCCGAGCAGGCCGTCGACCTCGGCCACGGCAAGCGCGTCGACATCGCGGCGGTGGGCGGGCTCGAGGCATCCGCTGCCGAGGCGCCGCTGCCGTCAGTGCTCGCGGCGATCGACCCCGATGACCACCTGGTCGCCATCGTCGAGCCGCGCGGCCGGCAGCTGAAGGTGGTCACCGGATTCCCACCGCCCGAACCTCAGGTGCAGACCGGGACGCAGGGGGCGGACGCATGATCGAGTGGTTCACGTGGGTGCAGCTCGCCGTGGCGGTCGTCGCGGGCCTCATCTGCATCGGCATGGGGCTCGCGGGCCGGGTGCCGAGCGACCTCACGATCGGCGCGCTCGCCCTCGTCGAGGTGCTCCTCCTCGTGCAGGTCGTCGTCGCGTTCGTCGCTCCGGCGCTCGGGAACGAGCCGACGGGCAGCGTGCTCGAATTCGGCACCTACCTCGTCGGCGCCCTCATCCTGCCGCCCGCAGCGGCCTTCTGGGCACTGCTCGAACGCAATCGCTGGTCGACGGTGATCCTCGGCGTCGCCGCCCTCTCGGTCGGCGTGATGGTCTTCCGCATGTTCCAGATCTGGACCGTGCAGCAGGCGTGAGCGCCGAGTCTGAGAGAATCGATCGACATGAGTGACGTGCGCAGTGCCCGACCCGAGGCACGAGAGGGCCGACGGATGAGCGGCATCGGGCGAGTGCTCGTCGCCGTCTACGGGGTGCTCGCACTCGCGGCGACCGGGCGTTCCTTCGTGCAGATCGCCTCGAAGTTCGACGAGGCGCCGCTCGCCTACACGCTCTCGGCGCTCGCGGCGGTCGTCTACATCGTCGCGACGATCGCGCTCGTGCGCCCCGGCATCGCCTGGTACCGCGTCGCGTGGGCGACGATCGTGTTCGAGTTCACGGGGGTCATCGTGGTCGGCACGCTGAGCATCGTCTACCCCGAACTCTTCCCGCACGACACGGTGTGGTCTCGGTTCGGCGCCGGGTACCTGTTCATCCCGCTCGTGCTGCCCGTACTCGGCATGTGGTGGCTCGCCCGCCACCGCCCGACCTCGAGAGCGGATGCCTCGTGAAGACCTTCAAGGGACTCAGCGCCGTGCCTGCGGGCATCGGTCCGTCGGTCGTGACGATCGGCAAGTTCGACGGCGTGCACCAGGGCCACCGTGCCGTCATCGCCCGGGCCCGCGGCATCGCCGACGAGCGCGAGCTCGCGACGGTCGTCGTCACGTTCGATCGCAACCCGCTCGCGCTGCTCGCACCCGACAAGTGCCCCGACGCCCTCGTGAGCGTGCGACAGAAGCTCGAGCTGCTCGCCACCACCGGTGTCGACGCGACGCTGCTGCTGCCGTTCGACCGCGCGCTCGCCTCGGTGCCCGCGACGGAGTTCGTCGAACGGGTGCTCGTCGACGCGCTCGATGCCAAGGCCGTGCTCGTCGGCTCCGACTTCCGCTACGGCGCCCGCGGCGCCGGCGACGTACCCCTGCTCATCGAGCTCGGCGCGAAGTTCGGCTTCACGGTCGAGGTCGTCGACGACGTGCGCCCGGCCGGAGAGCGTCGCGTCTCGTCGACCTGGATCCGCGAGCTGCTCGCCGACGGCGATGTGCGCCATGCCACCGAACTGCTCGGCCACACGCCGACCGTGACCGGCATCGTCGTGCACGGCGCCGCCCGCGGCCGCGAACTCGGCTACCCGACGGCGAACCTGTCGCCCGAGTCCGAGGGGCTCATCCCGTCCGACGGCGTGTACGCGGGCTGGCTCACCGACGCCGGCACCCGGTATCCGGCCGCGATCTCCGTCGGCGACAACCCGACGTTCCAGGGCGTCGCGAAGAAGCAGGTCGAGGCCTACGTGCTCGACCGCGAGCTCGACCTCTACGACCATGTCGTCGACGTCGAGTTCGTCGAGCGCATCCGCGGCATGGTGGCGTTCACGAGCATCGAGGCGCTGGTCGACACGATCCGCGACGATGTCGAGCGTTCGCGCGTCATCCTCGCCGGCTGAGCACGAGGCGCCCCGCCTCTAGACTCGAGGGAATGATCTCGCTCCCGCCCCGACCGCTCTGGGCGGGCCGATCCCTCGCCCTCATCGGCATCGTGCTGGTGGCGTTCAACCTCCGCACCGCGGTGGCGTCGCTCTCGCCGATCCTCGGCCAGCTCGAGGCCGAGATGCCGCTCGCGCCGGCCGTCGTGGGCTTCCTCGGCATGCTGCCGCCGCTCTGCTACGCGCTGTTCGGCATCCTGACGCCCATGGTCGCGAAGCGACTCGGCCTCGAACTGACGCTCGTCGTCGCGCTCGTGGCACTGACGCTCGGCCTCGCCGGCCGCGGGGTCGCCGGTTCGGCGCTCTGGCTCGTGGCCGCCTCGGCGGTGACGTTCGCCGCGATCGGCGTGGGCAACGTGCTGCTGCCGCCGCTCGTGAAGCGATACTTCCCCGACCGCATCGGCCTCGTCACGACGATCTACGTGACGGCGATGTCGGTCAGCACGTTCACGCCGCCGCTCATCGCCGTGCCGGTGGCGGACGCGGTGGGCTGGCGGGTCTCCTTGGGCGAGTGGGCCTTCGTCGCGGCGATCTCGCTCGTGCCGTGGATCGCGATGCTCCTCCATCCGAAGCGCCAGGCCCCCGAGGCGCTGCCCGAAGAGGCCGATCCCGGCCTGCTCCGGTACGCGCTGCGCTCGCCCCTCGCGTGGTCGCTCACGATCGTGTTCGCCGTCTCGGGCTTCAACGCCTACGCGGCGTTCGCATGGCTGCCGACGATCCTGCACGACATCGCGGGCGTCTCGCCGGCTGAGGCAGGTGCGCTGCTCTCGCTGTACGCGGCGATGGGCCTGCCCGCAGGGCTGCTCGTGCCGCTGCTCGCCGCACGCTACGGCAAGGTCGGACTGCTCGTCGCCGTCGCGGTGGCGACGTTCGTGGCCGGCTACCTCGGGCTGCTGCTCGTGCCGAGCTGGGCGACGTGGCTGTGGGTCGCGCTCGCCGGCATCGGGCCGCTGCTCTTCCCGCTCGCCCTCGTGCTCATCAACCTGCGTACGCGAACGCACGCCGGCTCGGTCGCGCTCTCGGGCTTCGTGCAGTCGGGCGGCTACCTCATCGTCGCCGTCGGCCCGCTCGTCGTCGGGCTCCTGCACGAGGCGACGGGCGGATGGACCTGGCCGATCCTGTTCCTGCTCGCCTCGGCGGTGCCTGCGGCGATCGCGGGCGTGGTCGTCGCCCGCCCGCAGTATCTCGAGGACGAGCACTCGCTGGGTCGCTGACGCGCGGTCGGCTGGCGGGCTTCGATGCGCCGGTCACTCGGGGTTCCGTGCGCGCGGAGCGCCCGTGTCATCGGTGCTGCGAGCGCGCGCGGCATCCGCTGCTGCTCTGCTCATGTGAGCACGATCGCCTGCGAGTGTTGCCGATGCGCACCCACCTGCCTACGCTGGAGGAGGAACGAGGAGGCGCATGGACGAGATCGACGAACTGCTCTCGATCAGGGCTGCTGAGCTCTACTACGAGGAGAACAAGACCCAGGACGAGATCGGGCAGGCGCTGCGCCTCACCCGGTGGAAGGTCGGTCGACTCCTCGCCCAGGCGAAGCAGCGCGGATTCATCCGCATCGAGATCCTGCACCCGAGGGCGCGGCGCCTGCCGATCGAGCGGCGGCTTCGCGACGAGCGCGGCCTGGCCGATGCCATCGTCGTCTCGACCGCCGGGGTGACCTCGCCAGAAGAGCTGCAGGCGCGCACGGCCCAGGCAGCCGCCGACTACCTCACCGCGCTGCGACCGGTGCCGCGCACGCTCGGCGTCAGCTGGGGCCGCACGCTCTTCGAGATCTCCCAGCACCTGCGGCAGGGCTGGGCGACCGGCGTCAACGTCGTGCAGATCAACGGCGGAGTGAGCCTCAACCGCCGGCCGGGCACCGCCGCAGCCACCGCGGTCGGCATCGCCCAGAAGGGCGGCGGCAGCGCCACCCTGCTGCCGAGCCCCGCGATCCTCGAGCGTCTCGAGACGAAAGAGGCGATCGAGTCCGACCGCGTCGTCGCGGGCGTCATCGAACTCGCCCGCTCCGCCGATGCCTACCTGTTCAGCGCCGGCGCCGCCGACCACTCCTCGGTGCACGTCGAGAGCGGGTACCTCTCGGTGCCCGACGTCGACCTGCTCGTGCAGAAGGGCGCCGTCGGCGACGTCGTCGGCCGATACATCGACTCCGACGGCAACATCGTCGACCCCGCACTCGATGCGCGCACCGTCGGGCTCACGCTCGACGAACTCCGCAAGGCTCAGCACGCGATCGCCGTCATCTCGGGCCCCGGCAAGCACGCCGTCGCCGACGCGGTCGTACGCAGCCGGCTCTGCTCGGTGCTCGTCACCGACGAGGCCACCGCCCTCCATCTCCTCGACGGCTGACGCCGCCTCATCGCACCACTCACGAAAGCCAGGTCTCCTCTCATGTCAGGCACCTCCCTCGTCTCCGCCCGCGAGCGGGCCATCGCCGTGCTCGGCGGTGAGCCCGACGATGCGACCCTGCGGCGCTACCTGCACGGCATCGCAGGCGTCGACGCCGTCGGCCTCGAGCAGCGCGCCGCCGGGCTCGGCACCCGTTCGATCAAGACGAGCTCCAAGAAATGGGCGCTCGACCGCATCATCGAGCTGATCGACCTCACGACCCTCGAAGGCGCCGACACCCCCGGCAAGGTGCGCTCGCTCGTCGCGAAGGCGGTCACTCCCGACCCGTCCGACCCCTCGACGCCCCGCGTCGCGGCCGTCTGCGTCTACGGCGACATGGTGCCGTACGCGGTCGAAGCCCTCGGCGGCGCGCACGGCGACCCCGACGACGGCCTGATCTCGGTCGCCGCGGTGGCCACGGCCTTCCCGAGCGGCCGCGCCTCGCTCGACATCAAGCTCGCCGACACCGCCGAGGCGGTCGCAGCAGGTGCCGACGAGATCGACATGGTCATCGACCGCGGTGCGTTCCTCTCCGGCCGATACGGCCTCGTCTTCGACCAGATCGCCGCCGTGAAGGCCGCCTGCGCCCGACCCGACGGCACGAGCGCGAGCCTCAAGGTGATCCTCGAGACCGGCGAACTCGTCACCTACGACAACGTGCGCCGCGCATCGTGGCTCTCGATCCTCGCGGGCGGCGACTTCATCAAGACGTCGACCGGCAAGGTGGCCCCGGCGGCGACGCTGCCCGTCACCCTCCTCATGCTCGAGGTCGTGCGCGACTGGCACCTCGCGACTGGCCAGCGCATCGGCGTGAAGCCGGCCGGTGGCATCCGCTCGTCGAAAGACGCCATCAAGTACCTCGTGACGGTCGCCGAGACCGTCGGCGAAGACTGGCTGCAACCGCACCTCTTCCGCTTCGGCGCCTCGAGCCTCCTCAACGACGTGCTGCTGCAGCGGCAGAAGATCGCGACCGGGCACTACTCCGGCGCCGACTACGTGACGATCGACTGAGACGGACATCATGAGCTTCCTCGACTACGCACCCGCCCCCGAGTCGCGGGCGATCCTCTCGCTCCGCGACAGCTACGGCCTCTTCATCGACGGCGAGTTCGTCGACGGCCGCGGCGAACCGTTCCAGACCATCAGCCCGGCGAGCGAAGAGCGCATCGCGATGATCGCCAACGCGAACACCGCCGACGTCGACGCCGCGGTGGCCGCCGCCCGCCGCGCCTACGACCGCACCTGGTCGAAGATGAGCGGGCGCGATCGCGGCAAGTACCTCTTCCGCATCGCCCGCCTCGTGCAGGAGCGGGCCCGCGAGCTCGCGGTCGCCGAGTCGCTCGACAACGGCAAGCCGATCAAGGAGTCGCGCGACGTCGACGTGCCCCTCGTCGCCGCCTGGTTCTTCTACTACGCGGGCTGGGCCGACAAGCTCGATCACGCCGGCCTCGGCGCGAACCCCCGCTCGCTCGGCGTCGCCGCGCAGGTGATCCCGTGGAACTTCCCGCTGCTGATGCTCGCGTGGAAGATCGCCCCGGCGCTCGCCGCCGGCAACACCGTCGTGCTGAAGCCCGCAGAGACGACGCCGCTGACGGCGCTCATCTTCGCCGAGATCCTGCAGCAGGCCGAGCTGCCCGCCGGTGTCGTGAACATCATCACGGGGGCAGGTGACACCGGCGCAGCGCTCGTCGCGCACGAGGGCGTCGACAAGGTCGCCTTCACCGGATCGACCGGCGTGGGCCGGGCGATCGCCAAGCAGGTCGCCGGCACCGACAAGAAGGTCACGCTCGAGCTGGGTGGCAAGGCCGCGAACATCGTCTTCGACGACGCACCCATCGACCAGGCCATCGAGGGCATCGTCAACGGCATCTTCTTCAACCAGGGGCACGTCTGCTGCGCAGGCTCGCGCCTCCTCGTGCAGGAGAACATCCACGACGAGGTCGTCGAGCGACTGAAGCTGCGCCTCTCGACGCTGCGCCTCGGCGACCCGCTCGACAAGAACACCGACATCGGCGCGATCAACTCCAAGGAGCAGCTCGAGCGCATCCGCACGCTCTCCGACATCGGCGTGGCCGAGGGTGCCGAGCGCTGGACCGCGCCCTGCGACATCCCCGAGAACGGCTTCTGGTTCGCACCGACGATCTTCACGGGCGTGCAGACCTCGAGCCGCATCGCCCGCGAGGAGATCTTCGGCCCGGTGCTGTCGGTGCTGACGTTCCGCACTCCGGCCGAGGCCATCGCGAAGGCGAACAACACCCCTTATGGCCTCTCGGCGGGCATCTGGACCGACAAGGGCAGTCGCATCCTCGCGGTCGCCGACCAGTTGCGCGCCGGCGTGATCTGGGCGAACACCTTCAACCGCTTCGACCCCGCGTCGCCCTTCGGCGGCTACAAGGAGTCGGGCTACGGCCGCGAGGGCGGCCGCCACGGGCTCGGCGCCTATCTCGCGCCCGCCCCGATCGGCCAGTCGTCGACGAGCCGTGCGGCGATCGCAGCCGGGTCGTCGACCGCGGCCGTCGAAGCGGATGCCTCGGCGCCCGCGAAGCGCTCGCGGGCCGCGAAGCCCGCGCGAACGCTCAAGACCTCCACGAAGGGATCGAAGCGATGAGCCGCCTCGCCGTGCCGAAGACGTACAAGCTCTACATCGGGGGAGCGTTCCCGCGCAGCGAGTCGGGCCGCACCTACGAGGTGCTCGCGGCCGACGGCTCGTTCCTCGCGAACGCCGCGCTGGCCTCCCGCAAAGACGCCCGCGACGCGGTCGTCGCCGCACGGGCCGCCGTCTCGGGCTGGTCGGGCGCCACTGCGTACAACCGCGGCCAGGTGCTCTACCGCATCGCCGAGCTCCTCGAGGGGCGTCGGGCGCAGTTCGTCGCCGAGATCGAGGAGGCCGAGGGGGTCACGCGCGCCGCGGCATCCGCTCAGGTCGACGAGGCGATCGACCGCTGGGTCTGGTACGCGGGATGGGCCGACAAGTTCGCCCAGGTCGTCGGCAACGCGAACCCGGTCGCCGGGCCGTACTTCAACATCTCGGTGCCCGAGCCCACGGGCGTCGTGGCGGTCGTCGTGCCGCAGGACTCCTCGCTCCTCGGCTTCGTCTCGGCCGTGGCGCCGGCGCTCGTCGCCGGCAACTCCGTCGTGGCGGTCGCGAGCGAGCGGTTCCCGCTGTCGGCGATCAGCCTCTCCGAGGTGCTCGCCACGAGCGACGTGCCGAAGGGTGTCGTCAACGTGCTCACGGGTTCGCCGGCCGAGATCGCGCCGTGGCTCGCGAGCCACGCCGACGTCAACGCGCTCGACCTCGTGGGCGCGGGCGCGCTCGACTGGGTCTCGCTCGAGATCGACGCGGCAGACACACTGAAGCGCGTGCTGCGACCGGAGTCGGGCGCGGATGCCGCAGCGCCGGCACTCGGTCGCATCGCCGCGTTCACCGAGACCAAGACGGTCTGGCACACGAAGAGCCTGCGATAGGAGCACGATGTCCGGACGCAATGGCGCGTCAGACGAACGGGGCCGGCTCGCGACCGACCCCTTCGAGTACCGAATCACGAAGCAGGGCGGCATGATCGTCTCGCGTGGCGGTCATGCGGTGATGACCGTCGGCGGACGCGAGGCCGCACGACTCGTCGCCGCGCTGCAGCGCGCCGACGAGACGCAGGCGCAGCACCTGCTGGCCCGGGCGAGCGGCAACTATCGACGGGGCAACGAACGTTCGTAGGCCGTTCGCCACCGGGTGAGGAGGTTGCGCATGCGCGTGCTGGTGACTGGAGCGACCGGCTACATCGGCGGACGCCTCGTGCCCAGGCTGCTCGCCGCCGGGTACGAGGTCCGCGTGCTCGCACGCCGGGCCGAACGCCTCCGCGATGTGCCGTGGCGCGATCAGGTCGACGTCGTCGAGGGCGATCTGGCCGATCGGGCGTCCGTCGACGTTGCGACCAGGGGCGTCGACGTCGTCTACTACCTGGTGCACTCGATGGGCGGGCACGGGGACTTCGAGTCGACCGAGCTGCGCATCGCCGCGAATGTCGCGACGGCCGCGCGCGAGCACGGCGTCGGCCGTCTCGTCTACCTCGGCGGGCTGCACCCCGCTGGTGAGCGCCTGTCGCGGCACCTGCGCTCGCGCACGCGGGTCGGCGAGATCCTCCTCGCCTCCGGCGTGCCGACGATCGCGTTGCAGGCCGGAGTGATCATCGGCTCGGGGTCGACGTCGTTCGAGATGATCCGCCACCTCACCGAGGTGCTCCCGTACATGCCCGCGCCGCGCTGGGTGCGCAGCTTCATCCAGCCGATCGCGGTGCGCGACGTGCTGTACTACCTGATCGCCGCCGCCGAGGTGCCACTCGATGCGAGTCGTGCCTTCGACATCGGCGGCCCCGAGATCCTCCGGTACGGGCAGCTCATGAATGGGTACGCGGTCGAGGCGGGTCTGCCGCAGCGACCGATCGCGGCGCTCCCGGTACTGACGCCATGGCTCGCGGGGCAGTGGGTCAACCTCGTGACTCCGATTCCGCGTCGCATCGCCGTGCCGATCATCGAATCGCTCCAATTCGACTGCGTGATGCACGACCACGACATCGACCGGGTGATTCCGCCGCCACCGGAAGGGCTGCATCCCTACCGGGTCGCGGTGCGGTTGGCACTTGAGCGGGAACGAGCCGGTGAGGTCGAGACGAGCTGGCGCAACGCCGAGGTGGCCGGGGCCCCGAGCGACCCACTGCCGAGCGATCCCCAGTGGGCGGGGCACACGGTCTATCTCGACGCACGGGAGCGGCGGACTTCCGCTCCTTCGCGCGAACTCTGGCGCGTCATCGAGGGCGTGGGGGGTGAGAACGGATGGTACTCGTTCCCACTCGCCTGGGCGGTGCGCGGGTGGGCGGACAAGCTCACCGGAGGGGTCGGTCTCCGACGGGGGCGGCGCGATCCCGAGACGCTGCACGTCGGCGACGCCGTCGACTTCTGGCGCGTCGAGGCGATCGACCGTGGGAGCTTCCTCCGACTTCGTGCCGAGATGCGGGTGCCGGGGCGGGCGTGGCTGGAGCTCGAGGCGCGGTCGGCGCCGGGCGGTGCCGAGTACCGCCAGCGCGCGGTGTTCTTCCCGAAGGGCCTCTCGGGTCGCCTCTACTGGTGGGCGATCTTCCCCTTCCACGGCATCATCTTCGCGGGCATGGCGAACCGCATCACGGCCGAGGCCGAGGCCGCGGCGCTCCGCGTCGATCCTCGTGACGCCGTGGAATGACCTGGCGGTGGCTGCCGGAGCCGCGCGACCCGCGAACGGGAGGTAACGAAACGGTAACGGCGTTGCTAGAGTGACCTGCACCGCTCGCGCAACGTCGCGCGAACGGTGGAAAGGCCCGACCCGTGCTTCACCCGCTCGACACCCTCGCTTCGGCGAGGGTGCGCCGGCGGCCCGCCCAGGCCGTCCGCGCGATCTCCGAACCCCGACCTGCAGCACCGACCGCCGCTCGACGGCTCACCTTCGACCCGCCTTCGCGCGGCCCGAGAGCCGTGCTCGCGGGTCTCGCGGTGGCTGTGCTCGCCGGCGTGCTGCTCTTCGCACAGGTGCCCCCGACCGTGTACGCCATCGACGTCTTCGGGGCGCTGCGGGAGCCCGGGGAACCGGCGTTCACCGTCGGACACCGCGGCGACCGGGCCGCGGCGCCCGAGAACACGATGCCCTCGCTCGAACTCGCGATGGACGAACTCGCCTTTGTCGAGACCGACGTGCAGCTCACGCGCGACGGGGTGCCCGTGCTGTTCCACGACACGACACTCGAGCGCATCACGGGAGACACCCGGTCGATCGGCGAGCTCGATGCTGCCACGGTCGAACGGCTCGATGTCGGTGCCTGGTACGGCGAGGAGTTCGCGGGCACCCGCATCCCGACGCTCGACGCCTTTCTCGAGGCCCTCGCCGAACGCGACGAAGCGCGGGCCCTCATCGAGCTGAAGGCCGATTGGGGTGCAGCGGGCATTCGTGCGGTGACCGGACTCATCGAGCTCCACGGGCTTCGTGGGCGGGTCGTGCTGCAGAGCTTCAGCCTCGAGACGCTCTTCGCGCTGCAGCGCGTCGCGCCGACGATTCCCCGCATCATGCTGATCCGGGAGCTGCCGGCGAATCCGGTGCCGCTGGCCGAGCGGCTCGGGGTCATCGGGTTCGGCACGACCGTGGAATCCGTGACCGCCGAACCGGCCGCACTCGTGGCCCTGCACGAGGCCGGCGTCGCGGTGCTCTGCTACACGCTCAACAGTCACGAGCACTGGGAGGAGGTGAGCGCGCTCGGCGTCGACGGCATCATCACCGACGAGCCGAGCGAGCTCGACGACTGGCTGGCGGTCACCGCGCCGGGCACGTGATGCGCGCAGTGCGTGTGATGAAAGTGCGCTGAAAGGCGCCCGTCCCACGATGTCTCTCGACCAGACGAGAGCGATCGGAGCGGGCATGCGCACGAGGTATCGACGAAGCAGCAGTGGCAGTGGGCAGAGCGGAGGCGCAGCGGGCGCGCCGCTCTCCCGGGCTCGCATGGTGGTGGTCTGCCTCGCGCTGCTGCTCGAGGGCATGAGCGCATCGGGCATCAACGTGCAGATCGCCGCGATGCGCGACGAGGTCGGCATCGGCTCGGCCGAACTGGCGCTCGTGGCGAGCGCGTTCCTGATCGCCTACGCCGGGCTCCTGCCGATCGCCGGCTCCCTCGCCGACACGCTCGATCGACGTCGCGTGTTCCTGCTCGGCATCGCCCTGTTCGGCGTCGGATGCCTCGTCTGCGCGTTCGCTCCCGAAGCGTGGGTGCTCGTCGCCGGGCGCCTCGTGCAGGGCGCGGGTGCGGCCCTCAGCGCTCCCGCGGCGCTCGCCCTCATCACCGAGGGGCTTCCGAGCGGTGCGGCGAGGAACCGGGCGGTCGCACTGTACGGCGCGATGGGCGCCGTCGGCTTCTCGCTCGGTCTCGTCGTGCCGGGTGTCGTGGTGACGCTGTTCGGCTGGCGGGCGAGCTTCCTGGTCTCGATCCCGGTGGTGCTCGCGGTGCTCGCGGCGACCTGGCGCATTCGCGCCGGCCGAACCCGATCGACGGAGCGTCCCGATGTCTTGGGAGCCGTGCTGCTGACTGCCGGGCTCATGATCGGTGTTCACCTCGTCGGGGCGATCGGACGCATGTCGGCGCTCGTCGCCGGCATCGAGCTCGCCGTGTTCGGGGTCGTCGTGATCGCGCTCATCGCCAGGAGGGGCGTGCGGGGGTTCCCGAGCGGGGTCGTGCGTTCGCCGGGCGTGCGCTCGGCGTGCCTCGCGCTCGCCGGCGTGTTCGCCGGCGTCGTCGCGTCGATGTACGTGCTGAGCCTCGGGCTCGTCGAGAGCGGCGCGACGGCGCTCGTCGTCGCGCTTCTCATCCTGCCCCAGCCGCTGGCATTCAGCATGCTGGCGGGTACCGGTGCCAGGCTCGTGACCCGCATCGGCGCCCGGCCCACGGTGGCCATCGGTGCCGCGGTCCTCGTGGCGAGCCTCGCGTGGCTCGGATTCGTCGGTCTCGCCGTGCCGCCATGGGTCGGAGTCCTGCCCGCGATGCTCGGCGTGGGGTGCTCGCTCGCCCTGGCGTTCCCGGCCGTTTCGGTCGCCGCGGTCGATGCCGCACCTGAAGAGGCCCGCGCCACCACCGCCGGACTGCTGACGACGGCGCAGAACATCGGCGGCGCGGTCGGCATCGCCCTCGTGACGACGGCCGGCCTCGTGCCCGGCGTCGGGGAGCCGGTCGGCATCGAACCGGCGATGTTCGTCTCGGCGCTGTTCGTGGTCGTCGCTATGGTGGCGGCGGCCGGAGTCGGCGCGGCGCGACACCGAAGCCGGCAGACGCAGACGGAGGCGGGAGCTACGCGATGAGCCTCGTCATCGCCACCGATCTCGACGGCACGATCGCGTTCGACAACCGCCGCCCTGATCGCCTCATCCGCGCCGTGCTCTCCCGGTTGGTGTTCGGCTACGACGCGCGGCTCGTCGTGGCGACGGCCCGATCGCCGCGAGTGCTCGAGGCCTGGTTCGGTTCGCTCGGACCGTTCATCAGCGGGGTGTGCTGCAACGGGGCGCTGGTCAGCGAAGGCGGACGCGAGGTGCATCGTGCTGCGCTCCTGCCGGAGCTCGTGAGGGAGGTCGCGCTCGCCCTCGGAGCGGTCGATGCCGCATTCTGCCTCGACTACGGCGACGGGTTCGTCGAGAGCCGGCCGGGGGCACTGCCGTGGATGGGCGAGCGCGCTCGCCGGGCGATGCCGGAGGGCGGGCCGCGGCTCGACGGGGTCGTGAAACTCTGCGTCGCCGACGGCGCCGGCAGGGCGCCGGAACTCACGGCGTTGGCCGGGGGCCGGGCCGAGGTGTTCCCGCACGCGACGGGAGACGCCGACGTCGTCGCCGCCGGCACGAACAAGGCGAACGGGCTCGCCCGCATTCTCGCGGACGACGACGTCGTGCTCGCCCTCGGCAACGACCTGAACGATCTGGAGCTGCTGCGCTCGGCCGATCGTGCGGTCGTGGTCGGCACCGGGCTGCCCGGGATCGAACGCCTCGGCCACGTGGTTCGCACGCCGGCCGACATCGGCAGGATCGCGGCCACGCTGATGTCGGAGGCACGCGGACTGGCGCCGTGGATGCCGCGAGCGCGCCTGGCGTGAGCGCGCCCGGCGCGAGGGCGGGCCCGGTGGTCTGCGACCCCGCGGCCGCCGATCACGGCTCGATCGGAGCAGTCGCGCCGTTCCGCAGTCGCTCGCCGATCGCCATCGCCTCCTCGAGGAGACGAGCCGACTCCTCGGGCGCTCGCCCTTCGCGGAGCTCGGCGAGCGCGCGCAGGGCAGGCGCCAGCTGAGCGAGCGATCCGCTCCGTCTGCTCGCTTCGATCGCCGCCTCGAACATGCGCTCGGCCTCGTCGGGCGTTCCGCTCGCGGAGAGCGCTCGGCCGAGCACCTCCGCCGACCAGCCCTCCATCTCCAGGTCGTCGATGCTCCGCGCGAGTTCGTGGGCACGGCGGGCGATGCGCACCGACTCGGCCGTCGAGCCGAGTCCGAGCTTCGCGTCGGCGAGCGCCCGGAGGCCGAGGCAGCGAACGCGCTCCGAGCCGATCCGGTCGGCCGCCTCGAGCGCGAGCCGACTCGCCGCCTCCGCCGCCTCGTGGTCGCCGAGCGCGTTGTGGGCGAGCGCGAGGTTGCCGTGCCCGAGGCCGAGACGGGCGACGTCGCCGACCTCGGCGTTGATCTGCACGGCCTCCTCGAGGCGTTCCACTGCGCGGGCCGGGTCGCCGAGCAGCCGCTCCATCTCGGCGATGTTGTTCAGCGCGATCGCCGCCCCGGTGGGGTCGCCGAGTCGGCGGCTCAACTCGAGCGCACGGGTGAGGCGTCTGGTGGCGGACGGGTAGTCGATGATGTGCGCGTCGTGCGAGCCGAGCAGTCGCAGCGCAGTTGCCTGCCCGAGCAGGTCGTCGCGACGGGTGGTGCGCTCCAGCAGGTCGGAGAACAGGAGCCGTGCCTCGGCCAGCCATCCCTGCGCAGCCAGATACGGGCGGAGCCGGAGCACGATCGCGATCGCCCGTGCGTCCGACTCCGGTCCGGTCGCCCTGACGACCGCGGCGATCGCACCGTGCTCGTCGTCGAGCCAGGCGCGCGCAGCCACGGCGTCGGGGAACGGGCCGGCGCGGGTGGCGGGGGAGACCTCGTTCACTGCGGCGTCGTCGGGTTCGCGGGCGTCACTCGCCGTCGGCATCGGTCCCCATCTGGGCACGAGCACCGCCGCGGCATCGGCGCAGCCGGCGGCGTAGTACGCGAGGAGGCGGTCGTGGGCATCGGCTTCCGCACCGGCTCCGTGTTCGGCCTCCGAGAGCTCCCGGGCGTACGCCCGCAGCAGGTCGTGCTGGGTGTGCCGACCGCGTTCGTCGACGTCCACGAGATGCACGCGCCTGAGGGAACGCAGATCGGTGCGTGCATCACCGGGGTCGCCGCCGATGACGGCGACGACGGCGGCTTCGGGCGCGCCCTGATCGGGGAGGCGCCCGAGCAGCCGGAACACCCGTCGCACCCGCGGGTCGAGGGCTTCGTACGACCAGGACAGCACCGTGCGCAGGCCCGACCGGGAGTCGTCGCCGGTGTCCAGCCGATCGAGGTGGTCGCGGTGGGCGTCGAGGTCGTCGGCGAGCCGTTCGACGCCGTGCCCATGGGTGACGGCGATGCGCGCGGCGATCTGCAGGGCGAGCGGCAGGCCGGCGCACTGCGCGGCGAGGCGTTCCGCTTCGGCCCGGCGCACCCGATCCGGCACCAGCGTGCGGATCAGTTCGACGGCGGCGTCGCGGTCGAGGGCGGCGAGCTCGACGTGGTGGACGGGAACATGCACGCCGAGCCCGACGAGCCCTTCGCGACTCGTGACGACGACCACGGGACCCTCGCCGGGCAGCAGGGGCCGCACCTGGTCGACCGATCTCGCGTTGTCGAGCACGATCACCATCCGCCGGTCGTGCACGAGACTGCGGAAGAGGGCCGCGAGCTCCTCGACGTCGCTGGGGACGTTCCACCGGTAGCCGAGTGCCCGCACGAAGCCCGCGAGCACGTCGCTCGTGGCGCGCGGACGTGTCTCGCTGAAGCCGCGGAGGTCGACGAACAGGCTGCCGTCAGCGAAGTGCCGTCGCGCCCGGCGTGCCCAGCCGAGGGCGAGCGCCGTCTTGCCGGCGCCCGCCGTGCCCGAGATGACCGCGATGCCTGCTGCATCCATCGAGGTCAGCAGATCGAGCCGTTCGAGTTCGGCGTCGCGGCCGACGAGGGTGCCGGCGGCCGGCAGCTGTCGGGGTGCAGGCGTTGGATCGAGCGCGTCGCCCGACACGAGGCGCCGGTGCAGCTCGTCGATCTCGGCGCCGGGATCGATGCCGAGTTCCTCGGCGAGCGCCGAGCGGAGCGAGAAGTAGGCGTCGATCGCGTCGGCCTGGCGCCCGGAGCGGGCCAGCGCGATCATGTGCAGGGCGACGAGCTCTTCGTCGAGCGGGTCTGCCGCGACCGCCGCGCCGATCTCGGCGAGGAGCCCGGCCGGATCGTCGCGTTCGAGCTCGGCGCGGAGCACTCGGTGCTGCACGGTCCGCTGCGCGTCGCGGGCGCGCACGCGTGCGGACTCGAACGCTTCGCCGTCGAACCCGTCGAACGCGGGGCCACGTACCAGCGCGAGAGCGGCACGACCCCGATCGGATGCCACGAGGCGCTCGAACTCGGCGGTGTCGAGTTCGTCGTCACCGGCGATGAGCCGGTAGCCGTCGGGCTCGCGCAGGAGGCGGTCGGCGTCGTCGAGCGTCGCTCGCAGTCGGTGCACGAGCAGCTGGAGCCGGGCGGCGGTTCCGTCGTCGCCCCAGAGCAGCTCGCTCAACCGGTCGTCGGTCACGCGGGCCCCGTCGGCGACCAGGAGGGCGGCGAGCAGGGTGCGCGTGCGGACTCCGCGCGGCGTGATGTCGCGACCGTCGAGACGCACCACGAGCGGACCCAGCACCTCGAAGCGCATGGTCATGAGGCATGCCACCACCGACACCACATCGCCCGGAGTCTACCGAATCTCCCCCCGTTCGGGGGTCAATCGGTGGTGACGGTGAGACCGAGGGCCGCAGCGGCGTCGGCGAAGACGCCGTGCATGGCGGGGGAGAAGAGCACGAAGCGGATGAGCTCCGGCGCCGGTGAAGCAGCCGCCGTCGAGAGCGCCACGCGCGCGGCATCCGCTGCGGGCCATCCGTAGACGCCGGCCGAGACGGCGGGGAGGGCGACGGAGGCGGCTCCGAGCGACTCGGCGAGGCCGAGCGAGTTGCGGTAGGCGTCGGCGAGCAGCGCTCGCCTGGCGTCGGCCTCGGGGCCGTCGCCGGGCCAGACCGGGCCGACCGTGTGGATGACCCAGCGCGCGGGAAGCCGGCCCGCGGTCGTCGCGACGGCCTCGCCGGTCGGCAGGCCGTCTGGCAGGTCGGTCGCGCGAAGGCGCCGGCACTCGGCGAGGATCTCGGGACCGCCCGCCGCATGGATCGCGCCGTCGACACCGCCGCCGCCGAGCAGCGAGGAGTTGGCCGCGTTCACGATGGCGTCGACCTGCTGCACGGTGATGTCGCCCGTGACCAGCTCGATGCGCGGCATCCGCTCGCCTACCCCCGGTTGTTGGAGAGCTCGAAGATGCGCACGAGTTCGGCCACGGCGGCGTCGCGCTGCTCACCGCCGGCGTCGTACATCTCGGTCACGTGCGTGCGCAGGTGGTTCTCGACGAGGAGCTTGTTGAGGGAGCCGAGCGACTTCTGCACGGCCAGGGAGAGCGTGATGATGTCGACGCAGTAGTCGTCGTTGTCGATCATCTTCTCGATGCCGCGCAGCTGGCCCTCGATGATCTTCGTGCGGTGCAGTGCGCGCTTCTTGATGTCCTCGATCACCTCAACAGGATACCCCGTTTGCGCCAGATACCCCAGGGGGGTACTGTTGGGACTCGGCCCTCGACCAAGGAGACATGGATGACGCTGCAGCACGAGACCCGCACGATCGACCTCGGCATCGAGGGCATGACCTGTGCGAGCTGCGTCGGGAGGGTCGAGAAACGGCTCGGCAGGCTCGACGGCGTCGAGGCCGAGGTCAACCTCGCGACCGAGAAGGCGCGCGTGCGGTTCCCGGCGACGACGTCGATCGACGACCTCGTCGAGGCGGTGCGCCAGGCGGGCTACACCGCCCATGTGCCGGCCGCTCCCGCCGCCGAACCGGACTTCGGCGACCAGGGCGCAGACGTCACGCTCCCGCCGTCTCTGCGCGGCGCGTCGGCCACCGGTTCCGACCTCGTCACGGATGCCGCGGGGCGGGCGAGTGCTGCGGCATCCGACCCGCTCATGACCCGTCTCGTGGTGTCGGCCGCACTCACCGTGCCCGTCGTGCTGCTCGCGATGGTGCCCGCGCTGCAGTTCACCTACTGGCAGTGGTTCTCGCTCATGCTCGCGGCGCCGGTCGTCGTCTGGGGCGGCTGGCCGTTCCACCGCGCAGCGGCGGTGAACCTGCGCCACGGCTCGATGACGATGGACACGCTGGTCTCGCTCGGCACGCTCACCGCGTTCGCCTGGTCGCTCTGGTCGCTCTTCTTCGGGCACGCCGGCATGCCGGGCATGACGCACGAATGGACCTTCGGGGTGCGGGGCACCCCGGGCGGCGACATCTACCTCGAGGTGGCGGCGGGCGTCATCACGATCCTGCTGCTCGGGCGCGTGCTCGAGCACCGTTCGAAGCGGCGCGCAGGCCAGTCGCTGCGCACCCTCCTCGAACTCGCGCCGCGCGAGGTCTCGGTGCTGCGCGGCGAGGGCGCCGAGGAACGCGAGGAGCGGGTGCCGATCGCGGCGCTCCGCCCCGGCGACCGCTTCGTCGTGCGCCCCGGCGAGCGCATCGCCGCGGACGGTGTCGTGGTGCGCGGCGAGGCCGGCGTCGACGAGAGCATGCTGACCGGCGAGCCCGCGCCCGTGGACGTGGCACCCGGAACCTCGGTGACCGCGGCGACCATCGTGCACGGCGGCAGCCTCGTCGTGGCGGCCGAGCGCGTCGGCACCGACACCCGGCTCGCGCAGATCGCGCGCCTCGTCGAGGACGCGCAGCTCGGCAAGTCGCGCGCCCAGCGCCTCGCCGACCGCATCTCGGCGGTGTTCGTGCCGATCGTCATCGCGCTCGCCGCGGCGACCGCGATCGTCTGGGTCGCCACCGGCAGCCCGGTCGAGCAGGCCATCACCGCGGCGGTCGCCGTTCTCGTCATCGCCTGCCCCTGCGCGCTCGGCCTCGCGACGCCGATGGCGATCCTCGTCGGCACCGGGCGGGGCGCCGAACGCGGCATCCTCATCACCGGACCGGAAGCGCTCGACCGTGCGGGCGACGTCGACACGATCCTCCTCGACAAGACCGGCACCCTGACCACCGGCCGCATGAGCCTCACCGGTGTGACGCCCGCCGACGGCGCGGAGGGTGGCGAGAGCGTTGAGGGCGCCGCCGCCCTGGATCTCGCTGCAGCGCTCGAGCGCGGCTCCGAGCACCCGGTCGCGCGGGCGATCGTCGACGGGGCGGATGCCTCGGGCTCGGCGTGGCGCGGCCTGCAGGTGCACGACTTCCGGGCCCACGCCGGGCTCGGTGTCTCGGGCGTCGTCGACGGGGTGCCCGCGGCGGCCGGGCGTCCGGCCTTCCTCGTCGAGCTCGGATACCGCATGCCGGCGGCACTCGAGGCGCGGGCAGCAGCCTCCGACCACACCCTCGTCGCCGTGGGATCCGCCGGCGAGGTGCAGGCGCTCGTCGAGGTCGGCGACCGGGTGCGCGACGGTGCCCGTGAAGCGGTCGACCGGCTCCGTGCGCTCGGGCTCCGTCCGGCGCTCGTGACCGGCGACGCCGAGCGCCCTGCCGCCCGGGTCGCCGCGGCGCTCGGCATCGACGAGGTCCACGCGGGAGTGAGCCCCGAGGGCAAGCTCGAGATCGTACGTCGCGAGCAGGCCGAGGGTCGCAGGGTCGCGATGGTCGGCGACGGGGTGAACGACGCCGCGGCGCTCGCGGCGGCCGACCTCGGCATCGCGATGGGCGGGGGCACCGACGCCGCGGCATCGGCGAGCGACCTCGCGCTCACGCGCGACGAGCCGGGGGCCATCGCCGACGCGATCTCCCTCGCCCGGGCGACGCTCCGCACGATCAAGGGCAACCTGTTCTGGGCATTCGCCTACAACGTGGCGGCGATCCCACTTGCGGCGGCGGGCTTCCTGAACCCGATGATCGCGGGCGCCGCGATGGCGTTCTCGAGCGTGTTCGTCGTGCTGAACAGCCTTCGTCTTCGCCGGGCATGAGCTGCGACGCGGGCCTCGAACGGGGTAGCCCGTCGGGGCCCGCGACCGCGCTAGCGTAGGGGCATGCGCCGCTCCCGCACCGCACTGATCGGCACCGCTGCCGCTGCCGCGGCCGTCGGACTCGTGGCCGCGCTCGCCGCGGCGCTCCCGGCCGCAGCGGTCATGACCGCAGCTCCGAGCGCCGCAGCCGCAGCATCGCGAACACTCGCCGAGCCTGCGGCATCCGTCATCGGAGATGTCTCGAGCGGCCTCGACGACTTCACCTTCGATTCCTTCGACGCCGTCTACCAGCTCTCGCGCGATGACGGCGGCCGCTCGGTGCTCGACGCGACCGAGACGCTCGTCGCCCGGTTCCCCGAGTTCGACCAGAACCGCGGCATCCGGCGTGCGATCCCGAGCTCCTACCGCGGGCACCCGACCGACATCGAGCAGATCACGGTCTCCGACGGCACCGGCGCGCCGCGTTCGTTCGAGGTCGAGGAGTCCGACGACGACGATGACGGGGACTTCCTCTACGTCACGATCCGCGCCGACGACTTCGTGCACGGCGAGCAGACCTACGTCATCAGCTATCGGCAGCACAACGTCACGCAGCAACCCGACGATGCGAACATCGACGAGTTCTACTGGGATGTGAACGGCACGGGGTGGGCCCAGCCGTTCGGGCGGGTGAGCGCCGAACTGCACCTGAGCGACGACCTCGACGCGGCCCGCACCGGCGCGGTCGCCTGCTATCGCGGCACCGAGGGCTCGAGCACACCCTGCGATTCGCTCCAGGAGGAGTCGCAACCGCCCGTCATCACGGCCGAGGTGTTTGACCTGCTGCCGCTCGAGACGCTCACTCTCGCGCTGGCGTTCGACGCCGACACCTTCGTGCCGCGCGATGAGGCGTTCGGCTCGTCGCCCGCTGCGGTCGGCGGGGCCGTCGCAGCCGTGATCGCCGTGCTCTCCGCGGCGGCGGCGCTGTTCCTGCGTCTCACCCGGTGGCGCGACCATCCCGGGCGCGGCACGATCATCGCCCAGTACGAGCCGCCGCCGGGCGTCTCGACGCTCGTCTCCGCCGATCTGGTCGGGGCGTCGGCGAAGGGCGTGACGGCGACGATCCTCGAACGGGCGGTCGCCGGTCAGTTGCGCATCGTCGAATCCGGCAGGAAGAAGTACGCGGTCGAGTACGTGGGCGGCGGCGCACCTGTCGATCCCGATGCCGATGCGGTCGTGTCGGCGCTCTTCCGCGACCGCCGAGCCGGTGAGCGGCGCGAGCTCGCGAACGACACGGCGCTCGGCAAGCGCCTGTACGGGATCAATCAGGCGATCGGCAAGCGCGTGGTCGCATCGGGCCTGCGCCGCCGGCCAGCCCTCGGGCTCCGGGTGCTGCTCCTCGTGATCGCGGGCGTGGCCGCGATCCTCTCGTTCGTGCTCGGCGTCATGGCGCTCGATGCCCAGATGGGCGGGTTCTGGCCGGCCGTCTGCTTCGGCATCGCGTTCCTCGCGGCGGTGCTGACGCTCGTCGCCGTCGCCAGCGTACGTCCGCTCACCGAGCAGGGCCGCGCGCTCCGCGACCACCTCGAGGGCCTGCGTCTCTACATCCGGCTCGCCGAGGCCGACCGGCTCCGCGTGCTGCAGAGCCCGAGCGGTGCGCTCAGGGTGGAGCGGCCCGCGGCATCCGATGGCGGGGCCGCGTCGACGGATGTCGCGGGCGCACCGGTCTCGACCGTCGCCCTCGACCCGGTGACCGTGCTGAAGCTCAACGAACGGCTGCTGCCCTACGCCGTGCTCTTCGGCCTCGAGCGCGAATGGGCCGAGGTGCTCTCGGCGCTGCACGAGCAGGTCGGCACCGAGCCCTCCTGGTACTCCGGATCCAGCGGGTTCAACGCCGGAGTGCTCGCGTCGGGCATCTCGTCGTTCTCCTCCGCCTCCAGCTCGTCGTGGTCGGGGTCGGCGTCGAGTTCCGGGTCGAGCGGCTCCGGCGGCGGCGGCTCCGCGGGTGGCGGCGGAGGCGGCGGAGGCGGCGGCGGGGTCTGACCGTCACCGTGTCGCGGCCCTCGTGCGCCGGACGCTACTCGGCGGCTGCGCCCGGCTCGTCGCCGAGATCGACCCGGCGCTCGGCGTCGACGCCGGGTACCTCGTCGTCGAGGCTGTCGTCGATCGAGCGCGCGTCGTCGTCGGCAGCGTCGTCGAGTTCCTCGAACTCCATGTCTTGCGACACCGTGAATTCATCATCGGGCGAGAGGTCGTCGCCCGCACCTGCGAGACCGTCCATGAGGCAAGGGTAGGCCTGTCGCGCCGATCTTGCACGGGGTTGAGGCTAGACTGGCTCTGCGCACGACGAATCCGTTCTTCGTCCGACCGCGTGAGCTGGGTGTGAATGAACCCGAGTTCGCGTGCTGCTCGGTTCGGGATTCGCGCACCGCGGGCCACCGACCAGTTCGGTGCCGCCGAGCGGTCTCGACCATCTCACGATGTCGAGGGGGGCGCCGGATTCGGCACAAACGGATTCGGCCCAGACACTGGAGGACCATTGGCCCAGACGAGGCAGCGGCAGCGCACGCGTTCGCGTGACGATGACGCACCGATCATCCCGATCCTCGCGCGCAAGGTGCGCGAGGTGGAGCAGAAGGCGCAGAAGGGCAAGCTCGGCCCGACGAACCGCACGAAGTTCCAGGTGATCGCACTCCTCATGCGCGAAGAGCGCGCCCGGGTCAAGGCCGACACCGAGATCACGGATGCCGCCCGCTCCGAGCTCCTCAAGCGACTCGACGGCATCGCGCAGATCCTCGCGAAGACCGCGGCCCGCGACACGAGCCTCATCGCGCTGCTCGAGCCCGACGCCTCGATCTCGACCGTCGCCCAGCGGTTCCGCCGCGACTGGCTGCTCGAGTCGGGTGCCGAGCTGTCGCCCGATGAACTCATCATCACCCGCGAGGCCGAGGTGACGCCCGTGCTCAGCGAGAACCAGGTGATCCCGGCATCCGTGCGCTCGCGGCAGCTCGCGAACCCGTTCCTCGCACCCGACTTCTCGAAGCAGGCAGCTCCGGTCGTGCCCGTGCGTCGGCTCGCCAACTGGGAGCTGCTCGGTCCGCTGTTCAAGTCGTTCGAGGTCGGCTCCGGTGGTCAGGCGGCCACGATGGAGCTGCCCGAGGCGCCGAAGGTCGACCGGCTCGCGCCGCGCGGCCTCGAGCTCATGAAGCACCAGGCGCGTTTCATCGAAAGCGCTCGGCTGGGGCACCGCACCTTCCTGCTCGCGGACGAGCCGGGTCTCGGCAAGACGGCGCAGTCGGTGCTCGCGGCATCCGTCGCCGGCGCCTACCCGTTGCTCGCGGTCGTGCCGAACGTCGTGAAGATGAACTGGGCGCGCGAGGTCGAGCGGTGGACCCCGCATCGCCGGGCGACCGTCATCCACGGAGACGGCGACACGCTCGACGCCTTCGCCGACGTCGTCGTGGTCAACTACGACGTGCTCGACCGCCACATGGCGTGGCTGTCGACCCTCGGGTTCAAGGGCATGGTCGTCGACGAGGCGCACTTCATCAAGAACCTGCAGTCGCAGCGTTCGAAGAACGTGCTCGCCCTCGCCGACCGCATCCGTCGTGCCGCGCCGGGCGGCGACCCGCTGCTGCTCGCCCTCACGGGCACGCCGCTCATCAACGACGTCGACGACTTCCGCGCGATCTGGAAGTTCCTCGGCTGGATCGAGGGCGACAAGCCCTCGCCCGAACTGCTCGGCAAGCTCGAGGAGTCGGGGCTCACGCCCGCCGAGCCCGGCTTCTACATCGCCGCACGCCGCGCCGTGATCGACCTCGGCATCGTGCGTCGCCGCAAGGTCGACGTCGCCGCCGACCTGCCCGCCAAGCGCATCGCCGACCTGCCCGTCGAACTCGATGACGAACTCGGCCGCTCGGTGCGCGCCGCCGAGCGCGAGCTCGGCAACCGTCTCGCCGGACGCTTCCGCGCACTCGTCGAGGCGCGGCACCTGCGCGTCGGCGACCTCGACGACGACCAGCGCGACCAGTTCATCCGTGCCGTCGCGAGCGCGGAGCTCGAGGAGTCGAAGGCGACGAAGTCGGGTGAGAACGTCTTCACGATGGTGCGACGCATCGGTCAGGCCAAGGCCGGGCTCGCCGCCGACTACGCGGCCCAGCTCGCGCGCTCGGTCGGCAAGGTCGTCTTCTTCGCCAAGCACATCGACGTCATGGACCAGGCCGAGGCGGCCTTCGCAGCTCGTGAGCTGCGCACCGTGTCGCTCCGGGGCGACCAGACGGCCCTGCAGCGCCAGGCCGCGATCGACGCGTTCAACAACGACCCCGAGGTCGCCGTCGCCGTCTGCTCGCTCACTGCGGCAGGCGTCGGCGTGAACCTTCAGGCCGCGTCGAACGTCGTGCTCGCCGAGCTCAGCTGGACCGCCGCCGAGCAGACGCAGGCCATCGACCGCGTGCACCGCATCGGTCAGGACGAGCCCGTCACCGCGTGGCGCATCATCGCCGCGCACACCATCGATGCGCGCATCGCCGAACTCATCGACTCGAAGCAGGGGCTCGCAGCCCGTGCGCTCGACGGCAGCGATGTCGAGCCCGGTTCGGCGGACTCGGTGCAGTTGGACGCCCTGCAGCACCTGCTGCGTCAGGCGCTCGACGGCGCGCTGTAGGTCGATTCGAGGCACGGCGCACGGCTCGGGTGACCCGGGTCGGAAGGGGAAGTCGAGGTTCGCTAGACTTCCGGAGTCGTGCCCCGATGAAGCGGCTCCGGCGACGAACCCCAGAGCAACAAGGAGTCCCACGAGCATGAAGATCGGCATCCTCACATCGGGCGGCGACTGCCCCGGCCTCAACGCGGTCATCCGCGGTTCCGTGCTGAAGGGCGTCATCTCGTACGACACCGAGTTCGTCGGCTTCCGCAACGGCTGGCGCGGCGTCGTCGAAGAGGACATCGTGCCCATCGTGCGCCACGACGTGCGCGGCCTCGCCAAGCAGGGCGGCACGATCCTCGGCTCGAGCCGCACCAACCCGTTCGAGGGCGAGGGCGGCGGCCCCGAGAAGATCCAGGAGATGCTCGACCGCAACGGCATCGACGCGATCGTCGCGATCGGCGGCGAGGGCACGCTGACCGCAGCCCGTCGCCTCTACGACGAGGGCGGCATCAAGGTCATCGGCGTGCCGAAGACGATCGACAACGACCTCGCGGCCACCGACTACTCATTCGGCTTCGACACGGCCGTGCAGATCGCGACCGAGGCCATCGACCGCCTGCGCACGACGGCCGACTCGCACGGGCGCTGCATGGTGCTCGAGGTCATGGGCCGCCACGTGGGCTGGATCGCCCTGCACTCGGGCATGGCCGGCGGGGCGCACGCGATCCTCATCCCCGAGCAGCCGCAGTCGATCGAGCAGATCACCGAGTGGGTCGAGTCGGTGCGCGATCGCGGCCGGGCGCCGCTGGTCGTCGTCGCCGAAGGCTTCAAGTTCGACGACATGGCCGAGGCGCACTCGCACAAGGGCCTCGACGCGTTCAACCGCCCCCGCCTCGGCGGCATCGCCGAGCTCATCGCTCCCATGATCGAGGAGCGCACGGGCATCGAGTCCCGTGCCACGGTGCTCGGTCACATCCAGCGCGGCGGCGAGCCGACCGCATTCGACCGCGTGCTCGCGACGCGCCTCGGCATGGCCGTGGTCGACGCGGTCTACGACGGCGCATGGGGATCGATGGTCACCCTCCGCGGCACCGACATCCAGACCGTCTCGATCGCCGACGCGGTCGGCACCCTCAATCAGGTGCCGCAGTCGCGCTACGACGAGGCGAAGATCCTCTTCGGCTGAGCGTGCCACTGCCCCAGGTGTGCGTCTGCTACCTCCTGCGCGAGCGGGCGGGGCGCGTGGAGGTGCTCCTGGGGCGCAAGAAGCACGGCCTCGGCATGGGCTACTTCGTCGCGCCCGGCGGCAAGCTCGAGCCGGGCGAGTCGGCGACGGATGCCGCGGTGCGCGAGGTCTTCGAGGAGTCGGGTCTCGTCGTCGCGACGGCCGACCTCGAGCCGCGCGGCATCCTGAGCTACCTCTTCCCGCACAAGGAGTCGTGGAGCCAGGAGTCCAACGTGTTCGTGTGCCGCAGCTGGACGGGCGAGCCCGTGCCGTCGGACGAGCTCGACCCCGTGTGGTTCGACGTGCGCGAGATCCCGCTCGACGAGATGTGGGACGACGCGAGCCGGTGGCTGCCCGACGTGCTCGCCGGCGGCACGGTGCGGCGCACCTTCGTGTTCGGTGCCGACCTCGCTACGGTGGTGGAGGAGCACAGCACCGTCACGTAGGATCGATTCGTGCATGGCGGACTTGCTTCTGCAAGGCACGTCCCTTGAACATCTGGTGAACTCCCTCATCCGGGAGTCACCGATCCCAGAGAAAGACGCCGGTGGATCTCACCCTCATCGTCGTGCTGGTCATCGCACTGGCGCTCTTCTTCGACTTCACCAACGGGTTCCACGACACCGCCAACGCGATGGCGACCCCCATCGCCACGGGTGCGCTGAAGCCGAAGGTCGCCGTCGGGCTCGCCGCGATCCTGAACCTGATCGGCGCGTTCCTCTCCACCGAGGTGGCCAAGACCATCTCGGGCGGCATCATCAAAGAGGACGACATGGGCTCGCTCGCGCCAGAGCTCATCTTCGCGGGCCTCATCGGCGCGATCGTGTGGAACATGATCACGTGGCTGCTCGGCCTGCCGTCGTCGTCGAGCCACGCGCTCTTCGGCGGGCTGATCGGCGCGGTGATCGTGGGTGCGGGCATCGGCGCGATCGATTTCGCGGTCGTGATGTCGAAGGTCATCCTGCCCGCGCTGCTCGCCCCGGTGACGGCAGGGCTCATCGCCTACGGCGCGACGAAGCTCGCCTACGCCATCACCCGGCGCTACGATGGCAAGCCCGACGGGCGCGACCGGTTCCGCCACGCGCAGATCTTCTCCTCGTCGCTCGTCGCCCTCGCGCACGGCACCAACGACGCGCAGAAGACGATGGGCGTCATCACCCTGACCCTCGTCGCTGCTGGCCTGCAGCCCGCCGGCTCCGAGGTGCAGCTCTGGGTCATCGTCACCTGCGCCATTGCGATCGCCCTCGGCACGTACATGGGCGGCTGGCGCATCATCAAGACGCTCGGCACCGGCCTGACCGACGTGAAGCCCGCACAGGGCTTCGCCGCCGAGACCGCGACCGCCGCGACCATCCTGGCCTCGAGCCACGTCGGCTTCGCCCTGTCGACCACCCAGGTCGCCTCGGGCTCGGTCATCGGCTCCGGCCTCGGCCGCAGGGGTTCGAAGGTGCGCTGGCGCACCGCCGGCCGCATCGGTGTCGGCTGGCTCCTGACCTTGCCGGCGGCGGGCGGCGTGGGCGCACTCGCCGCGGTCGTCGCCCATCTCGGCGTCATCGGCATCATCATCGACACCATCGTCGGCGTCTCCGTGATCATCGGCATCTTCCTCTGGTCGCGGCGCAACGAGGTCTCCCACCACAATGTGGTGAGCGAGGTCGCCCACTCGGGGCGCGCCGTGAAGATCAAGCGCAACCCGAAGCCGAAGAAGAAGGTGACCTCGTGATCGACCTGGGTGCGTTCCTCCTCGTCTTCGTCTCCGCCATGATCGGCACGATCGTCGTGGTCTCCGCATACGCCCTCGGCGTCCGGCTCCTCACGCTGTCGGGGCGCACACCCATCGTGACGCCCGCCGAGTTCACCGACGCGATCACCGTGGTGACACCCGCCGAGATCCGCCAGGCCGAGAAGCGAGCGGCCAAGGCGGCGAAGAAGAGCCCGCTGAGCGAACGACAGAAACGCGCTGCGCTCGTCGGCGCATGGGCGTGCTTCGTCGTCAGCGGCGCGGCCGTGATCTACGGCATCTACCTGATCGTCGGCGAGCACGTCATCAAGCTGTTCACCTGAGCCACTCCAGTCCACCCGTCGCGCCCTCCTGGGCGCGTCCCTCATCGAAGGTTCCCGGATGACCACTGAAACGACGACCGAGACGACCCCTGAGGCGGCACCGCAGAGCGAGACGCCGCGGCATCCCGTCGATCGCTTCTTCGAGATCACCAAGCGCGGCTCCACCGTCGGCACCGAGGTGCGCGGCGGCATCGTCACCTTCGTGACGATGGCCTACATCGTGATCCTCAACCCGATCATCCTGTCGGCCGGCGTCGACGTCGACGGCAACCAGCTCGGGTTCGCCCAGGTCTCTGCCGTCACGGGCCTCACCGCCGGTGTCATGACGATCCTGTTCGGCCTCGTCGCCCGGCTCCCGTTCGGCTTCGCCGCCGGCCTCGGCATCAACTCGTTCCTCGCGGTCTCGGTCGTCGGCCAGGTCACCTGGCCGGAGGCGATGGGCCTCGTCGTCATCAACGGCCTCATCATCGTGCTGCTCGCCGCGACCGGCCTCCGGCGTCTCATCTTCGATGCCGTGCCGATCCAGCTGAAGCTCGCGATCACCGTCGGCATCGGCGTCTTCATCGCGTTCATCGGCTTCGTCAACGCGGGCTTCGTCACGTCGACCGGCGACCCGTCGCCGCCCGTCGGCCTCGGCGTCGACGGCTCCGTCGCGACCGTGCCGACCCTCGTCTTCATCGTCACCCTGCTGCTCACCGGCATCCTCGTGGCACGCAAGGTCAAGGGCGGCATCCTCATCGGCCTCGTCTCGGGCACGGTGCTCGCGGTCGTCGTCGAGGCGATCTGGAACCTCGGCCCGATGTTCGCCGGCGACGAGTTCAACGCGGGCGGCTGGAGCCTCTCGGTGCCCGAGCTCACCGGCTCGATCGTGAGCCTGCCCGACCTCTCGCTCGTCGGACAGGTCTCGTTCGGCAGCTTCGAGCGCATCGGCGTGCTCGCCGCCGTCATGCTCGTCTTCACGCTCGTCTTCACGAACTTCTTCGACGCCATGGGCACGATGACCGGTCTCTCGAAAGAGGCGCAGCTCGCCGACGCGAAGGGCGACTTCCCCCGCCTGAAGTCCGCGCTGATCGTCGAGGGCGTCGGCGCCGTCGCCGGTGGCTACGCCTCGGCATCGTCGAACACGGTCTTCATCGAGTCGGGCGCCGGCATCGGCGAGGGTGCTCGCACGGGCCTCGCGAACATCGTGACGGGCCTGCTGTTCCTCGCCGCGATGTTCTTCACGCCGCTCGTCTCGATCGTGCCGACCGAGGTCGCCTCGGCGGCGCTCGTCATCGTCGGTGCGCTCATGATGGCGCAGATCAGGCACATCGACTTCTCGGAGTTCTCGGTGCTGCTGCCGGTGTTCCTCGCGATCACCGTCATGCCCCTCACCTACTCGATCGCCAACGGCATCGGCGCGGGCTTCATCGCCTGGGTCGTCGTGCGCTCGCTGTCGGGCAAGGCTCGCGAGATCAGTCCGCTGCTCTGGATCGTCGCGGCCGGCTTCCTCGTCTACTTCGCACGTGGGCCGGTCGAGGCGCTCTTCGCCTGACCTTCCGCTGAAACGACGGATGCCCCGGGGCCGATCGGCCCCGGGGCATCCGTCGTTCGTGCACCGGCTCGTGCGAGCCGCGCGGCTCAGTTCGTGCCGCGCGCCTTGGCGATGCCGTTCATGAGGTGGTAGATCACGATGGCGGCGATCGTGCCGAGCGCGATGCCGTTGAACGAGACCCCGCCGACCGCGAACGTGAAGTCCGCGATGCCGATGATGAGGGCCGTCGCCGCCGTGAACTGGTTCACCGGCTTCGAGAAGTCGACCTTGTTGTCGAGCCAGATCTTCACGCCGATGATGCCGATGAGGCCGTAGAGCGCCGTCGTGACGCCGCCGAGCACGCCCGCCGGGATCGTGTTGATGACCTCGCCGAACTTGGGGGAGAGGCCGAGCAGCACGGCGACGATGCCCGCGATCCAGTAGGCGGCGGTCGAGTAGATGCGGGTCGCGGCCATGACGCCGATGTTCTCGCCGTAGGTGGTCGTGCCCGAGCCGCCGAAGAAGCCGGCGATCGTCGTGGCGAGGCCGTCGGCGAAGAGCGCGCGTCCGGTCGACCGGTTCACCGACGGGTCGGTCATCTGCGCGACGCCCTTGATGTGGCCGACGTTCTCGGCGATGAGCACGAGCACGACGGGCAGGAACGCGGGGAGGAAGCCCCACACGGCGGCGTCGGCGAAGGGGTTCGCGGGCGGGTGGAAGGTCGGCAGGCCGATCCACGCGGCCTCCGCGATGCGCGTGAAGTCGATCTCGCCCTGGATCGCCGCGGCGACATAGCCGATCACGACGCCGACGAGGATCGACATGCGACCGAGGATGCCGCGGAAGGCGACGCTCGCGATGATGACGGCGGCGAGCGTGATGAGCGCGGTGAGCGGGGCGAGCATGAAGTTGTTCTTCGCGGCCGGCGCGAGGTTGAAGCCGATGAGCGCGACGATCGCACCCGCGACGACGGGCGGCATGAGCACGTCGATCCAGCGCGTGCCGACCCACTGCACGAGGAGGCCGACGAGGGCGAGCAGCACACCGACGACGACGATGCCGAAGAGCGCGGCGCCCATGGGGTCGCCGATGCCCTTCGCGCCCATCGCTGCGCTGATCGGGGCGATGAACGCGAACGAGGAGCCGAGGTAGCTCGGCACCCGATTCTTCGTGATCACGAGGAAGAGGATGGTGCCGAGACCCGAGAAGAACAGCGTCGTCGCGGGCGGGAAGCCCGTGAGGATCGGCACGAGGAAGGTCGCACCGAACATGGCGACGACGTGCTGGGCGCCGAGGCCGATCGTGCGGGGCCAGCTCAGGCGCTCACCGGGGGCGACGACCTCGCCGGGGTTGACGTTCTTGCCGTCGCCGTGGATGGTCCAGGGCAGAGTCATGCTGCTCCGTTTCATGGGAGGGGAAGGGTGGGGATCCATCCGATCGTATCGGGGGGATAGCCCCATACCGCGCGATTCCGCGGGTCCGTAGCGTGGAAGCACGCCCGAAAACGGGCACCCACGAACAGGAGACAAATCACATGACCACCGTCACCGACACCGCAACCCAGGCGCCGTTCGCGGAGCCGAACCCCTACGCCGCGCCGGCCGCGGAGACGAACGGGTTCAGCATCGCGAGCCTCGTGCTCGGCATCGTCTCCATCGTGGCGAGCTCGACCTTCTTCGTGCCGGTGGCCGGGCTCGTGCTCGGCATCCTGGCGCTGAAGCGCGAGCCCGCGTCGCGCACCATGGCCATCTGGGGCATCGTGCTGAACGCCGTGATGCTCGCGGGCACCGTGCTCTTCGGGCTCATCGCGATCGTCTTCGGGCTCGCGATGCTGCCGTTCGCGTTCCTCTGAGTTCGCGCCTGAGACGGGCCGCCTCCCTCGGGAGGCGGCCCGTCTCCGCGTTCACGGCGACGGCGAGGCGAGCGGATGCCGCGGCATCCGCTCAGGCGTAGAAGCCGCGCAGCAGCGCCTCGGTGCCCTCGAGGTGCTCGGCCATGGCGCTCGCGGCGTCGTCGGGGCTGCCCCGGAGGATCGCGCCGACGATCGCCCGGTGCTGCTCGTTCGAGTGCGCGATGTTCGGCGCGAGCAGGGGAATGCCGTCGAGGAGCTCGTTGACCCGCATGCGCACGTCGGCGACGAGCGGGATCACGCTCGGCGCCCCGAGCACCTCGGCGATCAGCAGGTGCAGGCGGGAGTCCGCCATGCGGTACTGCTCGCCCACGGCGGCGCTGCACTCCTCGTAGGCCTGCCAGAGCCGCTCGCGGTCGTTGCCCGACAGCTCGCTCTCGGCAGCGCGGTGCGCGGCGCCGACCTCGATCACCGAGCGCAGCGCGAGCGTGTCCTCGAGCCGGCCGGAGGTCACGAACGGGTCGTCGGCCGTGCCCGGCGATGCGGGGAGCGCCACGGGCAGCTCGTCGGAGACGAAGGTGCCGCCGTAGCGTCCGCGCCGGGCCACGACCCATCCGGCGTCGGCGAGCGAGCCGATGGCCTCGCGCAGCGTGTCGCGACTGACCTCGAGCATGGCGGCCAGCTCGCGCTCGGCGGGCAGTCGCTCGCCGGGGCCGATGAGCCCCAACCGGATCGACTGCAGCAGCCGCTGCACCGTCTCCTCGAAGGCGTTGGCGGGGCGCGCCGGGGTGAGCAGCAGCCCGGCGCTCAGCACCTCGGCCGGTTCGGCCTGCTCGGCCTGCTCGTCGTCCACCGCATCGCCCATGCTTCGAGCCTAGAGCGGTGTGACGTAGGCCGAGCTGATGCCGCCGTCGACGAGGAACGTCGAGCCGGTGATGAACGAGGCATCGTCGCTCGCGAGGAACGCGACCGCCGCCGCGAGCTCCTCGGGTTCGGCGAAGCGACCCACGGGGATGTGCACGAGGCGGCGCTGCGCACGCTCCTGGTCCTTCGCGAACAGCTCCTGCAGCAGCGGCGTGTTCACCGGGCCCGGGCAGAGCGCGTTCACGCGGATGCCCTGCCGTGCGAACTGCACGCCGAGCTCGCGGCTCATCGCGAGCACGCCGCCCTTCGACGCCGTGTACGAGATCTGCGAGGTCGCCGACCCCAGCACCGCCACGAACGAGGCCGTGTTGATGATCGAGCCGCGCCCCTGCGCGACCATGTGCCGCAGGGCCGCGCGCGAGCACAGGTAGACCGACTTCAGGTTGACGTCCTGCACCTTCTGCCAGGCCGGCAGCTCGGTCGTCTCGATCGAGTCGTCGTCGGGCGGCGAGATGCCCGCGTTGTTGAAGGCGATGTCGACCGAGCCGTAGACGCGGGCGGCCTCGTCGAAGAGGTGGTCGACCTGGGCCTCGTCGGTGACGTCGACCTGCACGAACAGTCCGCCGACGAGTTCGGCGGCTGCCGGTCCGGTCGTGGCGTCCATGTCGCCGATGACGACGTGCGCGCCCTCGGCTGCGAGGCGCTTGGCTGTCGCGAGGCCGATGCCCGAGGCGCCGCCGGTGATCACGGCCACGCGGCCGGCGAGGCGCTGGGTGAGGTCGATGCGTGGAAGGTCGGTCATGGTGCTCCTGTCGTAGGGTTCGTGTCGTCAGTCGACGGCGAGGAAGACGTTCTTGGTCTCGGTGAAGGCGAGTGGAGCGTCGGGTCCGAGCTCGCGGCCGAGGCCCGACTGCTTGAACCCGCCGAACGGCGTCGAGTAGCGCACCGAGGAGTGCGAGTTCACCGAGAGGTTGCCCGACTCGACGGCTCGGGCGACGCGGATGCCGCGGCTCAGGTCGCGGGTCCAGATCGAGCCCGAGAGGCCGTACTCGCTCGCATTCGCGAAGCGCACCGCGTCGTCTTCGTCGTCGAACGGGAACACCGAGACGACGGGGCCGAAGATCTCCTCGCGGGCGGTGCGCGAGTCGCGCGCGGGCGTGAGCACGGTGGGCGGGAACCAGAAGCCCGGGCCCGTGGGCGCGGTGGCGCGGAACGCGAGCTCCGAGTCGTCCGGCACGAAGGAGCGCACGCGCTCGAGGTGGGCTTCGGCGACGAGCGGGCCCATCTCGGTCGCCTCGTCGGCGGGATCGCCGACCCGAACACCCGCGACAGCGGGTTCGAGCAGCTCCATGAAGCGCTCGTAGACGCTCCGCTCGACGAGGATCCGGCTGCGCGCGCAGCAGTCCTGGCCGGCGTTCTCGAAGACGCCGTAGGGCGCGGTCGCCGCGGCGCGTTCGAGGTCGGCGTCGGCGAAGACGATGTTGGCGCTCTTGCCGCCGAGTTCGAGGGTCACGCGCTTCACCTGGTCGGCGCAGCCCGACATGATCTGCTTGCCGATCTCGGTCGAGCCGGTGAAGACGATCTTGCGCACGGTCTCGTTCGTCACGAAGCGCTGGCCGACGACCGATCCCTTGCCGGGGATCACCTGGAAGAGGCCGTCGGGAAGGCCCGCCTCGAGCCCGAGTTCGGCGAGTCGCATGCTCGTGAGCGGGGTCCACTCGGCGGGCTTCAGCACGACGGCGTTGCCGGCCGCGAGCGCGGGCGCGAAGCCCCACGCGGCGATCGTCATCGGGAAGTTCCACGGCGTGATCACGCCGACGACGCCGAGCGGCTCCTGGAAGGTGACGTCGAGACCGCCCGCCACGGGGATCTGACGGCCGAAGAGACGTTCGGGCGAGGCGGAGTAGTACTCGAGCACGTCGCGCACGTGCCCCGCCTCCCACCGGGCCTGGCTGATCGGATGCCCCGAATTGCGCATCTCGATGGCCGCGAGCTCCTCGACCGCGCCGTCGACGGCGTCGGCGAAGCGGCGGAGGAGGCGTGCACGATCGACGGGCGCGAGGCGGGCCCAGTCGCGCTGCGCCGCGGCGGCGCGGGCGATCGCGGCATCGGTGTCTTCGATCGACGCGGCGGCGACCGTGGTCACGACGCTCTCGTCGGCGGGGTTGACGATCGTGTGGGTCACTGGGCGGTCCTTTCGGAAGGGGCGTTCGAGGCAGCGGTCGCGGAGCGTGCGGCGCGGTGCTCGCGGGCCGCGTCGACGAGTCCGGCGAAGAGCCGGCGGTCGGCGGCGTTCTCCTCGGGATGCCATTGCACCCCGATGCCGAACGGCACCGTCTCGAGCTCGACGGCCTCGATGACGCCGTCGTCGGTGCGGGCGGTCACCCGCAGGCCGTCGGCCACCTCGTCGAGCGCCTGGTGGTGGTAGACGTGGATCGGCAGGGGAGTCGCGGCGTCACCGAGCACGGCCGCCAGACGCGAGTCGGGCTCGACGATCGCGGCGGTCTCGCCGAATTGCGCGGGCCCCGGCTGATAGGCGTCGCTGCCGACGACGTCGGGCAGGTGCTGCACGAGCGTGCCGCCGAGCGCCACGTTCAGCATCTGTGCGCCGCGGCAGATGCCGAGGAACGGCAGCTCGAGGTCGATGGCCGCGGTCAGCAGGTGGTCCTCCCATTCGTCGCGATCGGTGCGCGGCGCGCCGGTGCGCTCGTGCGGCGTCTGGCCGTAGCGCGCGGGGTCGACGTCGGCGCCGCCCGAGACGATGAGCCCGTCGAGCGTGCCGAGCACGGCCCGCGCGGTCGCGTCGTCAGCGGGTTGCGGCGGCAGCAGCACGGCGATGCCGCCCGCGTCGGTGACGGCGTCGATGTAGACCTTCGGCAGGAAGGAGGCCCGCACGTCCCACACCCCGGTCTGCGCCTGCTCGAGGTAGGTCGTGATGCCGATCACCGGTGCCGGTGCCGGTGCCGGTGCGGGCGCCGTGGCTGGCGCATCCGTCATCGGCTCAGAGTCGTTCGAAGCCACGCACCCGCTCCCAGTCCGTGACGGCCGCGTCGTAGGCGGCGAGCTCGATGCGTGCGTTGTTCAGGTAGTGCTCGACGACCTCGTCGCCGAACGCCTCGCGGGCGATCGCCGAGCCTGCGAAGAGGTCGGCCGACTCCCGCAGCGTCGCCGGCACGCGCGCCACGTCGCTCTCGTAGGCGTTGCCCTCGAACAGGTCGTCGAGCTCGAGCTCGCCGTCGATGCCCGCGAGGCCCGCTGCGATGAGGGCGGCGACCGCGAGGTACTGGTTCACGTCGCCGCCCGGCACCCGGTTCTCGACGCGCATGCCGAGCCCGCGCCCCACGACGCGCAGCGCGCACGTGCGGTTGTCGAGACCCCAGGCGATCGCGGTCGGGGCGAAGCTGCCCGCGACATAGCGCTTGTACGAGTTGATGTTCGGTGCGGAGAAGAGCGTGAGCTCGCGCATCGCGGCGACCTGGCCCGCGAGGAACCGACGGAACAGGGTCGACATGCCGTGCGGGGCATCCGGGTCGCTGAAGACCGCTTCGCCGTTCTCGCCGCGCAGGGAGATGTGGATGTGGCAGCTGTTGCCCTCGCGCTCGTTGAACTTCGCCATGAAGGTCAGCGACTTGCCGTGCCGGTCGGCGATCTCCTTCGCACCGTTCTTGTAGACGGAGTGGTTGTCGCACGTGCCGAGCGCATCCGTGTAGCGGAATGCGATCTCCTGCTGGCCGAGGTTGCACTCGCCCTTCACGCCCTCGCAGTACATGCCCGCGCCGTCCATCGAGTTCCGGATGTCGCGGAGCAGTGGCTCCATGCGCGTCGAGGCGAGCAGAGCGTAGTCGATGTTGTAGTCGCTGGCCGGCGTGAGCTCGCGGTAGCCCTTCTGCCAGGCGGTGCGGAACGAGTCGTCGAAGACGATGAACTCGAGCTCGGTGCCGACGAAGGCGGTGAGGCCGCGCTCGGCGAGTCGTTCGAGCTGCCGCTGCAGGATGCGCCGGGGCGAGGCCTCGACGGAGGCGCCGTCGAGCCATTGCAGGTCGGCCGTGACGAGCGCCGTCGCCTCGAGCCAGGGCGCCATGCGCAGGGTCTGGAAGTCGGGGATCATCGCCATGTCGCCGTAGCCGCGCTCCCAGCTCGACATCGCATAGCCGTCGACGGTGTTCATGTCGACGTCGACGGCGAGCAGGTAGTTGCAGCACTCCGCGCCGTGCGCGGCGACATCCTCGAGGAAGAGCCGCGCCGAGACGCGTTTGCCGACGAGCCGGCCCTGCATGTCGGTGAAGGCGACGATGACGGTGTCGACGTGGCCGTCGGCGACCGCGCCGCGCAACGCGTCGAGGGTGAGGTATCCGGTGGGTGCCGTCATCCGCTTTGCCTCCGTGGGTCGTGAATGGTCTGGGTTGCCGACCATTACACCACAGGCGTGGTTGAACATGTTCGCCGGATTCCGCGCAGTTCTCGCGGGATTCATCCGAATGCATTTCAAAAAGGTCTGTACTGGCAACCATTGGGCGCTCTATAGTTCAGGCCAACGCATCCCACCCCCGCGCTGCTGCGGCCGCGCGCTTCGAGAGAGCAAGGGAACCGCCATGACCAAGGACACGCTGAAGGTCTCGGGAGTGAAGTACACGACCGCCGAGGCCGGGTACTTCGAGAAACGCAAGCTCACCCGCACCGCCGGGGTCTGGGGGCTCTGGGGCCTCGCCGTCGCGGCCGTCATCTCGGGCGACTTCTCGGGGTGGAACTTCGGCATCGACTTCGCCGGCTTCGGCGGCATGCTGATCGCCTTCGCGGTGCTCGTCGTCATGTACTACGGGCTCATCTTCTCGATCGGGGAGATGTCGTCGGCGATGCCGCACACGGGCGGCGCCTACTCCTTCTCCAGGGCCGCGATGGGGCCATGGGGCGGCTTCGTGACCGGCCTCGCCGAGACGATCGAGTACGTCGCGACCACCGCGGTGATCGTGTTCTTCTCCGGCTCCTACGCCGACGCGATCACGAGCGAACTGCTCGGGTTCTCGATGCCGCAGTGGGTCTGGTGGGTGATCCTCTACCTCGTCTTCATCGGCATCAACGCGGCCGGGGCGAGCATCTCGTTCAAGTTCGCGATCGTCGTCTCGATCATCTCGATCGCGATCCTGCTCGTCTTCAGCGCGATGGCGATCTTCTCGGGCCAGTTCTCGTGGGACAAGCTCTTCGACATCGTTCCCGACGCCGGGCAGACCGCGTTCCTCCCGCACGGCGTGCTGCCGATCCTGTTCGCGCTGCCGTTCGCGATGTGGTTCTTCCTCGGCATCGAGGAGCTGCCGCTCGCGGCCGAGGAGTCGAAGGACCCCGTTCGCGACATCCCGAAGGCCGGCCTGATCGCCCGTGCCACGCTCATCGTGACGGGCCTGCTCGTGCTGTTCCTCAACACCGGCGTCGTCGGGGCCGAGGCCACCGGCACGGCGGGCGAGCCGCTGCTCGACGGCTTCCGGGCCATCGTCGGCGACGAACTCGCCGCGGTGCTCGCGCTGTTCGCGCTCATCGGACTGCTCGCGTCGCTGCAGGGCATCATGTTCGCCTACGGGCGCAACATGTACTCGCTCTCGCGGGCCGGCTACTACCCGAAGTTCCTCTCCCTCACGGGCAAGCGCCAGACGCCGTGGGTCGCCCTCGTCGCAGGCGCGATCATCGGCTTCGTCGCGCTCGTCGTGCTCGACGTGCTCGCCCAGGTCGACGCCGAGGGAGCGGGCGCGGTCGCCGGCGCCATCGTGCTGAACATCGCCGTCTGGGGCGCGGTGCTCGCCTACCTGCTGCAGATGGTCGCGTTCGTGATCCTCCGCCGCAAGTACCCGAACGCGAAGCGGCCCTACGTCAGCCCGTGGGGCGTGCCGGGGGCCGTGGTCGCCGCGCTGATCGCCGCGCTCATCTTCCTCGGGTTCCTGCTGAATCCGACGTTCGTGCCCGCGATCATCGCCATCGGCGTCGTCTACGCGGTGATGCTCGCGATCTTCGCACTGTGGGGCCGGCACCGACTCATCCTGTCGCCGGAGGAGGAATACGCCGTGTCCGGGGGACTGCACGGCGACCCTCAGTCCGAGGGCTACGGCGGCGCCGTCGAGAGCGAACTGCTCGCCACCGACGGCGTCGACGAGTCCGACCGGGTCTGATCGGAGCGGGCGGCGGGCGTGGGGGCGCCCGTCGCCGCCGAGCGGCACCTCCTCCTGTGGTGTCGATCGGCACGTCGAAGGGCCCGGCCGCGAACGGCCGGGCCCTTCGTCGCATTCGTCTCGTCGCACCGGCGGCGATAGGCTCGTTGACGAGTACGAGCGCGGCGACCCCGCGCAGACCCCAGGCGATGGAGCCGGCTGCGGGGGCGTCGACACCCTCGACGTCCACTCGCGCACGACTCCGTGGAGGAAGACATGCACGAGCCCGAGTCCACCGACGACACGTACACCGATCCGACGCTCGTCGGCAGCGGTGCGCAGCCGCCGACCCGCACCGAGACCGACTCGCTCGGCTCGGTCGAGGTTCCCGCCGACGCCTACTGGGGTGTGCACACCATGCGTGCGCTCGAGAACTTCCCGATCTCGAAGCGCCCGATCTCGGTCTATCCCGACCTCGTCGTGGCCCTCGCCTCGGTCAAGCAGGCCGCCGCCCGCGCCAATCGCGAGGTCGGCGTGCTCACCGACCAGAAGGCCGCGTGGATCGACGAGGCGTGCCAGCGCATCATCGACGGCGAGCATCACGAGCAGTTCGTGGTCGGCGTCATCCAGGGCGGCGCGGGCACCTCGACGAACATGAACGCCAACGAGGTCATCGCGAACCTCGCGCTCGAGATCGCCGGGTTCCCCAAGGGCCGCTACGACGTGCTGCACCCGATCGACGACGTCAACCGCAGCCAGTCGACGAACGACACCTACCCGACCGCGGTCAAGCTCGCGATGACGTTCTCGCTCACGACGATGATGCGCGAACTCGACCTGCTGCGCGTCTCGTTCGGCCGCAAGGGCCAGGAGTTCCACGAGGTGCTGAAGGTGGGCCGCACCCAGCTGCAGGACGCCGTGCCGATGACCCTCGGCCAGGAGTTCCACAGCTTCGCGACGACGCTCGGCGAAGACTACGAGCGGTTGAACGAGACCATCAAGCTCCTCTCCGAGGTGAACCTCGGTGCCACCGCGATCGGCACCGGCATCACGGCCGACCCCGGCTACGCGGCGGCCGCCGTGCGCCACCTCAGCGCGATCACGGGGCTCCGCCTCGAGTCGGCGCCCGACCTCATCGAGGCGACGAGCGACACGGGCGTCTTCATGACGTTCTCGAGCGCCCTGAAGCGCAGCGCGATCAAGCTCTCGAAGATCTGCAACGACCTGCGCCTGCTCTCGTCGGGCCCGCAGGCGGGCTTCGGCGAGATCAACCTGCCGCCGCGGCAGGCGGGCTCGAGCATCATGCCCGGCAAGGTCAATCCGGTGATCCCCGAGGCCGTCAGCCAGGTCGCCTATGCGGTCGCCGGAGCCGACGTCACGGTCATGATGGCGGCCGAGAGCGGGCAGTTGCAGCTGAACGCCTTCGAGCCGGTCATCGCCCACTCGCTCCTCCAGTCGATCACGTGGATGCGCCAGGCCTGCTGGACCCTCCGCGTCAACTGCGTCGACGGCATCACGGCCAACGTCGACCGGCTCGAGGCGATGGTCGCCTCGAGCGTCGGCGTGATCACCGCGCTCATCCCGTTCATCGGGTACACCGAGGCATCCACCATCGCCAAGCTCGCGCTGAAGACGGGCCGGCCCGTCGCCGACCTGGTGGTCGAGGCCGGACTCATGAGCCGCGAGGCCGTGATGGCGCAGCTGCAGCCCTCGAAGCTCTCGGGCATCCGCCCGATCACGATGGCCATTCCGCTCATCGACCTGCAGGGCGAGCCCTCGGAGTGAGGCCCGCTGTCGGTGCCGCGGCCGCGATACGGCGGAGGCGGCACCGACGGGTCAGATGACCCGGCAGTGCGTCGTCAGCGAACCGATGCCCTCGACGGTCACCGTGACGGTCGAGCCGTCGCGCAGGAACACCGGGGGCTTACGGGAGTAGCCCGCGCCGCCAGGGCTGCCGGTCGAGATGAGGGTGCCCGGGGGGATCGTCGCCGAACGCGAGAGCAGCGAGATGATCTCGGCGACGCTGCGCACCATCTCGTTCGTCGACGCGTCCTGCATGATGCTGCCGTCGAGGTTCGTGGTCAACCAGAGGTCCTGCGGGTCGGGGATCTCGTCGGCGGTGACGACGACGGGCCCGGTCGGCGTGAAGCCGTCGAACGACTTGCAGCGCGACCACTGCGCCTCGCTGAACTGGATGTCGCGGGCGGTGATGTCGTTGACGACGGTGTAGCCCCACACGTAATCGAGCGCATCGCGCTCGTGGACGCCGCGCGCGGACCGGCCGATGATGACGCCGAGCTCGGCCTCGTAGTCGACCTGTGTCGTGAGGTCTTCTGGCCAGGTGGTCGTGGCGCCGTGCGCCGTGAGCGAGTTCGGCCAGAGCGAGAAGATCGTCATCGCCGTCTCGGAGCGCAGCTTCAGCTCCGAGGCGTGTGCGGCGTAGTTCGCGCCGATCGCGATGACCTGCGCGGGGCGGAGCACGGCAGAGGAGTGGCGGAGCCCGGCGACCGGTGTCAGCTCTGCGCCGAGCGAGACGGCCGTGTCGACGACCTCGCGCACCTCGGCGAGGCCTTCGGGGCCACGCTCGATGAGGTCTTGCAGGTCGCGCGGCGGTCGCTCCATGAACTCGTCGAGGAAGAGCGCGGATTCCGCGATCACCGCCGCGAGCCGAGGGGTCGTCTGGCCTTCGGCTCTCAGGTGCGCGAACTTCACCTGTTCAGGCTATCGGGAGACGCGGCGAACCGGCTGTGCACGATGTACAACGAACACAGCCGGATGCACCGCCACGTCGACAAACGAGCGGATGCCGCGTCAGCTGCCTGCCGGACGCAGGCGCAACTCCTGCATGCCGCCGTCGACGGCGAGTTCGACGCCGGTGGTCGAGCCCGATGCAGGGCTCGCGAGGTACGCGACCGCACCGGCGACCTCGTCGGCCGACACCAGGCGGCCGTGCGGCTGCCGGGCCTCGAGGGCGGCGCGCTCGGCAGCGGGGTCTGCGGCCGACGCCAGCAGGCGGCCGATCCACGGCGTGTCGGCGGTGCCGGGGTTCACGGCGTTCACCCGGATGCCCTCGCGCAGGTGGTCGGCGGCCATGGCTCGCGTGAGCGCGGCGACCGCGCCCTTGCTCGCGCTGTAGAGCGCGCGCTGGGGGAGCCCGGCCGTCGCCGCGATGGAGGCGGTGTTGACGATCGATGCCGCAGGAGAGTTCCGCAGGTGGGGCAGCGCCGCGCGGGCGACCCGCATCATGCCCAGCACGTTGATGTCGAACACCTTGTGCCATTCCTCGTCGGGGTTCGACTCGATCGTGCCCTGCGCCCCGATGCCGGCGTTGTTCACGACGATGTCGATGCGGCCGAACTCGGTCGCGACGCGTTCGACGCCCGCTCGCACGCTGGCGTCGTCGGCCACGTCGACCGCGATCGCGAGATCGGCGTGCGCCGCGGCATCCGGCTGCAGGTCGAAGACAGCGACTCGAGCGCCGCCCTGCTGGAGGCGGTCGGCGATCGCGGCGCCGATGCCGGACGCCCCGCCGGTGACGATCGCGACGAGGCCGGTGAATTCGTTGCTCATAGGGGGATCCTTCTGCGTCGGGTCGATCGGAATCAGGCGGAGACGTACTGCTGGCGCTGGCTGCCGAGGCCCTCGATGTCGAGTTCGACGACGTCGCCCGCGGCGAGGTAGGGGAAGCGACCCGACAGGGCCACGCCCTCGGGGGTGCCGGTGAGCACGAGGTCGCCCGGCTCGAGTGCGAGGTACTGGCTGAGCGTCCAGACGATCGTGTCGATGTCGAAGATGAGGTCGCCCGTGCGCGAGTCCTGGCGCGGCTCGCCGTTGACGAAGCTGCGCAGGCGCACGTCGTCGGCGTTCAGCTCGTCGTTCGTGGCGAGCCAGGGCCCCGTGGGGCAGAAGCCCGGAGCGCTCTTGCCCTTCGACCACTGGCCGCCCGAGACCGCGATCTGCCAGTCGCGCTCGGAGAGGTCGTTGGCCATCACGAAGCCGGCGATGTGGGCGCGGGCGTCGGCGGGGGAGTCGAGGTAGCTCGCACGGCGACCGATGACGATGCCGAGCTCGACCTCCCAGTCGGTCTTCTCGCTGCCGCGCGGGATCGCGACGTCGTCGAAGGGGCCGACGACGGTGTTCGGCGACTTCATGAACATGACAATCTGCTTGGGCGGCTCGGAGCCCGACTCGGCGGCGTGGGCCGCGTAGTTCATGCCGATGCAGTAGACCGCCGAGGGGCGGGCGATCGGTGCGCCGATGCGGAGGCTCGCAGCGTCTGGAAGGTCGGGGAGTTCGCCGGCGGCGACCGCCGCGCGAGCGCGCTCGACGCCCTCGCCGCTCAGGAAGGCGCCGTCGACGTCGGCGGTGATCGATCGCAGGTCGAGGGTGCGATCGCCGTCGAGGACGACGGGGATCTCGATGCCGACGTTGCCGAGGCGGGCGAATCTCATGCTGTGCTCTTTCTGAAGTCTGATCGTTCCGACGAATTCGCGGGTACTTCGCCGATTCTGGCACATTTCGTCGAGATTGACACCTATACATCGGATGTTTAGGATCGAACCTGTCACGAAAGGACCCCATGACCGCAATCATCGCCGTCGACACCCACGACATCCGATTCCCGACCTCGCTCGCACTCGACGGGTCGGACGCGATGAACCCCGACCCCGACTACTCGGCGGCCTACCTGGTGATCAGGACCGACGCCGAAGACGGCCTGGAAGGGCACGCGTTCGTCTTCACGATCGGGCGCGGCAACGACGTCGAGGTCGCGGCACTCGAGACGCTCCGCGGTCACCTCGTCGGCCGCGACGTCGAGGAGCTGCTCGGCGACATGGGCGCGACATCCCGCATGCTGCTGCACGACTCGCAGCTGCGCTGGCTCGGCCCCGAGAAGGGCGTCATGCACATGGCCATCGGCGCGGTCGTGAACGCGCTGTGGGACCTCCGTGCGAAGCGCGCCGGCCAGCCGCTCTGGCTCCACCTCGCGAGCCTGAGCCCCGAAGAGCTCGTCTCCCTCGTCGACTTCCGCTACCTCAGCGACGCGCTGACGCCCGAAGAGGCGCTCGAGATCCTCCGCGCAGCTGAACCCGGCCGTGCCGAGCGCGTCGCGCGCCTGCAGGCGACCGGCTACCCCGCGTACACGACGAGCCCGGGCTGGCTCGGCTACTCCGACGAGAAGCTCGAGCGCCTCTGCCGGGAGGCGGTCGCCGACGGCTTCCCGCAGATCAAGCTGAAGGTCGGCGCCGATCTCGACGACGACATCCGCCGCCTCGCCATCGCGCGCAAGACCGTCGGTCCCGACTTCCCGATCGCGATCGACGCCAACCAGCGCTGGGACGTCGCCGACGCCATCCGCTGGGTGAACGCGCTCGCGCAGTTCGACCTCGCCTGGATCGAGGAGCCGACGAGTCCCGACGACATCCTCGGACACGCCGCGATCGCCCGTGGCGTCGCGCCGATCCGCGTGGCGACGGGCGAGCACGTGCAGAACCGCGTCGTCTTCAAGCAGCTGCTGCAGGCCGGTGGCATGGACGTCATGCAGATCGACGCCACCCGCGTCGGCGGCGTGAACGAGAACATCGCGAACCTGCTGCTCGCGGCGAAGTTCGGGGTTCCGGTCTGCCCGCACGCCGGCGGCGTCGGACTCTGCGAGGCCGTGCAGCACCTCTCGATGTTCGACTACGTGGCGGTCTCCGGCACGATGGACGGACGCATGGTCGAGTACGTCGACCACCTCCACGAGCACTTCGTGACCCCGACGGTCGTGGAGCACGGTCGCTACCTGGCTCCGAGCGCTCCCGGCGCCGGCACCGAGATGTTGCCGTCATCCGTCGCGGAGTTCACGTGGAGCGAGCCGCAGGCGGTCGCCCGATGAGCCGGTCGGCGTCGCCCGTCGACCTCGGGCCGCTCGGCTTCGGCAGCGCATCGATCGGCAACCTCTACCGCGAGACCGACGAAGACCGCGCTCGGAGCGCCCTCGAGGCGGCATGGGACGGCGGCATCCGCTACTTCGACACCGCCCCGCACTACGGACTCGGCCTCTCCGAGCGCCGCCTCGGCGCGTTCCTGCGCGAGCGGCCGCGCGACGAGTTCGTCGTCTCGACGAAGGTCGGCCGACTGCTGGAGCCGAACCCCGACTTCGCCGGAGGCCGCGACCTCGCGAACGGGTTCGACGTGCCCGACGACCGGGTGCGGGTCTACGACCCGAGCCTGTCGGGCGTGCGGCGCAGCCTCGAGGCATCCCTCGATCGCATGGGTCTCGATCGCATCGACGTGCTGTTCCTGCACGACCCCGACGTCTACGACCTCGAGCGCGGCCTCGCCGAGGGCCTGCCGGCACTCGCGACCCTGCGCGACGAGGGGCTCGTGCGGCAGATCGGCATCGGCGTCAACGATGCGGATGTCGCGGCGCGCGCCGTGCGCGAGGGTGACCTCGATCTCGTGATGATCGCCGGGCGGTACACGCTGCTCGAGCAGCCGGCGCTCGTCGAGCTGTTCCCGGCGTGCGAGGAGCGCGGCGTGCGCATCGTCGACGCCGCGGTGTTCAACTCCGGCCTGCTCGCGACGGCGACGCCGCGCCGCGACGCGACGTACGACTACGGCGCCGTGCCCGACGCCGTGTTCGAACGCGCGCAGGCGCTCGCAGCGACGTGCGAGGAGTTCGGCGTCGAGCTGCCGGCGGCGGCGCTGCAGTACCCGTTGCGGCACCCGCTCGTGGCCACCGTCGTCGTCGGCACCTCTCGTCCCGATGCCGTGCGGCAGAACGTGGCGAACATGTCGGCCGCGATCCCCGACGAGCTCTGGAGCGCGCTCGAGGACCGCGCGCTCATCCCCGCCGGCGACCGGGCCTGAAGCGGCGACGGGGTCTGAGCCGACGACGGGGCTTCGGCGGACGACGGATCAGCGGAGCGACGCGATGAGTTCGACGACCGGCAGGAAGCGGACCCGCGAGAGCTCGATGTGCTCGCGCATGAGCTGCGACGCCTCTGCCCCGTCGCCGGCGATGATCGCCTCGGCGATGGCCGCATGATTGTCGATCGTGCGCGAGACCTGACCGGAGCGGTCGTACTCCTCGAGCACCGCGTTCAGTCGCCGGTGATCGGCGTCGCCCTCCGCCTCGGCGGAGTGGGACGCGAGGTAGAGCCTCAGGAAGTGCAGGTGGAAGTGCGTGCGCTCGAACGACTGCGCGATCAGGTCGTTGCCGGCGGACTTCGCGATGAGCGCGTGGAAGCGCGCATCGTGATCGGTCAGTGCGCGGAACGCCTCGGGGCCGGCTTCGCCGGCGCCGGTGGTCGCGCGCCCGGTCTCGAGTTCGGCGCGAAGCGCCGCGGTCGTCGCCGGATCGATCGAGGCCGATGCCTGCGCGGCGGTCCACTGCTCGATGAGCACGCGGAACTGGGTCAGCTCGACGAACTCGCGCACGGTCAGCAGCGGCGTCGTCGAGTATCCGCGAAGCGGCACCTTCACGACGAGGCCGTCGGATTCGAGGCGGGCAAGCGCCTCTCTGACGGGGGTCGGGGAGACTCCGAGCTCGGCCGAGAGGGAGTCGATGTTGACCCGGCGGCCGGGAGCGATGCGGTGTTCGAGCACGAGGTCCCGAATCACCCCGTACGTCTCGTCGGACAGCACCGAGCGCGCGATGCGGGCCCCTTCGGGAAACGTCGTGCTCATTCGTGCCCCACTGTCTTCGAACGGTAGAAACGGAGGGCGGTGCCGTGATCGAGCTGCTCTCGTTCCGATCCGGTCGCGGCCGTCACCCGATGTACGCGTTCGATCCAGTCGGAGAACGTGCCCCCAGCACCAAGGTAGCGGCTCACAGGCCAGTCGCTGCCGAGCATCGAGCGCGCGGGTCCGAATGCGGCGAAGCCGTGTTCGATGAACGCGTCGGCATTCGCGTCGAACGTCTCGGTTCCGGATGCCTCGGCGGCCAGCCCTGAGAGCTTCACCGTCGTCCGGGGGCGGGCGGCGAGCTCGGTGACGGCCTGTGCCCATGCGCCCCCGGCCTCGGTGCCGATGCCGGCGTCGACCGGCGGCTTGCCGAGGTGATCGAGTACCACGTCGAGCTCCGGCACCCCGCCGAGGAGGGCGATCAGGTCGGGGAGCTGCGAGTGGGTGACGCAGGCGTCGAAGCTCAGGCCGCGCGCGGCGAGCAGGCGGAGGCTGTCGAGCAGCACGGGGTCGGAGAACACGGCGGGCGACTCGCCCTGCAGCAGGTGGCGGATGCCGACCACCCGGCCGATGCCGTCGAGCGCGTCGAGGTGCGCTTCCAGCGTCTCGGGGTCGAGCAGATCGGCCGCCGCGACGATGGCGGCGAGCTCGGGCCACTCCTGGCCGAGGCCGGCGACCCAGTTCGCCTCATCGAGCGACTGGGAGTCCGCGCATCCCGCCTGGACGAAGATCGCCTCGGTCACCTGCCCGTCGGCGCGATCGAGATCGCGCGGCAGGAGGGGACGATCGAGCACGTCGAGGCCGGCGAGCCACGGGTAGTCCAGTCGCGTCGGATCCCACACATGAGCGTGCGCGTCGACGATGCCGGTCATGGTCGGTGCTCGTCACCGCGCTGGCGCCTGAGGTCCCAGACCTCTTCGATCGGCGTGAATCCGCTGCTGCCGTCGGCGTCGCGGAACGCCTCCACGAACTCGCCGATCGTCTGCTGCCAGGCGAGGTTCGCGGGGTCGGAGTCGAGTTCGCGCATCGCGGCGTCGAAGTCGTCGCACTCGACGACGTGGAACAGACGGTCGCCCGAGCGCCAGATGGTCCAGTCGTGGATGCCGAGCCGTGCGAAGGATCGCTCGAGGTCGTCGGGGATGGAGGCGTGCTCGGCCCGGTACCCGTCGATCGCGCCTGCCCGGATGACGGAGTGGAGTGCGACTCGCATCAACCCTCCACCACATCGATCCGCTCTTCGTGGATGAGGCGGATGACCGACTTGCTCATCTCATCGTAGTCATGCGAGTTCAGCACGCTTCCGGTGACCTCGAAGTCCTGCATGACGACGATTCGGTCGACGAGGGTCACCATCTCGGCGAGGTCGCTCGAGATCACGAGCACGGCCTTGCCCTGCTCGGCGAGCGCCCAGATCAGTTGGTAGAACGCGCCCTTCGTGCGCACGTCGATGCCGACGGTCGGCTCGTCGATGATGAGGATGTCGGTGTTCGCGGCGAGCCACTTGCCGAGCGAGACCTTCTGCTGGTTGCCGCCCGAGAGCTGGCCCACGAGCTGGTCGCGGTTCGACACCTTGACGTCGAGCGAGGCGATGTACTCGTCGGCGGTCGTGCGAGCGGCGCGCTCGCGCACGAATCCGAACGCGTTCGACAGCCGCTTCAGCACCGTGACCGTCAGGTTGCGGGCGACCGTCTGGTCGAGGAAGAGCCCCTCGGCCTTCCGGTCCTCGGTCACGTAGCCGATGCCGTAGCGACCGAGCGCATCGCCGACCGATCGGATCTGCGCGACGGCGCCGTTGACCCGCACCTCGCCGCTCGTGATGCGGTCGAGGCCGAGGATGGCCTTGGCGAGCTCCGAACGGCCGGCGCCGACGAGTCCGTAGATGCCGAGGATCTGGCCGGGGTGCACGGCGAACGAGACGTCGCGGTGGCCGCCGGCGGTCGACACCTCCTGCAGTTCGAGCGCCGGGGTGCCGGCCTCGGACGGCGAACGATCGGGGACCTCGAGCTTGGCGAGGGTGCGCCCGACCAGCAGGTCGACGATCGTGTCCTTCGAGTAGTTCGCGAGCGGCTCCGACTCCGCGACGGAACGTCCGTCGCGGAAGACGGTGACGGTGTCGCAGTGCGCGAACACCTCCTCGAGCTTGTGGCTGACGAAGAGGATCGCGCGTCCCTGCGCGGCGAGCCGATGCACGACGTCGAACAGCAGCTTCGACTCGGTCTCGCTGATCGAGGCTGTCGGCTCGTCGAGCAGGAGCACGGCGCTGTCGGTGTAGAGACCGCGCGCGATCTCGACGAGCTGCGTCTGCGCGGGGGAGAGGAGGCTCGTCGGCGTCGCGGGGTCGATCGGGAAGTCGAGCAGGTCGAGCACGCGCTTCGCGCCGTCGCGCACCTCCCGCCACTGCACGCGACCGCTCTTGACGGGGGTGTTGCCGAGCACGATGTTCTCGGCGACCGTGAAGTCGGTGATGACGTTTCGCTCCTGGTGCACCACGCCGATGCCGGCACGGGTCGCCTCGTGCGCCGACCGGAAGGTTCGCGCCTCGCCGTTGACGATGAGCTCGCCGGAGTCCTGCGGCTGGATGCCGGTGATGATCTTGATGAGCGTGGACTTCCCCGCCCCGTTCTCACCGAGGAGCGCGTGCACCTCTCCGGGCTTCAGACGGAGGTTGACCTCGTCGAGAGCCCGGACGCCGGGGAACGTCTTGGTGATGCCGCGCACTTCGAGCGCGTAGGCCGTGTCGGTCATGCCGGTGCTCCTGGATCGATGGCTCGCGATGCTGCGGTGGGCGGCGCGTCGGGCGGTGTGCGGCGGCTCCGCTGGCGGGTCGCAGGGCGACGCGTTCGCACCCGGTCGAGGGCGACCGTGCCGAGCACGACGGCGCCGATGACGAAGTTGACCCAGCTCGGCTCGAGCTGGAACTGCGCGCGGGCGCTGTCGACGAGTCGCACGATCGTCGCAGCCAGCACGGTGCCGAGCACGGCCACGGTGCCACCGGTCAGCGAGACGCCGCCGATGATCGGCGCGGCGAAGCTCGAGAGCAGCCAGTCCTCGCCGATGCTCTTGTTGACCCCGGGCAGCGAGGCGAGCACGAGGAACGCCGCGACGCCGCACAGGAGTCCGGAGAGACCGTGCGCGGTGACGAGGCTCCGGTTGTTCGAGATGCCCGAGAGGGTCGCAGCGAGCGGGTTGCCGCCGCTCGCGAGCATGTTCCGGGCGAGGAGCGTCTGCCGGTATGCGACCGAGAGCAGGATGGCGATGCCCACGGCGATCCAGAAGATCAGCGGGATGCCGAGCGGTCGAGCGGTGCCGATGTCCGCGATCTCGGGCCAGGATGCCGAGGTGATCGTGCGGGTGCCGACGATCGCGTACTGGGCACCGGAGAGGATCGTCATCGTCGCGAGGGTGACGATGAAGCCGTTGATCTGGGTGAGCACGACGATGAGGCCGTTCAGCACTCCGGCGGCCAGGCCGATGAGGATCGCGATGAGCCCGCCGAGCCACGGGGGCACGCCGAAGTCGGCGATGAGCACTCCCGCGGAGCAGGCGGCGAATCCGCCGATCGCACCGACGGCGAGGTTCATCTGGTTGACGGCGAGGGCCGCCATCTGGGCGAGGCCGATGACGATCGGGATCGCGAGGAACTGGAAGAACGTCTCGATCGAGATCGGCGACAGGAACCCGCCGCTCGAACTGATCGTCAGCACGATCACGCCGGCGACGATCACCGCGGCGAGGATCGTGTTCTGGTCGCGGGCGAGCCGTGCGAAACGCGCGCTCATGACACCACCGCCTCTTCTTTGGACTGAGCGGGCGAGTGCTGTCGCGACGCCCGCAGACGGGATCGGGCTCCTGCGACCGAACGGATGCGGTCGGCGGAGAGGGCGATCAGGAGGATGGTGCCGAGCAGGATGTTGAGTCCTTCGATGCCGACGCCGAACAGCAGGAGGCCCTGGCGGATCACGACGGTGATCGTGATGCCGAGGAAGGTGCCGATCACGGAGACGTACCCGCCGGCGAGCAGGGTGCCGCCGAGGATCGGACCGAGGAACGACTGCAGCATGAACTCCTGGCCGATGCCGGGGGTGAACGAACCGGTGCTCGCCCCGAGCATGAATCCCGCGAGCGCGGCCAGCATGCCCGACAGGGTGTGCACCGTGATGATGCGGCGCGGAACGGGGATCGCCGAGAGCAACGCGGCACGATCGTTCGAGCCGGTCAGCAGGATCTCGCGGCCGATGCGCGACTTCGAGTAGAGGACCCCGATCACGATCATCGCCGCAACGGCGACGAAGAGGATGAGTGGGACGCCGTCGGGGCCGCAGGTGTCGCCGATGCAGAGGTCGGAGAGCGTCGAGCGGCCGAGCTCGGCCAGACCCGGAGTCTGCACCGTGATCGCGTTGCCCGTGCTGACCCACGAGTAGACGGCGGGCACGAGGCCGAGCAGGGCGAAGCTCATCGCGAGCGTCACGACGAAGGAGTTGACCCCGGCGTAGGCGATGAGCACGCCGCAGAGCGCGCCGACGGCGCCGCCGAACACGAGGCCGACGGCGATTCCGACGATCAGGGGCACATCGAACGCCTGGAAGACCATCGCCGAGCCCATCGCCCCGATCGCGGCCATGCCGCCGACGGCGAGGTTCATCTGGCCGACGGAGAGCACCACCATCTGGGCGAGGCCGACGACCGTGAAGATGGCGATGCTCGTGAGCATCGGTCCGATCACGAAGGCGGGGGAGAAGAACATCGGCTTGAGGCTGCCGATCAGGACCACGAGTACGACGATGAGGAGCAGGAGCCCGACGCGGTTGTCGCTGAGCACGCTGGTCAGTCGGTTGGATCCGCGCGTCATGCGATTCGCCTCCGGTCGATCTCGTCGGCATCCCAGTCGATGCCGAGGCCCAGCGTCGACGGTGCGACCGCGGAGCCGTCTTCGATGACGAGCTCCGTCTTCGTGATGCCGCGGAGCTGGGGGATGTGCTCGACGTAGGCGCCATTGGGCACGGCGGCGACGAGGCTGACGTGCAGCTCCATGAGGAAGTGCGGGCAGACGGCGACGTTGTACGCCTCTGCGAGGTGCGCGACCTTGAGCCAGGGGGTCACACCGCCGATGCGCGCGACGTCGACCTGGACGATGCCGGCTGCGCCGCGGTGCAGGTAGTCGCGGAACTGCGCGATCGAGTACATCGACTCGCCCACGGCGATCGGGATGCTCGTCGATGCGGCGAGGCGCACGTGGCCGCTGACGTCATCGGCGGGCAGCGGTTCCTCGAACCAGTAGAGGTCGGCGTCTTCGAACGCTGCTGCGCGGCGGATCGCCTCGGCCGACGTCATCGACTGGTTCGCGTCGACCATGATGTGCAGGTCGTCGCCGACGGCCTCGCGCACCGCGAGCAGACGCTCGCGGTCCTCGCGCACCGACGGCTTGCCGACCTTGAGCTTGACTCCGCGGAGGCCCTTCGCCTGCGATGCGAGCGCACCCGCGACGAGGTCGTCGGTCGGCAGGTGGAGCCAGCCGCCCTCGGTGTCGTAGAGCGGCACGCGCTGGCGGTAGCCGCCGGCGACCTGCCAGAGCGGCTCGCCCGCGCGGCGGGATCGGAGATCCCAGAGCGCCGTGTCGACCGCCGCGAGGGCGAGGGAGGTGATCGCGCCGACGGTGGTGGCGCGCGTCGAACGGAAGAGCTCCATCCAGATGCCTTCGACGTTCCTGCTGTCGAGGCCGGGGAGGAGAGGGACCAGGTGGTCGCGCAGCATGGAGAGGACTGCGCGACCACCGGTTCCGATCGTGTAGGAGTAACCGACACCCGTGAGTCCGTCCGCAGTGTCGATCTCGAGGAAGATCGTCTCCTGCTTGATGAAGCTCTGGACGGCGTCGGTGCGCATCGTCTCGACCTCGAGGTCGACGAGCGAGGCGCGTGCCGCAGTGATGGTGGTCATGGTGTCGGTCGGCTCCGTGGTTACTTGCAGTCGAGCAGGTCGTTCTTGAACAGGTCCATGATCGTGTCGGACTCCGAGTCCTGCTCGTCGGTGTAGGTCTCGAGGTTGTCGGTCGTGACGACGAACGAACCGGAGTCGACGATCACGCCCGGGTCCTTCACGGTGCAGGCCTTGGTCTGCAGCTGCGCGAGCACCCACGAGCCGACGAACGCCTGGCCGGTCGGGTTCTGCACGACGGTCGCCGAGACGGAACCGTCGGCGATGCCGTCGAGGATGACCGCGTCGTCGTCGATCGCGACGACCTTGATCGGCAGGCCCGACTCCTTCACCGCAGAGGCGGAGGCGACGGCGGGGTTGTACGCGGTCGAGACGAATCCGTTGATCTCGGAGCCCTTGGCCGCGAGGAGGTCGGCGACGGCCTTCTGCGCCGTGCCGAGGTCGACGTCGATGTCGGTGACGGTGCTGAGGAGCGTGACCGCGCCGCCCGTCTCCTCGACGGCCTTCTCGACGCCGGCGATGCGACGCTGGGTGTTCGAGTCGACGTTGTTGCCGGTGAGGTGCACGAGGTTGCCCTTGCCGCCCATGGCCTCGATCGCGGCGACGGCAGCCTTGTACGCGGCGACCTCGGTGTCGGTCGAGAGGCAGAAGTCGGCCTCGTTCACGTCACCTGCGGGGCAGGAGGCGATGGAGCCGACGGCGAAGCCCTGGTCCTTCAGCATCTTGAAGGTCGTGTTGATGTCGGTCGGCGAGACGCCGAAGATGCCGAAGGCGTTGACGCCCTGGGCCGCGAGCGAGTTCAGCACCTCGTTCTGCTTGGCCTGGTCCCACTCGGCGGTCTCGTTGAAGACGGTCGAACCGAGGCCGAACTCCTCGACGGCTGCTTCTCCTGCAGCCGCCCACGGCTGGAAGTAGGGGTGCGAGCCGCCGGGAACGAGTGCGACGTTCACCGAGGCGAGATCGCCTGCCTCGCCGGAGCCGGCGCCGGGGTCGGCGGCCTTGCTGGTGCATGCGGCAGTGGTGAGCGCGAGCGCGATTGCCGCGGTAGCGAGCAGCCCGCGAGCGGCCTTGGTGCGAACAGCCATGATGTCCTCCACGTTGAGAAATGAAATATCCAATAGGATCATCACCAACGATGAGTGAACATCGGATCATTGTCAAGCAGTCATGATCACAAGTTCGTCACGGTCATTCACGGGTCGCCTCGTGCCCGATCCGCTGCCGCGACGGCGCCGATTCACAGCGCTGCACGCAGCCAGTTCTCGACGCCTGCGATGTGCGTCAGGGTCAGTGCACGGGCCAGCTCGTGGTCGTGCTGCTCGAGTGCGGCGAGGATCGCCCCGTGCTCGGCGATGGTGCGACCGGTCGCGTCCTCCTGGGTGATGCCACGCCAGATCCGGGCGCGCACGGTGTGACTCGACATCGACTCGAGCAGGCTCGCGAGGTACGTGTTGCCGGCCGCTGCGGCGATGCCGCGATGGAAGTCGAGGTCGTGCGCGACGAGCGACTCGATGTCGGACGACACGTCGACGCCCTCGAGCAGCGCGTGCAGGTGCGCCAGGTCTTCGGGCTCCGCGTTCTGGGCGGCGAGCGCCGAGGTCGCCGGCTCGAGGATGCGTCGCACCGAGAAGATCTCGAGCACCGACTGGTCGCTGTGCAGGTCGACGACGAAGCTCATGGCCTCGAGCAGCAGCGTCGGCTCGAGGCTCGTGACGTAGGTGCCGTCGCCGCGACGGACGTCGAGGACCCTGATGACCTCGAGGGCCTTGACTGCTTCCCGCAGTGAGGACCGGCTCAAACCGAGCCGCTCGCTGAGCTCCTTCTCGGGTTCGAGGCGGTCGCCCGGGCGCAACTCGCCCGAGACGATCATCGCCTTGATCTTCAGGATCGCTTCGTCAGTGACCGCCATGACGGCGATCATAGCCGACAACCGGCTGAGACATCAGATCTTTGCACCCGCGGCGCGCCAGAGGTGCATCGACGCGTAGCTGCGCCAGGGTGCCCACCGCGTGCCGAGGACGGCGAGCTCGCGCGCAGCCGAGGGCAGCCCCAGTCGTTCGGCGCCGTTCCGCAGCGCCAGGTCGCCGGTGAGGAGCACGTCGGGGGCACGGGTCACGCGCATCGCGACGTAGCCGGCCGTCCACGGTCCGATGCCGGGCACCGCGAGCAGGTCGGACTGCAGTTCGATGCGTTCGCGCTCGGAGGCCACGACCAGGGAACCCGACACGAGCCGATTCGCGACGTCGACGATGGTGCGCACCCGGGCAGCGGGGCCCCTGAGCACCTCCGGCCCGTGCTCGGCGATCGCCGCAGCCGACGGGAAGAGCGTCGACGGAGCGCCGTCGGCGTGCGGGGCCACGCGCTCGCCGAGCTCGGCGGCGAGCCGGGCGAGGGCGGTGCGGGCCGCCTTCACCGAGACCTGCTGCCCGATGAGTGCGCGGAAGACGAGCTCGTGGGGATCGAGGCATCCGGGCACGCGGATGCCGGGAGTCTCGGCGACGGATGCCGCGAGCGCCGGGTCTCGGGAGAGCGCGGCGTCGATCGCCACCGCGTCGGCGTCGAGGTCGAAGAGCCGGCGCACGCGGGCGACCAGCGGGGGCAGGTCGGCGAGGGTCGCGAGGCGCGCCTCGACCTCGATCGCGGGCGAGGCGGCGTCGCCCGCCGCGGCGAAGGCGACGACGGCAGGGCCGCCGGGCAGGCGGAGCGTGCGCTCGTAGCGGGCGTCGCCGGCGTGTTCGACGCCGTCGAGGGCTCGGGCCGCGAGCCAGCCGAACACGCCGGCGGCGTCGAACGGCGGCCGCGCCGGCAGCCGCAGCCGCACCACCCCGCCGTCGGGGCCCGAGTCGGGCACGGCGGCCGAGGGCTGCGGCTGCCGCTCGCGCACCCGAGCCGCGGCACGGAGCTCGAGCGGACTGCGCTCGTAGACCTCGCGGATCGTCTCGTTGAACTGGCGGATGCTGCCGAACCCCGAGGCGAACGCCACGTCGGCGGCCGGCAGCGCGGTCGAGGTGAGCAGCGCCCGCGCGTTCTGGGCGCGATGCGCGCGAGCCAGTGCGAGCGGGCCGGCACCGAGCTCGCCGGTGAGCACGCGCGTAAGGTGCCGCGGGGTGTAGCCGAGCCGGGCGGCGAGCCCCGGCACCCCCTCGCGCTCGACGACGCCGTCGGCGATGAGCCGCATGGCGCGGGCGGCGAGGTCGTCGCGCAGGTCCCACTGGGGAGAGCCGGGCACGGCGTCGGGCAGGCACCGCTTGCACGCCCGGAGGCCGGCCTCGTGCGCTGCAGCCGCGGTGAGATAGAAGCTGACGTTCGACGCCTTCGGCGCGACTGCCGGGCAGCTCGGCCGGCAGTAGATGCCCGTCGAGTGCACGCCCGTGATGAACTGCCCGTCGAAGCGGGCGTCGCGCGCCTGCATCGCCCGGTACCGCTCGGCGAACTCGGGGTCGTCGAGCGGGTCGCCGTGCAGCCGGCGGCGGGTGGGCGCGGTGGTCGCGGTGCTCGTCATGCGACCAGCCTCGCACGCCCCGACGACACCGACCAGCGGGAATCGGACATCAGCGCCGCGCCGTATGGTGGAGGGATGCCGCACGCCGTCGTGACCCTCCTGCAAGACGCCCTCGGGGCATCCGTCTCCATCGCATCGGCCGATCTCGAGGCTGCCCGCGAGGACCGCTCGGGGTGGCGGAGCGCGACCCCGCCGATCGCGGTCGTGCACGCGGCATCCGTCGCCGAGGTGCAGGCCGTCATGCGCATCGCCCATGAGACGTCGACTCCCGTGGTGCCGCGCGGCGCCGGCACGGGCCTCGCCGGCGGGGCCATCGCGAGCCCCGGCGCCATCGTGCTCGACCTCTCGCGCATGAACCGGGTGCTCGAGGTCTCCGAGGCCGACGAGCTCGCCGTCGTCGAGCCCGGCGTGCTGAACGGCGACCTGAACGACGCGCTCGCCTCGCGCGGACTCTGGTTCGCGCCCGATCCCGCGAGCCGCGCCATCTCGTCGATCGGCGGCAACATCGCCACCAACGCCGGAGGTCTCCTCTGCGCCAAGTACGGCGTCACCCGTGAGGCGGTGCTCGGCCTCGCGGTCGTGCTCGCCGACGGGCGGCTGCTGCGCACCGGGCACCGCACGGTGAAGGGGGTCACGGGGTACGACCTCACGGCGCTCTTCACCGGTTCGGAGGGAACGCTCGGCGTGATCGTCGAGGCGACCGTGCGGCTGCGGCCGATCACGCCGGGCGAGACGGTCACCGTCGCCGCGGTGCTTCCCGACGTCGAGGCCGCAGCCGCGGCATCCGCTGCCGTCACCGCGGCCCGCCTGCGGCCCGCCGTGCTCGAGCTCATCGACGCGGCCGGGCTCGCGCGTGTGGCGGCGTACCTCGGCACAGACGGCGTCGTCGGCACGCCGCTCGCGACGCTCGCCCCGTCGGAGACGTTCCTGCTCGCGCAGTGCGACGGCGCCGGCGCCGCCGATGAGGGGGCCGAGATCGCCCGCCTGTTCGCCGAGTCGGGCGCCAGGGTGACGCTGTCGACGGATGCCGCGACGGGCGATCGCCTGCTCGGCATCCGCCGGGCGATGCACCCCGCGCTCGCGGCGTCGGGCCAGGTGCTCATCGAGGACGTCGCCGTGCCGCGCTCGCGCCTGCCCGAGATGTTCCGCGCGATCGAGGAGATCGGCCGACGCCACGGCATCGAGATCCCGACGATCGCGCACGCGGGCGACGGGAACCTGCACCCGAACTTCGTGTTCACCGGCGACGAGGTGCCCGAGCACGTGTGGGCCGCGGCCGACGACATGTTCCGCACCGCGGTCGCGCTCGGCGGCACGCTCACCGGCGAGCACGGCGTCGGCGTGCTGAAGCGGCGCTGGCTGGCCGACGAGCTCGGCGACGACTCGTTCGAGCTGCAGCGCGGCATCAAGGCGCTCTTCGACCCGAGCGGCATCCTGAACCCGGGGGTCATGTTCGAAGCACCCGTGTCTTCCGACGCGCCGGAGGCACCCGCTCGATAGGCTGCCCGCGTGACCTCCGTGGCCCCGAACTCAGCCCCCGACCCCGCCCTGAATCCGTCGCCGGCGCCTCCGATCTGGACGGCGCCGCCGAAGCCGCGCGGCGGCGGCGTGCTCTTCGCGATCATCGGCATCGTCGTGGCCGGGTTCGTCGGCCTCCTGGTGCTCGCCTACCTCGCCGTCGGGCTCGGCGTGTCGACCCTCCTCATCGGGTCGCTCCTCGCCCTCGTGCCGCTCGCGATGGTGCTGCTCGCCGTGCGGTGGGTCGACCGCTGGGAGCCCGAGCCGCGCTGGGCGCTGTGGTTCGCCTTCCTCTGGGGCGCCGCCGTGTCCGTGGCGATCGCGCTCATCGTCGACCTCGGCGTGCAGCTCGCGATGGCATACGCCGAGCCCGGCGGCGCACCGAACGAAGCGCTGCAGGCGGTCGTGCAGGCGCCGATCGTCGAGGAGGTCGCGAAGGGCATCGGCGTGCTGCTCATTTTCGCCTTCTCGCGTTCGCACTTCGACGGCCCCGTCGACGGGCTCGTCTACGCCGCGACCGTCGCCGCGGGCTTCGCGTTCACCGAGAACGTGCTGTACTTCGGCGAGGCGTTCGTCGAGGGCGGCGCAGAGACGCTCGGCGCGACCTTCGTCGTGCGCGGCCTCTTCTCGCCGTTCGCCCACGTGCTCTTCACGGCGTGCACAGGGCTCGCCATCGGCATCGGCGCCCGCCGCGGCGGGGGAGCCGGCGTCGTCGGATGGTTCCTGCTCGGCCTCCTCGGCGCGGTCGCGCTGCACGCGCTCTGGAACGGCTCGCTCACCTTCGCCGACGACGCGATCGGCCTCTACCTCACGGTGCAGGTGCCGATCTTCATCGCCGCGATCGTGCTCACCGTGCTCCTGCGGCGACAGGAGGTGCGGGTCACCCGGCACCGGCTCGCCGAGTACGGCGCCGCCGGGTGGTTCAGCCCGGCCGAGGTCGAAATGCTCGCCACGCCCGCCGGGCGGCGACAGGCGAGGGCCTGGGCGAAGGCGCAGACTCCGCCGCGCACCGGCGTCATGCGCAAGCTCATCGCGGATGCCACGCACCTCGCCTTCACCCGCCAGCGCATCGCCACCGGCCTCGCGAGCGAACGCACGATCGTCAACGAGCAGGGTCTGCTCGCCGCCGTCGTCGAGGATCGCCGGGTGCTGCTGAGCTGAGGCTTCCGCCGGCCGCCGCCGCAGAGCGGCGCGGCCCTGCACTGAGCACAAAAAACTCGTCGCCCTGTGGTGTGGCACTGCCGACATCTCTACCAGGCGACGAGTTCTAGGACTCCAGACTGCAACGTGTTCGCAGTCAGCGCAAGAGGGGGGTGGACGGTTGTCCGCGATTGCGACGAGGCCGCGAACCTGTTTGGGTTGACGTATGACCGATACGAACAGCAAGCCCGAGATCGACGCTCCCGAGGGGCCGGCTCCCGTCGAGCTGGTGATCGAAGACCTCGTCGTCGGCGACGGCGCCGAGGCGCAGCCCGGCTCGACCGTCGACGTGCACTACCTCGGCGTCGAGTACGACAGCGGCGAGGAATTCGACTCCTCGTGGGGTCGTGGCCAGTCCATCAACTTCCCCCTCCAGGCGCTCATCAGCGGTTGGCAGGAGGGCATCCCCGGCATGAAGGTCGGCGGTCGCCGCAAGCTCACCGTGCCCCCGCACCAGGCCTACGGCCCCGCGGGCGGCGGTCACCAGCTGTCGGGCAAGACCCTCATCTTCGTGATCGACCTGCTCGGCGTGAGCTGACCGCTCACCGTTCGAGTCGACGGCCGGCAGGGGCCACGGTGCGCAGCACCGTCTCCCTGCCGGCCGTCGTCGTTCCATCGGCCGTGCGCTCGTCGCGATAGCGGCCGCCGCGTTCGACGATTCGGGATGCCGCGCGGTTCGCAGTGCGATCGATCGTCGCCCACGTCGACGGCGACGCGAAGTCGACGCGGCCGTTGCGGCTGAAGATCACCCAGTCGTCGACGATCTCGACGTGCATGCCGGGCGCCTCGTCGATCATCGCCGCCATGAGGTCGGGCGTGAAGACGTAGAGTGCGTCGCGCTCGTACTCCTTCGGCACGAACAAGCGGAAGTACCGGTCGAAGTCGCCCTCGAGCGAGAGGTGCTGGTCGTCGTCGAAGTCGACGGGGAACGCGCGTCGCCCGGTGCTCGCCATCGTCACCGCCGCGGGTTCGAGCACCATGTGGGGCAGGTGCGCGTCGAGCTGCACGGCGACGTACTGCCAGTACGAACCGTCGTCGGCCGTCGTGCTGGCGACGCCGCCCGCGCGGATCGTGACGGACACCGACGTGCCGGCCTTCGCCTGCGGGTGGAGCAGGTTGCCGACTTCTACGGTGCGCCCCGAGGTCGTCGTGAAGCGCGAGTTGCGCCGTCGCCCGCTGAGGCGCTCGAACAGGCGGCCGGGCAGTCGCGGCTCCACGTTCGGCTCGTACACGAGGCCGTTCAGCTCTGCCAGCCGATGCAGTCGGGCCTCGGCCTTCGCCGGTTCGCCCGTCGCCGCGGGCAGGCTGGCGAGGCGGGCGACCGCGATCGTCGCGAACACCGCCCACGCGGTGAGGATCGCGAAGGTGAACGTCCATCCCGTGTCGAGCGCCGCCATGATGCCGTACGCGACCATCGCGAGGAATCCGATGCCGAACACGCCGAGACCGATCGCGAGTGCGATCATCCTGCCTCGGTTGGTGCGCGCAGCTGCACGGTCGCGCTGACGCTGCGCCGCGAGCTCGGCGCCCGAGACGGGAAGGGTGAGGGACGAGAGGTCGATCGCCGGCAGCAGCATTTCGGTAGTCTGGCATGCGGCCGGTCGACGGCCGGAACCCGAAAGGCGCGACGACGTGAACCGCTTCCGATCGCCACTCATCGCGTTCGCCCCGTACCTGGTCGTCTCGGCGCTGCACCTCGTGCTGCTGTACCTCGGCCCGGCGTGGAGCGTCACGGCGACGAAGGCGCTGCTGATGCCGCTGCTCGCCCTCGCGGTGGTGCTCCTCGTGCGCCCGTTGCGCGCGCCCGTGCCGTTGCTGTTGACGGGCATCGCGTTCTCGTGGGGCGGCGACGTGCTGCTCTCGTTCCCGGGTGACGGATGGTTCGCGGCCGGCCTCTGCTCGTTCCTCCTCGCCCACGTGGCCTACATCGTGCTGTTCCTGCGGATGCCCCGTGCACGTCCCCGCCCGCCGGCCTGGTCGTACGTCTACTGGGCCTGGATGATCGTCGTGCTCGGCCTGCTCCTGCCGCACGCCGGCGTGCTCGCCGCCCCGATCGTGCTCTACGCCGCGGCCATCGGCGCGATGGCGATGTGCGCGTCGATGCACGGCAGGTGGATCGTGCTCGGCGGTGCATGCTTCATCGTCTCCGACTCGGTGCTCGCCCTCGGCAGGTTCCTGCCCGGGTACGAGTTCGCGGCCCACGACTTCGTCGTCATGTCGACCTACCTCGCGGCGCAGGGACTCATCGCGTGGGGCGTGGTGGCCGCGACTCTGTCGCGCCGAGCCGCTGCGGGTCCGTCGTCTCCTGCACCCGATCGACGAGCTGACGCCACGGCCCCGTGAGCTGGCGCTCGGCGAGCGTCGCCTCGTGCGGCTCGCAGCGGATGCGGTAGACGAAGCGGTCGGGCTCGGGCGGCAGCGGTGGCGGCTCGCCCCACGGGATCTCGTCGATGAGGATGTACCACTCGTCGGGATCGGGCTGCTCGTCGACGCGAACCTCCCAGGTGAGCCTGGTGCCGGCGAGGCCACCGCTCCGGGACACGATGACGTCCATGGGCTGATCGTACTCCGCAGGCGTGGAGGCTACTCCGGAGGCACCTCGATGCCGACCGCAGCCCAGCCGTGCATGACGGCGCGCTCCTCACGGCTCTCGCGCCCGAAGCGCTCTCGCGCCGCTCGCACGGTCTCGGCGGCGAAGCCCGCGAAGTCCTCGTCGGGCGACAGTCGCCCCGAGGTGAGCACGTCGTACCAGATGCGCCCCACGTGCTCCCACGCGAAGCCGCCCAACTCCGTCGCGGCGAGTGCGAACGCCCGGTTCGGGATGCCGGAGTTCAGGTGCACGCCGCCGTTGTCGTCGTCGGTCTCGATGTAGTCGCGCATGTGCGCGGGCTGCGGGTCGCGGCCGAGCACGTCGTCGTCGTAGGCCGTGCCCGGCTCGAGCATCGAGCGCAGCGCCCGGCCCTGCACCTCGTCGGTGAAGATGCCCTCGCCGATGAGCCAGCTCGCCGCCCCGGCGTCCTGGCCGAGCGCGTACTGCTCGACGAGCGCGCCGAAGGCATCTGAGACATGCTCGTTGAGTGCCCCGGACTGCCCCTGGTAGCGCAGCTTCGCCGTGTGTTCGGTGACCCCGTGTGCCAGCTCGTGGCCGATGACGCTCAGCGAGTCGGTGAAGCCGCTGAAGACCTCGCCGTCGCCGTCGCCGAACACCATGCGCTCGCCGTCCCAGAAGGCGTTGTCGTAGTTGTCGCCGAAGTGCACGGTCGCCTCGAGGGGCATGCCGGCGCCGTCGATCGAGTCGCGGCCGAAGACCCGGTCGAACAGGCGATGCGTGTCGCCGAGGCCGTCGTATGCGTCGTCGACGGCTTCGTCGCCCGTGGCGCGCTCGCCCTCTCGGCGTACGAGGCGGCCCGGCAGCTTCTCCCGGCCCTCGGCGTCGGAGATGCGGCGGTCGGGCGCCGACGGCGCGTCGGGCAGCACGGTCGGCAGCTCGGGCAGCGGCTCGACGCCGAGACGTGCCGGAGGCTCGCGCAGCAGTGCGCGCCGCGCCGCCTCGGCCGCGATGGGGAACCGCGGGCCGGCCGCGTGGGCGATGCGGTCGAGCAGGTAGGGAGGCACGATCTGCTGCATGCCTCGATGCTCGCACCTGCCGGCGACATCGGCGCTGAACCGCGCTCACGAGTCGTCGCAGCGCCGCCGACATCGGTCGGGCACCGCACCGAGCGCCTCGCCATAGGCTGGTTGCGTGACCACCACCCCGCTCCTCGGCCTCCTGCTCGACGTCGACGGCCCCATCGCGAGCCCCGTGACGCGGTCGATCGCGTTCCCGTCGATCGCCCGCGACCTCGCGGCCCTCGCGAACGCCGGCAACCCCGTGATCTTCAACACGGGCCGCTCCGATGCGTTCATCGCCGAGCAGGTCGTGCCGCCGCTGCTCGCCGCAGGTCTCGAGCCGGGCGCGCCCGTCTGGGCGATCTGCGAGAAGGGCGCGGTCTGGGCAGCCATCGATCAGCACGGCCTCGGCGAGGTCTTCGTCGACCTCGACCTCGCGATGCCCGCCGACTTCGCCGCCGACATGCGCGCCTACGTCGAGGCGCACTTCGACGAGTTCGCCTTCTTCGACGACACGAAGCGCGCGATGGTCTCGGTCGAGCAGCACGTGCACGTGGCATCCGACGACTATCTCGGGGCCCAGCCGCGCTTCGACGCGCACGCCCACGAACGGCTCGCGGCGCGGGGCTTCGGCACGGTGCGGGACGGCGATGAGCGACCGGATGCCGCGGGGCGCGTGCACTGGCGCATCGACCCGACGATCATCTCGACCGACGTCGAATCCGTGCGTCTCGGCAAGGACCTCGGGGCCGCACGGGCCGTCGAGCTGCTCGAGCAGCGCGGCATCCGCCCGCAGCACTGGCGCACGATGGGCGACTCGCGCGGCGACTACCGCATGGCCGACTGGCTCGCCGAACGCGGTGAGCGGGTTCGCCACGTCGACGTGCGCCCGGCCGAGGGCATCCCGGACACCACGTACCCGGTGCTCACCGCGGGCGACCTCATCCACGACGAGGCCGGCGCGCTGTTCCTCTCTCGATGGGTCGTGGCGTCGCAGCGCGGCGAGCTCGGCGACGACGACTAGCGAGTCCCCGATGCCGAGCACGAACACCGCCGAGACCGTCGAACCGCCCGAGCTGCGGACGCATCCGATCGCCCTCGTGCCCGCCGTCCTCGTGTGCGGTGCCGCCGTGCTGCTGTTCGGATTCATGGTGCCGATCGCCGGGTACGCGATGCTCGCCGTCGGCCTCCTGGCCGCGTGGCTCTGCGACCGGTCGGGCCGCACCGAGCGGCTGCTCGCCGACCTCGCGCTCATCGCCATCGGGCAGGTCATCATCTCGACGGTGTCGCTGAAGGCCGACCTCAGCGACGAGGGCATGGTGCGCTTCGCGGTCGTGCTCGGGCTCGCGGTGCTCGTGCCGTACGTCATCTCGCGATTCGTGTACCGCGAGCACGTCATCCGCTTCCCGTGGCGCACGGGCCGGCGCTGGAATCGCACGCAGTGGCTCTACCTGATCTTCGTGACGCTCGCGGGCTGGCTGATCCTGCCGTTCTACTTCATCAGCTCTGGCGCGTACCAGAACTGGCCGACGGTGACCGAGCCCGACGAGATCGCGCGCCTGTTCGTCGGCGTCGGCGCCGTCGGCACGTGGGACGAGCTGTTCTTCGTCTGCACCGTCTTCGTGCTGCTGCGCCGGCACTTCCCGTCGTGGCAGGCGAACCTGCTGCAGACGATCGTGTTCGTCTCGTTCCTGTGGGAGCTCGGCTACCAGTCGTGGGGTCCGCTGCTCACGATCCCGTTCGCGCTCATCCAGGGGTACACGTTCAAGCTCACCAAGTCGCTCGGCTACGTGTTCACGGTGCACATGCTCTTCGACGCGGTGGTGTTCGCGGTCATCGTGTACGCGCACAACGGATGGCCGGCGATCTTCCTGCTGGCGCCGTAAGGCCGCGTCGGGCTGCGTTCGGGCGAACGGATGCCGCGGCATCCGCTCGTTCGCATCGTGCCTGCTTCAGGAGCGCGCCTACTTCAACTGGCCGCGCGTCTCGCCGCCCATGAATGTCGGCGTGTGCACGTTGATGTAGTAGGCCTTCGGGTTCGCCTCGATCGCGTCGAGCAGTGCCGGGGCGGGCGCGGGGACGGCGCAGGCCGAGACCTCGAAGCTCGTCGAGTTCGGCACCGGGATCGGGATGACGACGGGGCCGGCGACGTTGCGCGGGCCGACGTGCACGTGCGCCGCGGTGGCGCCGGCGGTGAGGCCCTCCACCTCGAGCGTGTAGCAGAACTCGCCGTCGCTGATCTCGTAGGCGAAGAATCCGCGTGCGCCGCCGGTGGCGCCGGTCGTCTGCGCTTCCTGCTCGTTGTTGAGCGGGATCGCCGGAGTGCCGGGCGGTGCCGCCTGAGCTGCTCCCGCACCCGCGAATGCGAGGGCGGCGATGGCCGTGAGGCCGAGTGCGATGGTGCGTGTTCGAGTGATCGTGATCATGATGACGGTTCACTTCCTTCGATCGGTTCGCACGCTACGCCGGGCGATTCGGCGCCGCAAGGTCAGCCGTCGACGGATGCCCCGTGCTCGCCGAGCCACTCGAGCAGCACCGCCGCGTGGTTGACCTGCTCGTCGCGCGCGCCGAACAGCAGCGTGACCCGATCGTGCTCGTCGCCGAGCGCGACGAGCGCCCGCGCGGCGTCGTTCGCGTCGAGTTCGCCGCGGTATCGATCGGCGAATTCGTCGAACCGCTCGCGGTCGTGGTGCCACTCGGTGCGGAGCTCGGGGGAGGGCGCCACGTCCTTGTCCCACAGATCGAGCTCGGCGCGCTCCTTGCTCACTCCGCGCGGCCAGAGCCGGTCGACGAGCACACGAAAGCCGTCGGATGCCTCGGCTTGGTCGTAGACGCGCTTGATGACGAACCCCATGGGGTCAGTCTGCCCCGGGGCATCCGTCGTGCCAAGCGACCGCCGTGCCGACGTCGTCAGCTCTTCGGTCGGCTCCGCAATCCGACCACGATGAGCGCGAGCCCGCCGAGCGCGATGATCGGTCCGAGGATCGCCCAGAGCAGCGAGCCGGTCATGGCGCTGCCGCCGATGAGGCCGATGCCCTGGAACATGAAGACGACGCCCATGACGACGACGAGTGCTCCGATCGCGACGAGAACTGGCTTTCGCATGCGGGCAGCTTCCCGCACCGGAGGTCGCGCCGCAAGCATCGGCTGCCGCCCGGCCGCACGCTCGGTATCCTCGGACCAGCTCGAGACCACCCCCGAAGCCACTGAAGCCCCACGGAAGGATGCCGCGCATGCGTGCGATCGTGCTCGACCGCTACGGCCCGCCCGAGCGGGTCATGCGCCTCGCCGAGCTCGCGGATCCGGTGCCGGGAGCCGGCGAGGTCGTCGTGCGGATCGCAGCTGTCTCACTCAACTCATGGGACGTCGACCTCGCGACCGGGGCGACGCTCGTGCGCCTCGAGGCGCCGCTTCGCCCCAAGCGTCGGGTGATCGGCTCGGATGTCTCGGGCACCGTCGTCGCCGTCGGCGGAGGCGTGACCCGGCACCGTGTCGGCGATGCCGTCTTCGGAGAGCTCTCGGCCGCGGGCTGGGGCGGGTTCGCCGAGCGCGTCGTCGCGCGCGATGAGGCATTCGTGGCGAGACCGACCGGGCTCGACGACCTCACCGCCGCCGCGCTGCCGCAGGCTGCGAGCATGGCGTGGCAGGCGCTCGGCGGGGCAGACGCGGTGGTGCCGAACGGTTCGCTGCACGGCAGGCGCGTGCTCATCGTCGGCGCGGGCGGGGGAGTGGGCACCTTCGCGATCCAGCTCGCGAAGCGCGGTGGCGCCCATGTGACCGCGGTGGAGCGGGCGATGTGGAAGCTCGACGCGCTCGCCGAGCTCGGCGCCGACGTGGTGGTCTCGGGCGTCGGCGACGGCACCGAACCGCGCCACGCCTTCGACCTCGTGCTCGACGTGGTCGGCGCGCTGCCGCCGTCGCAGTCGGGCGAGATGCTCGCCGAGGGCGGCCGCGCCGTGTACATCGGCGGCAGTCCCCGCCGCATCGCTCAGGTGCTCGTCGCGAGTGCCCGCGCCGGTCGCCGGTCCGAGGCGGACGCGGAGGCCGCCCGGCACGTCGGCCTGCTCGCTGCCGTGCCCAATCGCGACCTGCCCGGGATCGCCGCGCTCGCCGCAGCCGGTGAGCTGCGGGCGCTCATCGACGGCCCCCATCCGCTCGATCAGGTGCCGCAGCAGCTCGCGCGCCTGCAGTCGGGCGCGGTGCTCGGCAAGTCGGTCATCGAGGTCGGCTGACGAACCGGGCACGTCGGCCGCGAGGCATCCGCTCTGGTAGAGTATTGAGGTTGCCGTCATGACGGCCGCGCATAAAGAGAGCCCGGGCATTCTGCCACGGGCAGCGCGCAACAAGAAGAAAGGGGATCCCATCTATGGCACTTGAAGCTGATGTCAAGAAGGCGATCATCGAAGAGTACGCGACGCACCCCGGTGACACTGGATCCCCCGAGGTCCAGATCGCGCTCCTCACGAAGCGAATCAAGGACCTCACCGAGCACCTGAAGGAGCACAAGCACGACCACCACTCGCGTCGTGGCCTGCTGCTCCTCGTCGGTCAGCGTCGTCGTCTGCTCGGCTACCTCGCCGATGTGGACATCAACCGCTACCGCAAGCTCATCGAGCGTCTCGGCCTGCGCCGCTAATCGACTCTCGCTGAACCCGCGAACTTCTTGCGGAAGCCCCCGCCCAGCTCTCACGAGCCGGCCGGGGGCTTTCGTCATCCCCGGGCGAGCTCGTCCGGGCCGTGACCTGATCCGTCTCACTCGGTCGCGCGCGAACGCAACTGCGGATATACGATCTGGCGCGCCGCGGCCACCCGCCGCTGTTCGGCGTGTCGGATCGTATATCCGCAGTTGTGGGCGGGCGAACGGACGGGGGCCTGGCCAGGCGGAGCAAGGGGAGGGCAAAGCTGGGGAGGGCTCGGAGGGTGTGGGCTACTCGGCGCGTGCGCGGTGCGCCCGGGCGGCCATGCGGTTGCCGCATCGCGTGCTGCAATAGCGGCGGGAGGCGTTCTTCGACAGGTCGGCGTAGATGCCGGTGCAGTCGTCGGCCTGGCACATGCGCAGGCGATCCATGCCGTCGGCGCGGATGACGTCGACGAACGCCATGGCCGCCTCGACGAGGATGCGCGAGGCGAGCGGGGCGTCCTGACTGGTCGCGTGCACGTGCCAGTCGAGGTCGTCGTGCCGCACGAGCCGGGGCAGGGCGTTCGCCTCGTCGAGGATCGCGTTCACCTCGGTCACGGCGTCGTCGCGGTCGAGACGCCAGAGCGCGCGCAACCGGTCGCGCGCGGCTGCGACCTCGGCGACCTCCGCTGCGGTGCCGTCGCGCCGGCCGGAGTACCACCAGGCGTCGAGGATCGCGCCGAGCTGCTCGGGTGTGGAGAGCTCGTCGGCGCCCGATTCGGATGCCTCGGGCACGGTGTCGGCCAGCGCGGCGACGAAGCCGAGTGCCGCGATCGTGTCATCGGTGAAGATCATTTGACTCCTGACGTCCGTTGCCGGTACTGTCACGAGCATAACGTCGTTCGGTCATGACGCCGCCACGAATCCACACCACGAGAAGGAGACGCCGATGCGCGGTTCGAAGGGCTTCATCGGCATCGTGCTCGGCCTCGCCGCAGGCCTCGCGTTCGGCGCCGGCGGCGTGGTCGTCAAGCCGCTCCTCGAGTCGGGCTGGTCGCCGGGCGCCGCGGTCTTCGCCCGCATCGGCGTCGCCGCGATCGCGCTGATCGTGCCCGGCCTCATCGCCCTGAAGTTCGACCTGCGACCGCTCTGGCACGCCCGGTGGACGGTGCTCGCGTACGCCCTCATCGCCGTCGTCGGCACCCAGGTCGCCTTCTACGCCTCGATCGCGCTCATCCCCGTCAGCACGACGCTGCTCATCGAGTACCTCGCACCCGTCGCACTCGTGCTCGTGGCCTGGGCGCGCCAGCGCCGGGCGCCGCAGCTCGTCGTCATCGCGGGCTCGGTGCTCGCGATCGCGGGCCTGTACCTCGTGATCGGCCCGGGCGGCGGCGGGCTCGACGTCGTCGGCCTGCTGCTGGCGGGCGTCGCGATGGTCGGCGTCTGCGTCTACTACGTGCTCGGCGAGCGGGCGGATGCCTCGGTGCCCCCGATCGCCCTCGCCGCGAGCGGCTTCGTGGTGGGCGCGATCGTGCTCGGCAGCCTGGGCATCGTCGGCGTCGTGCCGTTCTCGGCGGAGTTCGTCGAGGTGCAGTACTTCGGCACGGTCGCGCCGTGGTGGGTGCCGGTGCTGACGGTCGGCCTCGTGTCGACGGCGTTCGCCTACGTCGCGGGCATCAGCGCGATCCGCATGCTCGGCACGCGCCTGTCGTCGTTCCTCGGGCTCTCCGAGGTGATCTTCGCGGCGATCGTCGCGTGGTTCGTGCTCGGCGAGGCGATCGGCCCGCTGCAGGCGGCTGGCGGCCTGCTGATCCTCGGCGGCATCGTGCTCGTGCGGTTCGAACGGCCGAGGGATGCTGCAGCGGTCGCCCTCGACATCGACCTCGTCCCGGTGGCCGTCGACGCCCGCGAGTAGCGATGCTCGAAACCGGCCGTAATACTCGATGAGCCGGGCGTAGCGTCGAGGCATGACACGCGCCGACTGGACCGAACTCGCCGACACGACCCAGGCGGTGCACGCCGGCAACGCCGTCGACGGCGGGTCGGGGGCGATCCGCACGCCGATCGTGATGGCGAACTCCTACGCGCTGCCCGACGATCCGTCGACGATGAGCTGGTCGGGCACCGAGAGCCCGCTCTACACGCGCAACTCTGGGGCGAACCAGATCGGGCTGCAGCAGAAACTCGCACTGCTCGAGCACGGCGAGGACTCGGTCGTGCTCGCCAGCGGCGTCGCGGCGCTGCACGCGGTCTTCTTCACGTTCCTGAAGACGGGCGACCACGTCATCGTCTCGGATGTCTCGTACGAGGCGACCTATCGGCTCTTCACCGAGCTCTTCCCCGAGAAGTACGACATCGAGGCCGATTTCGTCGACACGAGCGACCTCGACGCGGTGCGTGCGGCGCTCCGCCCGAACACGCGTCTCGTGCACATCGAGGCCATCGCGAACCCCACGACGAAGGTGACGGATGTCGCGGGCGTCGCCTCGATCGCACATGAGGCCGGCGCCCTGCTCAGCGTCGACTCGACGTTCACGCCGCCGCCATTCTTCCGCCCGCTCGATCATGGCGCCGACCTCTCGGTGCACTCGCTCACGAAGTACATCAATGGCCACGGCGACGCCATGGGCGGGGCCGTCACGGGCCGGCGCGAGCTCATCGCGCAGCTGAAGGCCGACGCCATGGTCGATGTGGGCGGCGTCATCAGCCCGTTCAACGCGTGGCTCATCATGCGCGGCTCGGTGACGCTGCCGCTGCGCCTCCGCCAGACCTTCCCGACCGCGCTGCGCGTCGCCGAGGCGCTCGACGCCGACCCGCGCATCGCGTTCGTCGCGTACCCGGGGCTCGCGGGGCACCCGCAGCACGACCTGGCGACGACGCAATTCGGCGGCGCCTACGGCGGCGTGATGTCGTTCGCCGTCGACGGTGGACCCGAGGTGCAGAACGCCTTCGTCGACGCCCTGCGCATCGTGACCTCGGCGGTCTCGCTCGGGCACGACGAGTCGCTCATCGTGCACGTCGGCACGACCGGGCCGCGCGTGGCGTTCTATCCCGACGGATTCAAGACCTTCGGACACCTGCGCTTCTCGATCGGACTCGAGGACGCCGACGACCTGATCGCCGATCTGCGGCAGGCGCTCGATGTCGCGGTCGGCCCGCTCGGCGGCTGAACGACACGGTCGCACTGCCTAGAATCTGATCATGCGATTCGGCGTGATCATCCTCCCGCAGTACGAATGGCCCGAGGCGGTGCACTACTGGCGCGGTGCCGAGGAACTCGGGTTCGATCACGCCTGGACCTACGACCACCTCTCGTGGCGGGGTCTCGCGGGGGAGCGCTGGCACGCCACGGTGCCCACCCTCACGGCGGCCGCGATGGTCACCGAGCGCATCGGGCTCGGCACCTTCGTCGCGAGCCCGAACTTCCGGCATCCGGTGCCGTTCGCGAAGGAGGTCGCGACGCTCGACCAGATCTCGGGGGGCCGCCTGCTGCTCGGGGTCGGCTCGGGCGGCACGGGGTTCGACGCGTTCGTGCTCGGTCAGTCCGAGTACACGCCGCGGCAGCGCCTCGAGCGGTTCGTCGAGTTCGCCGAGGCGCTCGACGTGCTCCTGCGCTTCGAGGAGCCGGAGTCGGGCGGCATCTCGTTCGAGGGCGAGTGGTTCACGGCTTCCGGCGCCCGCATGGTCGGCGAGCCGGCGCAGCGTCCGCGCATGCCGCTGCACCTCGCGGCGGAGGGGCCGAAGAGCCTCGATCTCGTGGCGCGGGTCGGCGACGGCTGGGTGACGACGGGCACCACCATCGACGACACCGACGCCTGGTGGCAGCGTCTTGCCGAGTTGAGCGCACGGCTCGACGACGCCTGCGCGCGACAGGACCGCGATCCGGCGAGCCTCGACCGCATCCTCTCGCTCGACTCGGAGCCGCGGTACAGCCTCGCGAGCGCCGCGGCCTTCGAAGACGCCGTCGGGCGTGCCGCCGAACTCGGGTTCACCGACGTCGTCGCGCACTGGCCGCGCGAGCACGGGCTCTACGCGGGCGACGAGTCCGTGCTCGACGAGGTCGCCGAGCTCATGCCGCGCCTGCGCTGATCACGGGCGCCGAGGCATCCGCGGGTCCTGGCGTCATGCTGCCCGCGATACCCTGAAGCACATGCCCGCGCCCCGTTCGAAGCCACTGCTCGCCTGGGAGCCGTTCCCGTACCTCGTCGTGTTCGTGCTGCTCCTGCTGACGGGGGTCGTGCGACCCGAGGGTCCGCCGTGGCTGCTGTGGCCGTTCCTCGCGATCCTCGCCGCGGCGGTCGCGTGGCTCATCGTCGGCCTCGTGCGCGGGTCGCGACGGTCGAACCCCGACCAATGGGGTGACCTCACGAGCCTCGACGGGCTCGAACTCGTCGACGCGGAGCGCGTCGAACGTGGGGTGCGTGCCGTCGCGCCGGTGGTCGACGAGCACCGGCACCAACCGGCGATCGAACTCGCACGGTTGCACGGCGGCCCCGAGCAGCATGCGGTGCTCGTGCCCCGTGCGAGCCGCTGGCTGTCGCGGCGCTACCGCATCGGTGTGCAGCTGGTCGGCGGCGACCGGCCGCGTCATGCCGGATTCCTCAGCGGCGCAGCCGACGACCGTTGGCGCGACCTGCTCGACGGCCTGCGCGAGCGCGGCCGCTATGTTCGGGTGCCGGCGCTCATCACGGGGGATTCACGACCGTACGGGGTCGAACTCGACCTCAGCGGCCTCGAACGGCTCGGTGCCGCGCCGGCGGAGTGACGCGCCGCACGGTCGACCGAGCGACTCGGCCGCGCGCAGCGGGGCGGCGGGTCAGGCCGAGGCCTCCTCGGCCTCCTGCTTGGCGAGGTCCGCGCGAACCTGCTCCATGTCGAGCGCCTTCACCTGGGAGATGAGCTCGTCGAGCATCGGCCGGGGCAGTGCGCCGGCCTGTGCGAAGACGCCGATGCCGTCCTTGAAGGCCATGATCGTCGGGATCGACGTGATGTTCATGGCTGCGGCGAGCTGCTGCTGGTCTTCGGTGTCGACCTTGGCGAACGTGAGGTCGGGGTTCGCCTCTGCGGCGGCCTCGTAGTTCGGTGCGAACTGCAGGCACGGACCGCACCATCCGGCCCAGAAGTCGACGAAGACGGTGCCGCCTTCGAGGATCGTCTTCTCGAAGGTGTCAAGGGTGAGCGCCACGGTAGCCATGCACCCAGCCTAAACGCGCAATCTGTGGCCGTGCTCGGCGTTCGCTTTGCGCGAGGTGTGAGCCGGCTCGACGGTGGGGCGAGCCGGCTGGGGGTTTCCTCACCTCGTCGGCGCCGTCGCCGCTATCGTGAAGGCGTGGTCGCATTCGGAGACGCGCTCGGTGCATTCCGTCGGCGGGGCCCGGTCGCCGACGCTCCGTCGGATTCCGGGGTCGCCGTCGACGAGGCTCGCCGTGCCGACGAGGCCATCCCCGATCTCGACTGGCGGGTCTTCCCCGAAGGGGCGGAGCACTCGATGTTCGCGGCGCCGAGCGGCTCGCTCGCTCGGGTCGCGCTGGGGCCGCCCGCCGCCCCGCGCATCGTGCTCGTGCCCGGAGCCACAGGGTCCAAAGAGGATTTCGTGCTCATGATGCCGCTGTTCGCCGCGGCCGGCTACCGGGTCGAGTCCTTCGACCTCGCCGGGCAGTACGAGTCGTGGCGCGCCGGGCCGTGGAACCTCGATCCGGCGCGCCGGCGCTACGACGAACGGCTCTTCCTCGACGACCTGCTGGCCGTGCTCGACGACGGCACGGCGCCCGCGCACGTGCTGGGATACAGCTTCGCCGGCACGCTCGCCGAACTCGCCCTGCTCGAGCGACCCGACCGGTTCGCGAGCCTCACGCTCCTCAGCGCCCCTCCCGAGCCGGGCCAGACGTTCCGCGGGGTCAAGCGCATCGGGCCGATCAGCTCGTTCACCTCGCCGCACCAGGGCGCGGCGCTCATGCTGTGGGGCATTCGCAACAACCTCAACCGGGTGCCGCCGCGCCGGCTCGAATTCGTGCGCGAGCGTTTCGCGCTCACGCGGCGCGAGAGCGTCGACGACATCATCGCGCTCATGATGGCGACGCCCGACCTGCGGGCGGATCTCACCGCGTCGATGATTCCGAAGCTCGTCGCGGTGGGGGAGCACGACCTCTGGCCGCGCGAACTCCATGAGCGGTTCGCTCGAGAGATCGGGGCGCATCTCGCCGTGTATCCGACCGGGCACAGCCCGTGCGAGACGGCGCCGCATCAGCTCGTACGCGACATGCTCGCCCTCTTCGCGGCGACCGACCTCACTCCGTAGTCGTCGGCGGCGGGCCGTCCGCCCTCACGCGGGCAGCGGTTCCTCGCCATCGGTCTCGGCAGCGACGGCCCCGTCGGGATCGGCAGGCAGCCCGCTCGCCTCCCACACCCAGACGGGCGCGCGACGTCGTTCCGCGCGCCTGGTGAGCGGCGGCCATTCGCGCGACTCGACCGACATCGTGTGGAACGCCATGCGCACTCGCCGCGCGAGACCGTCGAAGCTGTCGAACGGGCGCGCCGAGACGCCCACCAGCATGCGGCGGTCGCGCACGACGGTCATGCCCGGCTGCATCCACCAAGCGAGGTCGAGGTCGTCGTGCACGTCGGCGCGATCGCGGTGCACGAGGTCGCGGAGTCGGGTCCACGCGTCGGCCCGCATCGCATAGTTCGAGCCGAAGATGGGCGGATGCCCCAGCAACGCGCCGATGACCGTGAAGTAGCCGCCGATGTAGATGTTGCGGGCGATCCAACGAACGACCGCGTTGCGGCCGTAGAACACGCCGCCGTTCGTGACGACGGCTGGGTGATCCGATCCGGCCATGCGCCGCTCGATCTCGGCGATCCAGTCGGGCGCGGGGACCGAGTCGGCGTCGAGTCGGGCGAGCAGATCACCGGATGCCGCGTCGAACCCGGCGGCCGTCGCCGGCCAGATGCCGCGCAGCGGCTCGTGCACCACGCGTGCGCCGGCGGCGAGGGCGACCTCGGTGGTGGCATCCGTCGAGCCGTTGTCGACGACGATGATCTCGTCGGGGTGCCGGGTCTGGGTCGCGAGCGCAACGAGGCATGCGGCGAGGAAGTCCGCATCGTTCAAGCTCGGAATGATGACCGAAATCGTGCCCATCACGGCGAGTCTAGCCACGAGGCGGTCGTGCCACGCTCGATCCGTGCGTCGGTGCGCCCGATTCGGAACGGGGGCTGTTGCCCGCTCGTCGCACCACATATGCTGGCCCGCGACCGGGGGTCAATGGAGACGAACCGGAATGGAAGGGGAGACGATGTACCCATCTGCAACACTTTCCAAGCGCGCCAAGACGGCGGTGATCGCGACCGCGGCGATCGCCGGACTGGCGCTCGTGCCCACGAGCGCCGCCTTCGCGGCACCAGCTGCGAAGAGCTGCGACGCTCGAACCAACAACACCGTGCAGAAGCTGCTCGAGTGCGTCGGATCCGACGGCACGATGGAGCACCTCGAGGCGTTGCAGTCGATCGCCGACGAGAACGACGGCAACCGAGCCGCAGGACTTCCGGGTTACGAGGCCAGCGTCGACTACGTCGTCGAGACGCTCGAGGACGCCGGATGGAACGTCTCGATCGAGACGTTCGACTACGACTTCATCGGGGATTCGACGCTCACGCAGCTCACCCCCGTCGAGGCCGACTACCCGACCGGCGCGTTCACCGGCAGCGGCGACGGCGACGTCACCGCCGCGGTGGTTCCGGTCGACATCAATCTCACGCCGCCGCGGGCGTCGACGAGCGGCTGCGAGGCGGCCGACTTCGCCGGGTTCCCCGAAGGGTCGATCGCGCTCGTGCAGCGCGGCAGCTGCAACTTCGGCGACAAGGCGTTCTTCGCCGAGCAGGCGGGCGCTGTGGGCGTCATCATCTTCAACCAGGGCAACACGCCCGACCGTGAGGGACTCGTCGTCGCGGACGCCTCGTCACGGTCCGACGGCTCGACGGTCTCGCACGGCATTCCGGTCGTCGGAGCGAGCTTCGCGCAGGGTGTCGCCCTTGCCGAGCCCGACTCCTCGGCGCACATCTTCGTGCCCGCGCCCGACCCGCGCCCCCAGAAGAACGTCATCGCCGAACTGCCCGGCACGAACGACGGCAACGTCGTGATGGCCGGCGCTCACCTCGATTCGGTGCGCGAGGGCCCGGGCATCAACGACAACGGCAGCGGTTCGGCCGCACTGCTCGAGATCGCCCAGCAGATGTCGAAGGTCAAGCCGCAGAACACCGTGCGCCTCGCCTGGTGGGGTGCGGAGGAGGACGGCCTGCTCGGTTCGGCCGCGTATGTCGCCGGCCTCTCGCAGGCCCAGAAGGACGAGATCGCGCTGTACCTGAACTTCGACATGGTCTCCTCGCCGAACTACATGTTCATGATCTACGACGGCGACGAGTCGGGCTTCGAGGCGCCGGTGACGGTTCCCGAAGGTTCGGTGCAGATCGAGAAGCTGTTCGAGAGCTACTTCACGGGTGCCGGCGTGCCGTATGACGACGCGGAGTTCAGCGGTCGCAGCGACTATGAGGCGTTCATCCTCAACGGCATCGCCGCAGGCGGACTCTTCACCGGCGCCGATGCGATCAAGACCGCCGAGCAGCAGGCGATCTGGGGCGGCGAGGTGGACGAGATGCTCGACCAGTGCTACCACCAGGCGTGCGACGACCTCGAGAACATCGACGAGTACGCACTCGACGTGAACGTCGATGCGATCGCGTTCGCCGTGCTGGCCTACGCCTACTCGACCGAGTCGGTCAACGGCGTGGTCGGCAAGAACGTGCCGGGCGGGCTCAGCCTCCCGGTTCCTGCCGGTCCCGAGGGCACCGTCGGCAGCGACGGCGGGCACCAGCACTCCTCAGACGACTGAGTCCGAGGAGATCCGGGGCGGGGGTGCCGAGGGCACCCCCGCCCTTCGCGTGCGCGCGATCGCGGTCGATCGGGAATAGTGGGCGTGGGGCATCCGTTGTCGGAGATGTATGCAAAAGCATGCAACGCGGAAATCTCCCACGAGGAAGAGCCCAGGAGGGCAACCATGCAGTTCGGAATCTTCACCGTCAGCGACATCACTCAGGACCCGACGACGGGACGCACGCCGAGCGAGCACGAGCGCATCACCGATGTGCTGACGATCGCCCAGCACGCCGAAGAGGTCGGCCTCGACGTCTTCGCGCTCGGCGAGCACCACAACCCGCCCTTCTTCTCCTCCTCGCCGACCACGACGCTCGCCTACATCGCCGCGAAGACCTCGAAGATCCAGCTCACGACCTCGACGACGCTCATCACGACGAACGATCCCGTGAAGATCGCCGAGGACTTCGCGATGCTCCAGCACGTGGCCGACGGCCGTGTCGACCTCATGCTCGGTCGCGGAAACACCGGCCCCGTCTACCCGTGGTTCGGCAAGGACATCCGCCAGGGCATCAACCTCGCCCTCGAGAACTACAACCTGCTGCACCGCCTGTGGCGCGAGGACTTCGTCGATTGGGAGGGCCAGTTCCGCACGCCGCTGCAGGGCTTCCAGTCGACCCCGCGCCCGCTCGACGACGTGCCCCCGTTCGTCTGGCACGGCTCGATCCGCAGCCCCGAGATCGCCGAGCAGGCCGCGTACTACGGCGACGGCTTCTTCGCGAACCACATCTTCTGGCCCGCCTCGCACACGCAGCGCATGGTCACTCTCTACCGCCAGCGGTTCGAGCACTACGAGCACGGCACCGCCGCGCAGGCGATCGTCGGACTCGGCGGCCAGGTCTTCATGCGAAAGAACTCGCAGGACGCGGTGCGCGAGTTCCGCCCCTACTTCGACAACGCGCCCGTGTACGGCCACGGCCCGAGCCTCGAGGAGTTCACCTCGCAGACCCCGCTCACGGTCGGCAGCCCGCAGGAGGTCATCGACAAGACGCTCGGCTTCCGCGACTACGTCGGCGACTACCAGCGTCAGCTCTTCCTGATGGACCACGCCGGCCTGCCGCTGAAGACCGTGCTCGAGCAGCTCGACCTGCTCGGCTCGGAGGTCGTGCCGGTGCTGCGCAAGGAGTTCGCGATGAACCGCCCCGAGACGGTGCCGGATGCCCCGACGCACGACTCGCTCGTCGCCGCACGCAACGCGGCGAAGGCCGGCGGCACGAGCGTCGCACCGAAGGGCGCCGCGTTCGGCGCCGCAGCCGTGAAGGGAGCCTGACCATGACCACCCGCACTCTCGCCGTCGTCTCGGCGGGCCTCAGTCAGCCCTCGTCGACGCGCATGCTCGCCGACAAGCTCAGCGACGCCACGGTCGCGAAGCTCACCGAGCAGGGCATCGACACGACCGTCGAGACCTTCGAGCTCCGGGATGTCGCGACCGACATCATGAACCACATGCTCACGGGCTTTCCGAGCCCGAAGCTCGAGGCGGTCATCGAGGCCGTGACCGGCGCCGATGGGCTCATCGCCGTCACGCCGATCTTCACGACGAGCTACTCGGGACTCTTCAAGTCCTTCTTCGACGTGATCGACAGCGCCGCGCTCGCCGAGCTGCCCGTCGTGATCGGGGCCACGGCCGGCACGCCGAGGCACTCGCTCGCGCTCGACTACGCGCTGCGGCCCATGTTCACCTATCTGCACGCGATCGTCGCGCCGACCGGCGTGTTCGCGGCGACGGGAGACTGGGGCGAATCGGCCGACAGCGTGAAGACGCTGCCGGCGCGCATCGACCGGGCCTCCGGCGAGCTCGCCGCACTCGTCGCAGCGAGCGACCGTTCAGCGAGCGTCAGGGACCCCTTCGCGCTCGACCGGCCCTTCGGACACCTCATCGGGGGTCTCACCGGCGAGTGAGGTCGTCGCCGGGGTCGCCGGAACGAGCGACCCCGGGTCGAGGTCGTGCACGCCGTCATCGGGCATCACGGACTCGGCCGTGCCGGCGCCGCGGAACCACGGCGCCCACCACAGCACGGTGCCGGCGACCCAGGCGGTAACCATGACGGCCGCCCACGCCTGAGCCGTGCTGATGCCGGCGTCGATCGCCACGAGGTTCGCCTCGTCGACCGGCACGATCCGGTCGTCGAGCGACGCGAGCCACGTCGTGGTCGTCACCGTGACCGCAGTGGCGACGACCGCCGCGAGGGTCACGAGGAGCAGTCGTTGCGGTCGCAGCGCCTGCGCGAGCAGCGTCGCCGAGAGCGCGGCCACGACGATCGAGGCCGCGATCGCGCGCCATGCCATCTGGCCGACGACCGGTGAGAGGCCGGCGGAGAGCGAGTCGAGCATCGGGGGCAGCATCGCCGTCACCACGATCGCGAGCACGGCGAAACCGGTGAGCGCGATCCACCTCCCCGGTCGGGCGCGATGCGCGGCGGCGACGGTCTGCAGTTGCCGGTTCGCGACCTCGGTGACGCCCAGGAGTCCGAGGAGCGCCACCCAGAACGGGAGCGTCCAAAGACCGAACTGGAGCGATGCCGCGAAGAACACGCCGATGAGCAGCGCGGAGAGCACGACGAGGACGACACGCGAGGTGCGGGCGCGCCGTTCGGCAGCGGCGATCACCCTCCGCGCCCGGGAGTCGGCAACCGTGTGGTTCGCGATCGCCCGCCGCCGTCGTCGGCGGGCCCCGAACGCCGACCCGAGTCGCACCACGACGAACGCGGCAGCGACGGCGGTGGCGATGGACGCGACGCCGACACCGGGGCGCAGTCCGGCCGACTCGCCGAGTTCACCCGTCATCTCGCGGACCGCGAGCATGAGCCCGCACGCGACGATGAGCAGGGCGAGGATGAGACGGGGCGGTGAGAGCAGGGCCGGAACGACGACGAGCAGCGGCCTGAGGAGCCACTGCGAGATCCGCACCGGTGAGAGGGCTGCGCTGCCGCGAACGAGGGCGGCCGAAGCGTTCCGGGCGGCACGCGATGCGAGCGCCACGCGATACCCCGAGCGGAGGGACTCGAGATCCTGCGTGCCGCGGACCATCGTGGCGCGAATGGCATCGGGATCGTCGGGGGCGACGCGATCGGCATACGGGAACTCGTCGCTCGCGTTCATCTCGCGGAGCAGAGCATCGTGCACGGCGCCGAGCTCGCTCGTCGACGTCGACGTCGACGTCGACGCCGGGTCGCTGTTCGCGGGCGCCGTCCAGACGACGGGCGGCGCGGGCTCCATCGACTCGAGCAGCTCGATGACCCCCGCAGCCGCGTCCAGCCGCCCCCACCACCAGTCGTTCCGACGCCACGCCGCGCTCAGGAAACCGGCGAAGTTGGCGATTCGGAGCCCCGCGAGTTTCGACGATGATCGCAGCTCGCGGTCGTCGAGGAGCCGAGAGACGGTCTCGTGGTTCAGTTCGCCGACGGGCTTGCCGAGAGCGGCGCGGTAGCCCTCGAGCAACTGCGCGTCGAGCAGGGTGCGGAACCCCTCGACCGATGCGGGCTGGGTGTCCGAGCCGATCCGGTGGAATCGCACCGTCGACGTCGCGGTCGGCATGCCGCTGCCCGCGAAGATCAGGGGCAGGTCTGCCGACGGCAGCGGCCGCCCGGCCGGAGGCATCCGGTGCCAGGGGCTCTCGACCCAGCGTTCCTGACCCTCGAGCGCACCGAGGGCGGCGCTCGCGTGCTGGAGCCAGCCGACGATGCCGTCGAGTGCCGACCAGAGTCGCGCGCGATCGGCCGGGCCGTCGGCGTTCGAGGTCAGCCACACGAGGGCGAGGCGGCGGACCCGTTCGTCGGAGAGCGGCGATTCGATCGACGGGATCGCGTCGACGGCGTCGAGTGTGCGCTCCACCGCGGCGTCGCGGCGGTCGCGCGCCTCGCTCATCACCGCGTACAGGCCCTCCCGGAGCGCCGCCCGCGAGACGTCAGCCGTGGCGTCCACCTCGGTGAGTGCACGGTCGAACGCATGCAGCGAGACCGAGCGGAAGGCCTGGTCCTCGAGCGCGCGCACCCAGGTCAGCGCGCAGTACGCGGCATCGACGAGCGTCTGCCATCCCGTCGACACGGCGTCGGCCGGCAGCCCGTCGTCGAGCTCGTCCCTGCTGAACCGGTCGAGGATGTCGCGGAGCTCCTTCTCGAATCGGCCGATGCTCGTGCGGTCGAGGGCGCGTCGTACCGGGCGGCGCGCCAGATTCGTGCCGAGCGCCCACTCGCCGGGGCGACTGAAGACCATCCGCAGGAACTCGGCATCGGTCGTCGAGCGCAGGCGGGCGAACGCCGCGATCGAGCGCTGCGCCGGCGGCATCGACGCCTCTTCCGCGGAGGTGCGGGCATCGAGCCGGACGGCGAGCATCTCGTCGCGTCCCTTGCGGACGAGGGCCGCCGTGCGCGCCTCGTACACCGCGTCGATCTCGTCTTCGCCGGACTCGCCCGATGCGCGTTTGCGGACCGCGGTGAGGATCGGGAACAGGAACCGGGAGAGCGGGTCGGTGCGCGTGGTGGCGGGGTCGGGCGGCAGTTCCGGTGCCGGACCCTCGTAGGCGGTCGCCCGGATCAACCACCGCGAGCTCTCCTTCGGGGAGGGATCGAGGTACACGAGCGCCCGGTTCACGTGCTCGTTCGCCGGGATGTTCCGGATCGCCCGCAGCGCCCGATCGATCGGGATGTTGTCGAGCACCCCGCCGTCGACGACGCGGAACGGATGCGAACGGCCGTCTTCGCGGTGGGCGCTGAACACGGTGCGCATGTCGGGCGGGCTCGCGGGCTCGGAGGTGTCGAACGCCTCGTCGCCGGAGTAGATGAGCGCCGGTTCGAAGGCCCCGGGGAACGAGGAGGTCGCGCGGGCGGCGTAGGCGAGCCGGGCGAGGGCGGGACCACGAGCCGCCTCGTCGTCGTCCCGACCGGGGATGCCGCGGTCGGGCACGGAGTCGCCGTCGGAACCGACGAAGCGGAAGTGCGCGTGCCCCTCGGCCGCGTTGCGCTCGCTCGTGTCCTTGGCGTCGATGAGCGTCGCCGAGAGGTCGACGACGACGTGAGGCGCGGCGAGCGCCGGATGCGGTGCCGAGGCGGTGCCGACCCGACCCGTCGCGATGCTCCGCAGGGCCCGCTCGAGCTCCGACCAGAAGTACTCGTCGCCGCGGAAGACGGAGTCGAATGCCGCCGGCTTGCCGGTCTGCAGCAGACCCCATGCGGATCCGGTCGTCAGCCAGGTGCCGAGGATCCCCTCGAGTCCCACGCCGGCGCGCTGCGCGACGGCGTACATCACGCCGTTGAGCCCGCCGGCACTGGCTCCGGCGAGCACGTCGTACTCGACGCGGTCGTAGCCCCGAGCGAGCAGAAGCCGCGCGTAGGCGTCGGCTCGCACGAGCATGTGCTCGTCGTCGTCGGTGTCGTCCTCGAGTTCCGAAGGCTCCGGCCGCGGCCTGATGAGCAATGCCCTCGGGTCCGGATCATTCGCCATGCTGAAGATCCGGATGCGTCGGAGGATGTCGAGTTCGGCGATGGCGCCGCCGATCCAGACGGCGAGGCTCACCCCGCCCTTCATCGCGAGCGCGACCCGGAGGCCGCGCGCGGCGTACGGCCGGGCTCCATGGGGAAGGAAGATCCGCGGATTCGGGTCGTCGGGTGCGTCGGCCGCATCGGCGCCGTGGACGGCGTCGTGCGACGGCGGTGCCGGGTCGATGCCCTCCCGTGTCGGAAACACCCCGTACTCCCGCCGGGAGGTGGCGTCGAGGTGGAGTGTCACGTAGTCGTGCGGTTCCACGGTTTCGGGCATCGAGACTCCTGCGGGAGACCTGAGGCGGTCGGCGACAGGCTAGCGAACGGATGCCGCGACGGCATCAGTGCTCGCCCCGATCGGCGCCGATCCGGACCCGGCGAGCATCGAGCGCCCTGATCGCATGGTCGACGACGAGTCCGAGCGTGATCGCGATCGGAACGGAGACGCCGATCGCGACGAGCGGTGAGTCGCGCAGGAGGCTGCCGACGACCGCGCCGATCGCGACGTTGTACGAGGCCCAGGCGATGCCGGCCGCCGCCGACAGTGGGAGGTAGCGCTGGAGCGGCACGCGACCGGCACCGGCCGCGAGATTCACCGCGATTCGGGCGAACGGCACGTAGCGAGCGGTGAAGACGAGCAGTGCGGTCCTCCGGTGCACGGCGGTTCGCATCCGTTCGGTCGCGGCGGCGATGCGATCCGCGCGCTGCCAACGCCACCGGTCGAGGCCGACGCGCCGGCCGATCAGGTAGCAGAGCCCGTCGCCGACGACCGCTCCGGCGGCGGCGACGGGAACGACCTGCCAGAGCGCGGGGGATCCGGTCGTCGCCGCCAGCGCGCCGAGCGCGACGACGAGGGTCTCGCTCGGCAGCACGACGAGGAACGCATCGCCGACCACGAGCGCGAAGAGCATGGGCAGGAGCCAGGGCGAGGCGGCGAGCGAGGCGAGCCATGCGTCATCCACACGCCCGTTCTAGCCGCCCGAGGTGAACGGCAGGAGACGTCATCGCATCGTCGCAGGTGGTCTTAAAAAGTGAATCAACCTCATTTTGGGGGATGTCGGTCGCGACGAGGGCCGCGTACCGTCGTCGGTAGGACGCGGTCACGTGAGACATCGTCCGTGCGGACCGATCGGGGGGCGACCCGCGTGACGGCCGGTGTCTGCGCAATCCGGCCGCGCGCACACCCACCCGAAGGGAAGCAGATCATGACCATTCGCCGAACACTCGCCGTGCTCGCAACAACGGCGGCACTCGTACTCGTCGGTGCCGGAGCCGCATCGGCCGCCGGCAGCCCGCATTTCATCAAGAACGCCACGGGCGCCTCGCTCTCGGGGACCTCGCTGGTCGTCCAGTTCAAGGAAGCGGGCCTCCCGGCTGGCGCCACGGAGACCATCACGGCCACCGCGCAGCTCGACGCGACCTATTCGTGCGTCAACAACGGGGGCCACGTGCCTTCGGATCCGAAGAAGACGACGATCAGCACCGATGTCTCCGAGAGCGGAGAGTTCACCGCGGGCAAGAACGGCAACGTCATGGGGTCGCTCACGCTCAGCGCGCCGGCGGCAGCCGAGGTGCTCTCATGCCCGGGCGGACAGACGTCGACCCTCGTCTCGGGAATGTGGTCGAACGTCTCGATCTCCGATGAGGACAGCGGGGCGTTCCTCGCGATCCCCGGTACGTTCACCTTCTAGATCGAAACACGAGAAGCGGGAGGGCTCGCCCTTCCCGCTTCTCGTCGCGTACGGACTGCGCCGTCCGGGAGACGACGGTTCGCACCGCCGGGGAGGATCCGCCATGCGGTGCGAACGGCGTCACCCGGAGTGCGCGCGGCGGCGGGTCGCGAGAAGTGCTGCCCCGCCGAGGAGCACGAGAAGGATCGCCCCGGCGATCGGCCAACCTGATTCGACTCCTGTGGAGGCCAACGAGGTGTCAGGCGCCGGAGGCGCGGGCGTGGCGGCCGGCGGGGTCGGCGGAGTGGACGGCGTCGGCGGCACGAGGGCGACCGGGTTGTCGAGGGTCACGTCGACGGTCGTTCGATCGCCGATCACGAGGGTCGCCGTACTCTCATCCGACATGACGCCGTCGCCCGAGAATCGGGGCATGCCGTAGACCACTCCGCTGATCGCCTCGGGAGCCGCCTCGGTCAGGGTCACGACGGTGCCGGTCGGCAGGCCGCCGACCCCGAGCGGCGTGCCGGGCGAGAGGGCGAGTGAACCCGTGACGGGGGCGCCGTCTCGCAGGTACGAGTAGGTCACCGTGTAGACGGTGCCGTCGGGCACGACGGAGGCCCCATCGCCCGAGAGCGTCTTTGCCACGGCGAATCCGCCGACATTGCCGGTGCCGCCGCCCTCACCGCCTGCCGTCACGAACTCGACCGGCCACGTGGTGAACGCCTCGCCGGAGGCTGTGATGGTGTTGCCGAAGAGATCGCCCTCGCGCGCGTCCGCGGGCAGCGTCGTGCGGTACTGCAGCACGTACACGCGATCCTCCGAGGTCACGGGCTCATTGAAGGTCAACTCGAAGGAGTGGGTGGCGGGCGAGTCGACGAGCGTGAACGTCTCGGGGCCGGTGCCGGCGACGACCTCGTGGTACTCCCACGACGCCCACTTCGATGCGGGGACCCAGCCGGCGGTGAGGCCCGAGGGGTCGAAGCCCATGCGGGCGTCGTAGACGTCCTCGAGCACGACGGGGGAGTCGCCCGCGAGCACGTCCGACGGAACGACGACCTGCCACGTGATCGAGGTGCCGTCGTCGTTCAGCCAGCCCCACTTCTGCGGCGAGGTCGGCGCGGTGCCGGGCTCGCCGCCCTCGACGATTCCCCCGCCCGGGATCGGGACTCGGATCTCGATGCCGTTGGCGGTGGTGAAGACGTACGAGTCGTCGTCGGTCGCCGCCGTGGACTGCGCGAAGAAGTGGAGCGTCCCGCGCACGTCGTGATGCGTCTCGACATAGTCGCCGAGGGTGCACAGGATGCTCGACTCGGTGACGACGCAGTCGCCGACCGTCGCGCCAGAGGCATCGCGGAGCACGAAGGTCGCCGAGTAGGCGTGCACGGGGCTCGGGAAGTCGAGGCGGAAGGTGTCGCCTTCGACCGCGCCGGCGGGCGCGGCCCAGGTCGCATCGACGGTGTACCGCTGCCCGACCCCGATCGGGCCGTTCGGGGCATCGGTATTGATCGAGACGCTCGTGATGGCGTCGAGTTCGTCCGCGTGCGCAGCGGTCGGCATGGCGACGAGCATCGCGACCGAGGCGAGCGCAGTGGCGACGGATGCCGCGATCGCACGGAAACCTCTGGGCGGGCGGGTGGTGGTGTGCGCATTCGGGTGCACGGTGGATCAGCTCCTTCGGGTGGAAAGCGGAGGGGCTGTGGGTGCAGCCCTCCACCCGAAGAGACGGTCGTGGCAGGGAACGATGACGCGCGGCGAGCGATCCTCACGGGACTCTCAGGAACGGCACCGCGTCGAACGCACCGCGAGCGTTCGGGCGCGCCGAACGGCCGCTCCGTCGATCATCCGGTGCGGTCGCCGGTGCAGAGGTGCCTCGCGGTCAGTCGTCGAGCACGAAGGTCACCTCGAGGGTGACCGACCAGCCGGTGACCCGGCCGTCGCTCACTTCGACCTTCTGCTCCTTGACCCAGGCCCCGGTGACATTGCGCAGGGTCTCGGACGCCCGTGCGACCCCTGAGGCGACGGCGTCGTCGAAGCCCGTCTCGGAACGGACGGTGATGGTGGTGACACGTGCGACGGATGCCATTGCATTCCCCCTCGAATGATGTGCGTGCGTACGAGACCCATCTTGCGCCTCGGGCGAGCGGAAAGCGAGGGTCTCGCGGGGCCGCACGGGCCCGCCCGCGGCGCCCTCCCGTCGACGCGGCGGCGAACGGCAGTCGACCAGTCGATGAATCCTCGGTTCGCGGGGCGGTTTCCGGCTGGTGTCCGCCCGAGCACCCCTCACGCTGGAGTCGTGAAGGTCGTCCTCCTCGCAGAATCGTTCCTCCCGCACATGAACGGCGTGACGCACTCGCTGCTGCAGGCGCTGCGCCACCTCGAGCGCCGGGGGCACGAGGCCCTCGTCATCGCCCCGCGCTCGGGGCCGATCGATCACACGCTCTATGGAGCCCGAGCCGTGCTGCTGCCGTCGGTGCCGCTGCCGAGCTACCCCGACGTGCGCGTGACGCTCGCGGGTGCGCACCGCCTCGCCGAGGTGATGCGCGCCCACGAGGCCGAGGTCGTGCACCTCGCCTCGCCGTTCGTGCTCGGCTGGCGCGGCGTGCTCGCCGCCGAGTCGCTCGGCATCCCGAGCATCGCGGTCTACCAGACCGACATCCCCTCGTATGCCGAGCGCTACGGGGTACCGGGCGCAGCGCCGGCGCTCACCCGGCACCTCGGGCGCCTGCACCGGCGCGCGACCCTGACGCTCGCGCCCTCGTCGTCGGCGGTCGAACGGCTGGAGTCGCTCGGCGTCGACCGCCTCCGGCTCTGGCGTCGCGGCGTCGACACCGAACGGTTCTCGCCCGGCCGACGCGACGAGGCTTGGCGCCGCGAGATGGCGCCGGGCGGTGAGGTGCTCGTCGGCTACGTCGGCCGCCTCGCGCCCGAGAAGCAGGTCGAGGACCTCCGCGCGGTGGCGGAACTGCCGGGCGTGCGGCTCGTCGTCATCGGCGAGGGGCCGTCGCGGGTGCAGCTCGAACGCCTACTGCCCGAGGCGCGATTCACCGGGTTCCTCGGCGGCGACGAACTCGCGCGGGCGATGGCGAGCCTCGATGTCTTCGTGCACCCCGGAGAGAGCGAGACGTTCTGCCAGACCGTGCAGGAGGCGATGGCGAGCGGCGTGCCGGTCGTGGCGACCGGGCGCGGCGGCCCGCTCGACCTCGTGCAGAACAGCGCGAACGGATGGCTCTACCGCCCGGGCGACCTGGGCGAACTGCGTGATCGCGTGCGCGACCTCACCGGCGACGACGCCAAGCGCCGGGCGTTCGGCGAACGCGCACGCGCCTCCGTCGCCGGCCGCGGGTGGGATCGCCTCGGCGACGAGCTCATCGGCCACTACGAGGCGGCGATGGGGCGGGCGGAGGTCGCGGCGCCGGATGCCGCGCCGTCGCCGTTCGCTCGAGACGCAGGCCCCGCGGCATCCGCACCGCCCGCGGCGGCCCCGCGTCGCTGGCGTCGCTACGTGGCCGTCGGGGACTCGCTGACCGAGGGCCTCTGCGACACCTCGCGCGTGCCCGCAGGGGAGTACCGCGGCTGGGCCGACCGCCTGGCGATGCTCATCGCCGCAACGAGCTCGGCGGTCGAACCGGTCGCCTACGCGAATCTCGCCGTGCGCAGCCGCAAGGTGCGCGACGCGATCGACGTGCAACTGCCGGAGGCTGCCGAGCTCGGCGCCGACCTCGTCTCGGTGCTCATCGGGGCAAACGACCTCGTGGGCCGCCGAGTCGATCCGGAGGCGCTCGCTCGCGACCTCGGCGCGGCCGTCTCGCGGCTGCGCTCGACCGGGTGCGACGTGCTGCTCGTGACGCCGTTCCTGCCGCGCCGGCCGGTGACGCGGTTCTACCGCCGTCGCTTCCGGGCCTACAACGCGCGGCTGCGCGAACTCGCCGATGCCAGCGGGTCGATGCTCCTCGACGTCGACGCCCACCCCGAACTCGTCGACGACGAGCGGTGGGCTGAGGATCGCGTGCACCTCAACGCCGCCGGGCATCGCGGCATCGCGTACGCCGCGGCGCGCGTGCTCGGCATGCGGGACGCGACCGCGCTCGGCGAACTCGAGCATGCCGTGCACGACCAGGAGGAGGAGTTCGCCCGCACCGCGGTCGGCGACGCCGAATGGCTCCTCCAGCACGCGGTGCCGTGGGTCAGGCGGCGGCTCGCCGGTCGCGCAGCAGGCGACGGCCGGGTGCCGAAGCGCGCGCAACTGCAGCCCGTCATCGTGCCGGCGACGGATCGAATCCCACGGACACCGCCGGTCGCCGCGCAGCAGGTCGTGCGGGGGCAGTGACGCCGGATCAGCCGCTCTTGCGGCGGAACTCGCGCTTGTGGTCGGCCGGACCCTGCGTGTGCTGTGCAGCGCCGCCACCATCGAGGTGGGCTTCGCCAGAGCGCTTCTTCGCCGCGTTGTTCTTGCGATCGAGGGCTTCGCGGAACTTGCGCTTCGCCTCGTCGGACGGGCCCTGGTTGGTCTGCTCGTCGGAACTCATGCGTTCGAGTCTGGCACGGATGCCTCGTGCCCGCGCACGCCGGGACGGCGCCGAGCGGGCCCGCGCCACGCGACATCCGCTGTTCACCGGCCGAAAACGGTCGCTCTGCTAGCATTGGGGGAGGTTGCCCGTGCTTTTCGCGCGGGCGATCGGTTGGAGCAGGCCGGCAGGAAGCTGGTCCCCTGTGGTGGATTACCGATCGTTGATCGAGTGCGACGAAGTCGTGCATCGAGATCCGAGCGGTGGACTTCTACTGGTGGCCAGCGTGAACGCGTCGACCGACGCGATTCGTATTGCCTGTTCCTGCTCCTCTGGATGAGTCGCGCCCACACGGGGTGCGACGGTAAACAAAGGAGACGACCTCTTGGAAGGTCCTGAAATCACGTTCGCCGAAACGGTCATCGACAATGGCAAGTTCGGCACCCGCACCATCCGCTTCGAGACCGGACGTCTCGCCCAGCAGTCGCAGGGCTCCGCCGTCGCCTACATCGACGAAGAGACCATGCTGCTCTCGGCGACCTCGGTCTCCAAGCAGCCGAAGGAGCACTTCGACTTCTTCCCGCTCACGATCGACGTCGAAGAGCGCATGTACGCAGCCGGCCGCATCCCGGGCTCGTTCTTCCGTCGCGAGGGCCGCCCCTCGACCGAGGCGATCCTCACCTGCCGCCTGATCGACCGCCCCCTGCGCCCCTCGTTCGTCGAGGGCCTCCGCAACGAGGTGCAGGTCGTCGTCACCGTGCTCGCGATCGAGCCCGACGAGTTCTACGACGTGCTCGCCATCAACGCCGCGTCGCTCTCGACGCAGCTCTCCGGCCTCCCGTTCTCGGGCCCGGTCGGCGGCGTCCGTGTCGCCCTCATCGACGGCCAGTGGGTCGCGTTCCCGAAGTACTCGCAGATCGAAGAGGCCGTGTTCAGCATGGTCGTCGCCGGTCGCGTGGTCACCGAGGCCGACGGCTCGCAGGACGTCGCGATCATGATGATCGAGGCCGAGGCGACCGACAACGCCTGGAACCTCATCCAGGCCGGTGGCGTCAAGCCCGACGAGGCCGTCATCGCGCAGGGCATCGAGGCCTCGAAGCCCTTCATCAAGCAGCTCGTCGAGGCGCAGCAGTCGGTCGCGAAGACCGCCGCGAAGCCCACCGCCGACTACCCGACGTTCCCGCCGTACCAGGCCGAGGTCAAGGCAGCGGTCGAGGCATTCGCGAGCGCCGACCTCAAGGACGTCTACAAGATCGCCGGCAAGGTCGAGCGCCAGGACGCCGACGACGCGCTCAAGTCGCGCGTCAAGGAGCACGTCGCGGCCAAGGTCGAAGCGGGCGAACTGCCCGAGTCGGCCAACGCCGAGGTCTCCGCGGCCTACAAGTCGGTCACGAAGCACGTCATGCGGACGCGCGTCCTCGAAGAGGGCGTGCGCATCGACGGCCGCGGGCTCGCCGACATCCGCCCGCTCGACGCAGAGGTGCAGGTCGTTCCCCGCGTTCACGGCTCGGCCATCTTCCAGCGCGGTGAGACCCAGATCCTCGGCGTCACGACGCTGAACATGCTGAAGCTCGAGCAGTCGATCGACTCGCTCAGCCCGGTCACCAAGAAGCGCTACATGCACAACTACAACTTCCCGCCCTACTCGACCGGTGAGACCGGTCGCGTCGGGTCGCCGAAGCGTCGCGAGATCGGGCACGGCGCACTCGCCGAGCGCGCACTCGTGCCCGTGCTGCCGACGCGCGAGGAGTTCCCCTACGCGATCCGCCAGGTGTCCGAGGCGCTCGGCTCCAACGGCTCGACGTCGATGGGCTCCGTCTGCGCCTCGACCCTCGCGCTCCTGAACGCGGGCGTGCCGCTGCGCGCACCCGTCGCCGGCATCGCGATGGGCCTCATCTCCGACACCGTGAACGGTGAGACCCGCTACGCGGCGCTCACCGACATCCTCGGCGCCGAAGACGCCCTCGGCGACATGGACTTCAAGGTCGCCGGCACGTCGGAGTTCGTCACCGCGATCCAGCTCGACACGAAGCTCGACGGCATCCCCGCCTCGGTGCTCGCCGGCGCGCTGACGCAGGCGAAGGACGCCCGCACGACGATCCTCGCCGTGCTGAACGCCGCCATCGACGGCCCCGACGAGATGGCCCCGACCGCGCCCCGCGTGATCTCGGTGCAGATCCCCGTCGACAAGATCGGCGAGCTGATCGGCCCGAAGGGCAAGACGATCAACGCGATCCAGGACGAGACCGGCGCCGACATCTCCATCGAGGAGGACGGCACCGTCTACATCGGCGCGACCGACGGCCCCTCGGCCGAGGCCGCCCGCGCCCAGGTCAACGCGATCGCGAACCCGACGAACCCCGAGGTCGGCGAGCAGTTCCTCGGAACCGTCGTCAAGATCGCCGCGTTCGGTGCGTTCGTCTCGCTGCTCCCGGGCAAGGACGGCCTGCTGCACATCAGCGAGGTGCGCAAGCTCGCCGGTGGCAAGCGCGTCGAGAACGTCGAAGACGTGCTCGGCGTCGGCCAGAAGATCCTCGTCGAGATCACGAAGATCGACGACCGCGGCAAGCTGTCGCTCGCCCCCGTGCTGGCTGAAGAGGCCGACACCGAGGGTCGCGAGACCGCCGGCACGCACGCCGAGGAGCCCGCAGAGGGCGCCGACGCGTAGGTCGCAGTCAACCAGCGGATGCCCCGCCCGATTCGTTCGGGCGGGGCATCCGTCGTTTCGGCTGACGCGAGGTGCGAGTCGATGCTCGACTCACATGGGCAGGAAGCCGGCGCTGCGGTGCAGAGCGTCGCGCTCGGCGAGCGCTGCTGCTGCGGTGGCCCGTGCATCGATGCGGCGTTGCTGCCGGTCGCGATCGTTGCGCCGGGCCTCGCGCTGCAGGCCCCAGCTCGCGAGCCCGAGTCCGCTGCGCACCGCCCAGCCGGAGAGGAGTCCGGAATCGGGGGAGAGGAGAGTGGTCATCGTTCCTCCTTCGGAGAGGTGTCGTCCTTCGAGGTGTCGTTCGTGGCGCCGCCGGTCGGTTCCCCGCGCACGAGCGGGAACGCGTTGACGTGGATCTGCACCGGGCGGGACCCGGCCGATGGGGTGCGCTTGTAGGCGTCGATGTAGCGCTTCAGCACGGCGTCGATGTCGGTGACGAGCTGATGCAGCTGCTCGGGCGTGAGCCGCACGTTGATGGTGTCGGAGGTCGCGATGTCGAGCCACGTGTCGTCGAACACGTGCTCGCCCTCGCTGAGGAACTCGCGGAAGTTCTGTTCGCGCTTGCGGAACCACTCGTCTTCGACGAGCTTGACCGCGAGACGGTCGGCGCTGCCCGGCGGCAGCGACCGGGCATCGGGAATCGCGATCGACCCCGGCGTGCGCTCCCACCAGCGCTCGCGGCCCTTGCCTCGCGTGGTGTCTTCGCGCACGAGCCCGGCGCCTTCGAGCTGCCGCAGGTGGTAGCTCGTCGAGCCGCTCGATTCGCCGAGTCGTTCGCCGAGCCCGCTCGCGGTGAGCGGGCCGTACGCCGAGAGCTCGTCGTAGATGCGAACGCGAAGCGGATGCGCGAGCGACTTGAGGCTCGCCGACGGCAGCACGTGATCGATGCCGGGGTGGCGGCTGCTGCTCGGCTGGGCCGTGATGTCGTCGGGGTTCGTAGTAGCCATGTTGCAAAGATACCGCTGCAAAAGACTCTTTGCAAGGTTTTGTTTGCAACGAGTTCTCTGCAACTCTTCGGTGCCCGCGGAACCGCTCGCCGGTGGGGGATCGAAGCGGGCTCAGCCGGGCGCCGACCGAGTGAGTCGGGCGAGGGTCGCATCGGCGAGTCGCTCGGCGCTGCCCGGCGCGAGACCGAGGTAGAGCATCGGCTCGATGAGCTCCAACTCCAGCACGGCGAGCCGCCCGTCGAGCCGCACGACGTCGACGCGTGCGTACAGCAGGTCGAACGGGAGGCGCGCGAGCATCGACTGCACCTCCGCGAGGTCCGACCGGTCGACGGTGGCTCGCTCCACGGTGCCGCCGTAGATGCCGTGCGCCCGGAAGTCGCCGGTGGCCGGACGCTTTCGCAGCACGTGGCTCGACTCGTCGCCGAGGAAGACGAACGACAGCTCGCCCTCGTCGAGGATCGCCGGTGCGAAGGGCTGCACCATGACCTCGGTCTCGGGCGGGATGGCGTCGAGTGCCTCCCGGAGGGTTGCGGCGTCGGCGCGCACGACGCCCGACCCGCCCACGCCGACCGCGGGCTTCAGTACGAGTTCGTGCCAGCCTGCCTCGGCGACCGCTTCGTGGAGCCGCGCTCCAGCGGCCGGCGTTCCGCGCACGAGCGGCACGATGGGCACGCCGAAGCGGTCGAGGTCGTCGAGGTAATGCTTGTCGGCGTTCCAGCGCACCGCCTCCGCGGAATTGAGGAGTGCGGCACTCGACCGCTCGATGGCCGCGATCACCTCGAGGAACTGCGGCAGTCGATCGACGTAGTCCCAGGTGCTCCGGATCACGACGGCGTCATACGCGTTCCAGTCGATCTCGGCGCTGCTCCACGCCACGGGCTCGGCGTCGACGCCGCGTTCGGCGAAGGCGTCGAGGAGTCGGCGGTCGTCGTCGAACAGCGACTCCACGTCGGGGATCTCCCAGGTCACGAAGCCGGGGAGCCGTTCGCAGCGGAGCACGGCGATGCGGATCGGCCTCGTACGCGACGTCGGGCCTCTGCCGGTCATGGCGCCAGACTACGACACGGGCGCATCTCCGGCACGGGCGCGTTCGCTCGACGTCCGTACGGCGTCGCCGCTCAGAATCAGGCGGGTGCTGCCGTGCTGCCCCGCACCACGAGCGATGCGGCGACGGTGGTCGGCGTGGAGGGCGTCGAGTCGGGGTCGGCGATGACCTCGATCAGGTGATCGACGGCGAGCCGCCCGATCTCCTCGAAGGGTTGGGCCACCGTGGTGAGGGCGGGGCTGCAGTAGGCGGCGAGGGCGATGTCGTCGACGCCGATGACCGAGACGTCGTCGGGCACGCGTCGTCCGTGTTCGTGCAGGGCTCGGATGACCCCGAAGGCCATCTCATCGCTCGAGGCGAAGATCGCCGTCACCTCGGGCATGCGGGCGAGGAGGAGTCCGGCCTGGTAGCCGGACTCCGGCGACCAGTCGCCGCGCAGGATCGGGGGAGCCTCGCGACCGGCGGCCCCGAGGGCCGCGCGCCATCCGTCCTCGCGTTCGCCGGCCTCGACCCATTCGCCGGGCCCGGCGAGGTGCCAGACGGTCTCGTGGCCGAGCGAGAGCAGATGCTCGGTCGCGATGCGTCCGACGGCGGTCTGGTCGACGGCGACGACCTGGGTCGACGCCGACCTCGATCCGTCGATGGTGACCGTGGGGATGCGGCGGCTGATCTCCTCGGTGGCATCGCTGCCGACGAGCAGCGGCACGACGAGCACGATGCCTTCGACGGCCTGTTCGGCGAGGCGCGACATCGCCTCGGCGATCGCCTCGGGGGAGAGGGAGGTCGTGGTGGCCATGCTCACGGCGTAGCCGGCTGCGCGTGCGGCTCGCTCCATGCCGTAGCTGATGACGGCACTCGAGTAGTTGAGCGTCGGCATGCTCACGATGCCGATCGTCCGGCTGCGGCCGGACGAGAGCATGCTCGCGGCGGCGTTGCGTCGGTAGCCGAGTCGGGCGACCGCCTCCTCGACCTTCGCGCGGGTGCGGGCGGTGACGTTCGGGTGATTGCTGAGCGCCCGCGAGACAGTCTGCTTCGAGACGCCCGCGAGCGCGGCGACGTCGGCCATGTCGGGTGCCCGACCGGCGGAGGATCTCGGTGTGCTGCTCATGGTCGCTCCATCGGGGCGTCAATGCGGCATGGGCCCTCCATCCGCGGTGATGTTACCGATCATACCCGTCGGACACGATTCAGTGGGGGATGTCGCGGCTTTCCGTATGGCACTTGGGATTCCTGCTGTTGAGATCGGTAACAATCTGTGTAATGCTGTCCGACGACGGCCCCTCGGCCAGCACCTCTGCATTCACATTCAAGGGAGATTCAGTGAAGAAGACAGCACTTCGCTCGGCCGGTCTGGCCGGAGCGGTCGCGGTGGGCCTCGCACTCACGGCCTGCTCGAGCGGTGGCGGCGCGACGGCCGACGGACCCGTCGAGATCGACTTCTGGGGTTGGGCTCCGGGCTACGCCGACGCCGTCTCCGCCTACAACGCCTCGCAGGACGACGTGAAGGTCAACTACGAAGAGGTGGCCCCCGGCGCCAAGGGCGGCTACGAGAAGATGCTCAATGCCGTGACCGCGGGCAACGCGCCCTGCCTCGGCCAGGTCGGCTACGAGACGCTCACGAGCTTCGCCGCGCAGGGTGCGCTCGAAGACGTGTCCGATGTCGCCGCCGACGACGAGGGCGACTTCAGCGCCGCCACCTGGGCTGCGATGAGCGTCGGCGACGCCGTCTACGGCGTGCCGGTCGATCAGGGTCCCATGGCCCTCTTCTACAACACCGAGGTCTTCGACTCGCTCGGTCTCGCCGTGCCCACCACGTGGGACGAGTACAAGGCCGCGGCGCAGCAGATCCATGCGGCAGACCCGTCGAAGTACATCTCGGCCACCTACCTCAACTACGACTACGCCGGGTTCGACTGGCAGGCGCAGGCGCCCTGGTTCGCCGTCGAGGGCGACTCGTGGAAGGTGTCGATCGACTCGCCCGAAGGCGAACAGGTCTCCTCGTACTGGCAGGGCATGGTCGACGAGGGCCTGCTGAGCCCCGCGCCCATGTGGGACCAGTCCTGGTACACCGGGCTCGGCGACGGCAGCATCGCCACGCACGTCGGTGCCGTCTGGATCGCCGGCATCCTCAAGGGCAGCGCTCCCGACGGCGCCGGCAAGTGGGCCGTGGCGCCGATGCCGCAGTGGAACGCCGGCGACGAGGTCACCGGCAACGTCGGCGGCTCCGGCACGGCCGTGCTGAAGGGCTGCGACAACCCCGAGGCCGCGTGGGACTTCGCGCACTTCATGAGCACCGACGCCGACACGTTCTCGGCACTCGTCGAGTCGGCCGGCTTCTACCCGGCGGCGACCGAACTGCTCTCGCTCCCCGTGCTCAGCGAGGGTGACGACTACTTCGGCGGGCAGAACATCTACGAGGTGTTCACCGAGTCCTCGGAGCACGTCGCCGGAGGCTGGGTCTGGGGGCCGAACATGCCCGAGACGGTCGGGTTCCTCGACGACGGGCTGAGCGCTGCATGGGCCGGCACCGGCACGATCGCCGACGCGCTCACGACCACGCAGGAGAAGACGGTCGACGCGCTCGAGGCGCAGGGCCTCTTGGTCTCCGAGTAGCACCGGTTCCACGCGGCCAGCGCCGCGAACCAACGGATGGCGGGCCGGACCACCGGCCCGCCATCCGTTCCGAAGACGCACGCACGACAAGGAGCGACATGACCTCGGTCACCACGAACGGAGCAAGCGCACGTGTGCGCAGGTGGCGCACGCCATGGCTGTTCCTCACCCCGTTCCTCGTGCTCTTCCTGGCGATGTACCTGGCTCCGATCGCGTTCGCCTTCATCCAGAGCCTCTTCACGCTGCAGCGAGACGGACTCGGTCTCACCGCGCCCACCCTCGCCTTCGATCCGTTCGCCAACTACGCCCGGGTCTTCACCGACGACGAGTTCCTCGCCTCGCTCGGCCGAGTGCTGCTCTTCGGCGTGGTGCAGGTGCCCGTCATGCTCGGACTCGCCCTCTTCATCGCCCTGCTCATCGACTCGAAGTCGGCCCGTGGCCGCGGATTCTTCCGTCTCGGCAGCTTCCTGCCGTTCGCGGTGCCGGGCGTCGTCGCCGCCGTGATGTGGTCGTTCCTCTACTCGCCGGTCACGAGTCCGATCAACGGGTTCCTCGAGGCGACGTTCGGGTTCAGCATCCCGTTCTTCAGCGATGCACTGGCCCTCTGGTCGGTGGCCAACGTCGTCACCTGGTGCTGGACCGGCTACAACATGCTGATCATCTACTCGGCGCTGCAGACCATCCCCGCCGAGACCCTCGAAGCGGCGAAGATCGACGGCGCCTCGTCGTGGCGCACCGCTTGGAGCATCAAGATCCCGATGGTCCGCCCGGCCCTCATTCTCACGACCGTGTTCTCGATCATCGGCTCCGCGCAACTCTTCAACGAGCCCACCGTGCTGAAGTCCATCTCGGGTGGAGCGATCACCTCGACGTACACGCCCCTCATGGCGGCGCAGGCCCAGGTGGCGGCGCAGAACTACCCGTACGCCGCGGCCGAGTCGGTCGTGCTCGCCGTGCTCGTCGGCGTCACCTCGTTCGTCTTCTTCAAGATCACCGGAAGGGGAGATCGTTGACCCCGACCCTCGCCTCTGCCGCGCGGCCTCGCGGCCGGCGCGACACCACGCTCGCGAGCCGCACCGGCGTCATGGCCGTGCTGCTCCTCGCGGCGTTCTACTTCCTCATGCCGATCTGGTGGCTCGTCGTCGCCGCCACGAAGCCCGCCGGGCACCAGTTCAGCGGCAGCGGCCTCTGGTTCGACGGATTCGGCCTCGTCGAGAACATCGCCCTCGTCTTCGACGTGAACGACGGCATCTTCGGCACGTGGATGCTGAACAGCATCTTCTACTCGGGCACCGCCGCCGTCATCGGCACCGTCATCTCGGCGATGGCCGGCTACGCGATCGCGAAGTACGCCTTCCGCGGCCGCGGCGTCGTGTTCGGCGTCATCCTCGCCGCAGTGCTGATCCCGAAGGTCATGTTCACGCTGCCGCTCTTCCTCATGTTCAACCAGATCGGGCTGCTGAACACGCCGCTCGCGATGCTGCTGCCCTCGATCGTGAGCCCCTTCGGCGTCTATCTCGCGAGCGTGTTCGCCGCGCAGTCGGTGCCCGACGAACTGATCGAGGCAGGCCGGCTCGACGGAGCAGGGGAGTTCCGCATCTTCCGCTCGGTCTCGATGCGCATCATGACCCCGGCGCTCGTCACGATCTTCCTGTTCCAGTTCGTCGAGGTCTGGAACAACTACCTGCTGCCCGCGATGGTGCTGAACGACAGCTCCCTGCAGCCGGTCGTCGTCGGTCTCGTCGGCTGGTCGGCCTCCAACGGCAACGTGCCCGCGGGCACCGTCGTCGTCGGCGCCTTCCTCTCGATCATCCCGCTCGTCATCGCCTTCCTCTCCCTGCAGCGCTTCTGGCGCGCGGGCCTCACCGCCGGAGCCATCAAGTGACCCGCCCCGCTCCATCCGATACGAACAGCGCGACCGCGAACAGTGCGACTGCGACCACGTCGATCGCCGGGCCATCCGCGCCGATCCTCACGTTCCGCGACGGCGAGCTGTTCCGCGACGGTGCCCCGCACCGCGTGCTGAGCGGGTCGATCCACTACTTCCGGGTGCACCCCGACCTCTGGCGCGACCGGCTCGAGCGCCTCGCCGCGCTCGGCCTCAACACGGTCGACACCTACATCGCGTGGAACTTCCATCAGCGGAGCCCCGGCCCGGCCGACTTCAGCGGATGGCGCGACCTCGAGCGCTTCATCGCACTGGCCGGGGAGCTCGGCTTCGACGTGATCGTGCGACCGGGCCCGTACATCTGCGCCGAGTGGGACAACGGCGGCCTGCCGTCGTGGCTGACTGGTGTACCTGGCCTCCGGCCTCGCTCGAGCGACGACCGCTACATGACCGCGGTCGAGGAGTGGTTCGACGAGCTCATCCCGCGCCTCGCCGCGCTGCAGGCGAGCCGCGGCGGCCCCGTCGTGGCTGTGCAGCTCGAGAACGAGTTCGGCAGCTACGGTGACGATGCCGGCTACCTCCTCCGGCTCCGCGACGCGCTCGTGGACCGAGGGGTTACCGAACTGCTCTACACGGCCGATGGGCCGACCGAGCTCATGCTCGACGGCGGCACGCTGCCTGACGTGCTGGCGACCGCGACCTTCGGCTCCCGCGCCCGCGAGGCGGCCGAACTGCTGCGGTCGCGCCGCGACGGCGAGCCGTTCCTCTGCGCCGAGTACTGGAACGGCTGGTTCGACCACTGGGGCGAGCGCCACCATGTGCGGGAGCCCGGCGGGTCGGTCGGCGTGATCGACGAGATCCTCGCGGTCGGCGGTTCCGTCAGCATCTACATGGCGCACGGCGGCACGAACTTCGGCCTCTGGTCCGGGGCGAACCACGACGGCCGCGTGCTGCAGCCGACGGTCACGAGCTACGACTCGGATGCGCCGGTGAGCGAGCACGGCGCGATCACCGGGAAGGGTCGGATGCTGCGGCAGCGACTCGAGGCGTTCACGGGCGTCGTGCCTCCAGCGATCCCCGAGGCGCGAGCCGTGCTCGCGGCTCGGCGTCTGCCGACGGCGCCCGGCGCGGCGCTGCTGCCGGCGCTGCGGGCGGTGGGCGGCCACGAGGCATCCGTGACCGTCGCGCCCGCGAGCTTCGAGGAGCTCGGACTCGACGCCGGACTCGTGCTGTACGAGGCGACCCCGATCCTGCCGCGCGGCACGAGCACGCTCTCGATGCGCGGCCTGCACGACCGAGCCCAGGTCTGGGTCGACGGCCGGTTCGCCGGCGTCGTCGACACGGTGAGTGCCCAGAGCGGCCTCGAGGTAACGGGCAAGGGCGAGCGGGTGAGTCTCGAGATCCTCGTCGAGAACCAGGGCCGCATCAACTACGGGCCGCTGCTCGGCCAGGGCAAGGGCATCCTCGGCGTGGTGCAGATCGACCGGCGGATCGTGCACGGCTGGCGGAGCCGGCCGCTCCCGCTCGCCGAGTGGAGTGCAGCCGAACTCGAGGCTGCCGTCGCGGTGGCGGCGGGCGAGACGGCCGACGGTGTCGAGCAGGTCGAACCGGGTGACGCGGGGTTCGTCACCGCGATGTTCGAGGTCGAGACCGCAGCCGACACCTTCCTTGCGCTGCCCGGCTTCGCGAAGGGCTTCGTCTGGGTCAACGACTTCCTCCTCGGCAGGTACTGGGAGATCGGGCCGCAGGTCACGCTCTACGTGCCTGCGCCCGTGCTGCGGGCCGGGGTCAACATGGTCACCGTGCTCGAGCTCGAGCGCAGCGGCGACGAGCTCGAGCTGCGCGCGGCCCCAGAGCTCGGGCCCGAAGAGGAGTACATCGAGTCGTTCGACTGAGCGACCCGCGCGACGGCGCTGGGGTGCCGACGGCGCCGGGGTGCCTCAGCGCTCGAGCAACGGGGCGAGCCGGTAGGGGATGAGCTCGCCCATCGCGAGCGAGGTCTCGGTGCGCTCGACGCCGTCGATCGCGAGGATCTCGCCGTCGATGCGGAAGAGGTCGTGCGCGTCGCGGCAGACCACCCGCACGAGCAGGTCGATCGCCCCAGAGAGCCCGTGCGCCTGGATGACCTCGGGGATGCGCCCGATCTCGTCGACGACGTCGCCGAGCAGCTTCTGGCGCACGTGCACCGAGATGAACGCCTCGATCGGGTAGCCGAGCGGCGCCGGGTCCATGCTGCGCTCGAACGAGAGGAAGGCGCCGGATGCCTCGAGGCGCGCCATGCGCGCCTGCACGGTGTTGCGTGAGAGCCCGAGACGGTCGGCGAGCGCCACCACGGTCGCCCTCGGGTCGGGGGCGAGCGCCGTCAGCAGCGCCTTGTCGACAGCGTCGTAACCGGTCATAACGCCACACGATAGCAGTCGAACTCGTGATCGAACCGTGCAACATGCTCAAGGCAGCTCTGGTTGGTTGAGCTGTGTGCGAGATCGACGTACGCTCTGGGTATCCGGCAGTGCCGCCGGGCGCGGGCAGCCCACGAAGCGAGCCCGCCGACAGCGAGGATCGACGATGACCCCATCAGACCGAGACGCCACCGGCCTCTTGACGAGGCCCGACGACTTCGTGCAGCTCGTGACCCCCACGGGCGAACGCCACGCGAACGCGGAGTTCGACCCGTGGATCGCCGACATCGATCTCGGAGCCCTCGGCCGTCTCTACCGCGACATGGCGATCGTGCGGCGCATCGACTCCGAGGCCACGGCCCTGCAGCGTCAGGGCGAGCTCGGGCTCTGGCCGCCGCTGGCCGGGCAGGAGGCCGCGCAGATCGGCGCCGGCCGCGCGCTCCGCGACGACGACTTCATCTTCTCCAGCTACCGGGAGCACGCGCTCGCCTGGGTGCGCGGGGTCGAGCCGGCCGAGCTGCTCTCGGTCTGGCGGGGCACCGCGGCATCGGGCTGGAACCCGTTCGAGCACGGCATGGCCGTGCCGCAGATCATCATCGGCGCCCAGGCCCTGCACGCCACCGGCTACGCCATGGGCGCGGCCTGGGAGGGCTCGGACGCCGCGGCCATCTCGTTCTTCGGCGACGGCGCCACGAGCGAGGGCGACGTCAACGAGGCGCTCGTCTTCGCGGCGAGCTTCGACGCCCCGGTCGTCTTCTTCTGCCAGAACAACCAGTGGGCGATCTCCGAGCCCGTCGGCCTGCAGTCGAAGCAGCACCTCGCCCGCCGCGCCGACGGCTTCGGCATGCCCGGCGTGCGGGTCGACGGCAACGACGTGCTCGCGGTGCTCGCGGCCACCCGCATCGCCCTCGATCGCGCCCGACGCGGCGAAGGCCCGACGTTCATCGAGGCGGTCACGTATCGCATGGGCCCGCACACGACGGCCGACGACCCCAAGCGCTATCGCACCGACGACGAGCTCGCCGAGTGGCGCGAGCGCGACCCGCTCGCACGGGTGCTCGCGCTGCTCGAGGCATCCGGTGTCGACGTCGCCGGCCTCGAGCGCGAGGTGGCGGCCGACGCCGATCGCGCGGCGGCCGAGCTGCGCGCCGCGATCACGACGATCGCCGACCCCGCGCCGCTGACGGTCTTCGACCACGTCTACGCCGAGCCCAACAGCCACCTGGAGCGGCAGCGCGAGCACTACACGCGCTACCTCGCGATGTTCGAGGACGCATCGACGGAGCACAGCACGGATGCCGCGGCATCCGAGACCGCCGAAGGAGGCGCACGATGACCACGCTCACTCTCGCGAAGGCCCTCAACGCCGGACTCCGACGCGCGCTCGCCGACGACGACAAGGTCGTGCTCATGGGCGAGGACATCGGCACGCTCGGCGGCGTGTTCCGCGTCACCGACGGGCTGAAGGCCGAGTTCGGGGCGAAGCGGGTCGTCGACACACCGTTGTCGGAGGCCGGCATCGTCGGCACCGCCGTCGGGCTCGCGTACCGCGGCTTCCGTCCCGTCATCGAGATCCAGTTCGACGGCTTCATCTACCCGGGGTTCGACCAGATCGTCGCGCAGGTCGCCAAGCTGCACTACCGCTCTCGCGGGAACGTCCGCATGCCGATCACGATCCGCGTGCCGTTCGGCGGCGGCATCGGCGCGGCCGAGCACCACTCCGAGTCGCCCGAGGCGTACTTCGCGCACACGGCCGGCCTGCGGGTCGTGGCGTGCTCGAACCCGGCCGACGCGTACCTGATGGTGCGACAGGCGATCGCGAGCGACGACCCGGTGCTGTTCTTCGAGCCGAAGCGGCGCTACCACGTGAAGGGCGAGGTCGACGAGACGGCCAGCCTCGCCGACGCCCGGCCGATGGGCGTCGCGACGACCGTGACGACCGGCAGCGACGTGACCCTCGTGACGTACGGAGCGCTCGTGCAGACCGCGCGCGACGTCGCGACCGCGGCCGCCGAAGACGGGGTGTCGATCGAGGTGATCGACCTGCGCTCGCTCGCACCCGTCGACTACGCGACCGTCGAGGCGTCCGTGCGACGCACCGGCCGGCTCGTGATCACCCACGAGGCGGGCCAGCAGGGCGGGGTGGGCGCCGAGCTCGCCGCCTCGATCACCGAGCGGTGCTTCGAGTTCCTCGAGGCCGCACCCGTGCGCGTCACCGGGCACGACATCCCGTACCCGCCCGCGAAGCTCGAACGGCACCACCTGCCCGACCTCGACCGCATCCTCGACGGGGTCGACCGGGTGCTCGGCCGGCCGAACTCGCTGAGCGGGGTGGAGGCGTGAGCATGATCCGCGACTTCCCGCTGCCCGACCTCGGCGAGGGCCTCACCGAGTCCGAGCTCGTCGCCTGGCGCGTCTCCGTCGGCGATCGCGTCGAGCTGAACCAGATCATCGCCGACGTCGAGACCGCGAAGGCCGTCGTCGAGCTGCCGTCGCCGTATGCGGGCGTCATCACGGCGCTGCATGCGGCCGAGGGGGAGACGATCGACGTCGGCGCCCCGCTCTTCTCCTGCGACACCGGCGAACCGGATGCCTCGAGCCCGGCCGCGGGCGCCGCGTCGCCCTCCTCCCAGCCCGCCCCGGCGGCGCCGGCCTCGTCGAGTGCCGGCGCAGACGTCGTGGCCGAGGCCGCACCCGGGCCGAACCTCGTCGGCTACGGCGCCGCGGCCGAGACCGGCCCGAAGCGACGCGCACGCCGCTCGGCGCTCGTCGCCGACCTCGTGCCCGCGGTGCCCGAATCGCCGGCCGACGCGACCGCCGCCGAGGCCGCTCAGGGGCCCGCCGCGGCAACGGCGCGCACCGAACGTCCGCGGTCGACGCCGCCCGTGCGCAAGCTCGCCCGCGATCTCGGGCTCGACCTCGAGGCGATCGACGGCAGCGGCGAGCGCGGCCTGATCACCCGCGACGATGTCGAGCGCGCGGCATCCGCTCTCGCGATGCCGGTGCCCGACGACGTGTCGTCGCTGATCGCCGGAGCGCCGGTCGCGGCCGGCGCAGCGCCCGCCGAGACGCGGATCCCGATCAAGGGGGTGCGCAAGCACACCGCCGCGGCGATGGTGCGGAGCGCGTTCACCGCGCCGCACGTGACCGAGTTCCTGACCGTCGACGTGACGGCCACGATGGAGCTGCTCCGCGGGTTGCGCGACGATCGCGCGTTCGCGGGCCGCAAGGTGACGCCGCTCACGGTCGTCGCCAAGGCTGTGTGCATCGCCGCCCGTCGCACGCCCGAGGTCAACTCGCGGTGGGACGAGGAGGCGCAGGAGATCGTGCGGTTCGGCGGCGTGAACCTCGGCATCGCGGCCGCGACCGAGCGCGGTCTCGTCGTGCCCAACGTGAAGGGCGCCGAGCGGATGACCCTGATCGAACTGGCCGACGCGATCGCCGCGCTCGCCGAGACCGCGCGTGCCGGGCGCACGAGTCCGGCCGATCTCTCG